>DASYMJ010000350.1:0-11255 GCA_036009105.1 Thermoanaerobaculia bacterium | reverse complement strand
GGGCGTAGGGCCGGTTCTCAACCGGCCCAATGGTGGCGGATCCGGTATGCCGCGATCTGGGCCGGCTGAGAGCCGGCCCTACGCCCCCGCCCGCCGCTCGCTGATCGCCCCTCCGCGCGCCCCGGCCCGCCCCTCGCATATAGTTGAGCCATGGCAGACGAGGGTCCTGCCCGTCCACAAGGGCGGTTGCCCGCGCTGGTAGCGAAGCTGCTCCGGGCACGCAACATCATCTGGTCGTGGCTCACCGACCCGGCGGTGCTGGTCTATCGGCGCGAGGCGCACGGGCGGGCCAAGGCGCGCATCATCACCGTCGAGTTCTTCCTTTTCGTGCGCGAGATCGCCCGCGAGTTCTACCAGATCGAAGGGTCCAACCGCGCGGCGGCGCTGGCCTACACCACCCTTCTTTCCCTCATCCCCCTGCTCGTCGCCTTCACCCAGGTCCTGCAGCAGTACTTCCGCAACATCTTCCCCAACTTCCAGTCGCAGATCGACAGCATCCTCAACGTGGTCATCCCTTACCAGTCGCCGCAGCTGAACTACCACCTGGCCCACTTCGCCGAGAACGCCTCCGCCGCCTCCACCCTGGGCGCCATCGTCTTCATGGTGGTCGCCTTCCGCCTCTTCCTGGCCGTCGAGGCCACCATCAATCAGATCTGGAAGGTGCGCAGCGTCCGCGGCTACCGGCCGAAGATCATCGCCTTCACCATGCTCTTCTTCTGGGGCCCGCTGCTCATGGGCCTCTCCTTCACCACCACGGCCATGCTGGAGAAGAACCGTTACCTGCGCGTGATTTTCCGGCAGGACATCATCTTCAAAATCTTCCCCGTGGTCGTCCTCTACATCGCCTTCATGATGCTGTTCTGGCTGGTCCCCTCCGCGCACGTGAAGCTCAGCGCCGCGGCCATCGGCGCGCTCATCACGACGCTCCTCTTCACCCTGGTGCGCTGGGGCTTCGGCATTTACGCCGACCACCTCTTCCACGGCCGCTTCAACCTGATCTACGGCTCGGTCGGATTGGCCGTCATCTTCCTCATCGCCATCGAAGTGATGTGGGTGGTGATCCTGCTCGGGGTGGAGATCAGCTACGTCTGGCAGAACCTCTACGGCGTCCTCCGCGCCAGCGAGCAGCAGATCGAGGACGACCCGCGCTTCGACACCTACTTTGCGCTGCGCGGCATGATCGAGATCGCCCGCCGCTTCGAGCGCCGCGAGGACGCTCCGTCGTCATACCGCCTGGCCGAGCAGTTCGGCACCACCGACCAGCAGATGCTCCGCGTGCTGCACAAGCTGGAGGATGCCAGGCTGGTGAAGGGGGTGGGCGGCGAGTGGACCGGCTATCTCCCCGCCTGCGATCCCGACCGCATCACGGTGGAGGAGGTCGTGCACATGGTGGAGGGGAGCAACCGCCTCGTCCCCGACCTCGGCGAGGACGACCGCGAGCGCGGCCTGGTGACGGACCTCTTCGGCCGCCTGCAGACGAGCATCACCACCGCGCTGAACCGGCAGACCGTGGGCCAGATGGTGCGCGAGCTCTACACGCCGCGGGTCACGAGGTCGGAGGACCGGAAGACGGTGTAACCGCGGCGCGCGCCCGCACCGCCCGGATCGCCCGCACCCTCCGGAAGGTCTCGTACGCCACCGTGGTCGCCGTCACCCACAGCGTTCCGGCGACGATCCCGGCGCCCACATCCGACACCCAATGCACGCCGAGGTAGACGCGGGAGAGGGAGACGAAGAGGATGAGCGTGGCGAAGAGGGCGAGGGCCGCGGACTTCCAGCGCGTTCGCGGAATGATGCGCAGGGCGAGGTAGCTGAAAGCGCCGAAGGCGACCGTGGAGCCCATGGCGTGGCCGCTGGGGAACGAGTAGCCGTGCGCCTGGCGCAGAGCCTCGGCCAGGGCGGGGCGGGCCCGGGCGAAGTAAAGCTTCAGCTCCATGTCCAGCAGCCCGCCGCCCGCCGCGGTGACGGCGAGATAGGCGGCCCAGCGCCAGCGGCGGCGGATGGCCAGCACGATGCAGGCGAGGGTGAGGATCACGCCGATGCCGACCGGGCCGCCGACCGTCGAGAGCGCGACGAAGAACGACGTCGCCCCCGCGCTCCGGTACTGCGTCGCGAAGGTGTGCGCGTTGAAGTCGATCTGCTGCAGCAGCGGGCTGCGGTCGTGCACCAGCTCCGCCACGTCCAGAAACGCGTCGCCGGCCCACATCGTGATCGCCGCGCCGGCCACGATGATGAGGAGGACGGGCAGGTAAGTGGCCTTCGTCACCCGCTCGAAGCGCGGGAAGCGGATGGAGAGCTTCGCCGCGGAATGCGCCACCCGGCGGCCGGCGTAGCGCAGCAGCGGCAGCAGCGCGTAGAACATGCCCCACAGGGCGAGGAACGCGGCGAGGAAGGCGAGGGCGAACACGGCGCGTCAGAACCCGCCGCTCATGTACTTCCACTGCACGATCTTGTCGTTGATCTCGCGCAGGCGGCGGCTGATCATCCGGCAGAGCAGGTTGAGGAACTGCAGCGAGGCGTGCGGATCCATGGAGAGGATCTCGTTGAGCGTGGCCCGGTCGATGGAGAGCACCGTCGCGTCGATCTCGTGCGCCTTGGCGTCGGCCGAGCGCGGCTTCTCGTCAATGAGGGCCATCTCGCCGAAGAAGTCGCCGCGGTCGAGCACCGTGAGCGCCTCCTCGCCCACGCCGGGGATGAACTTCGAGATGCGCACGCGCCCGTCGAGCACGATGAAGAGCTTGTCGCCCTTGTCCCCCTCCCGGAAGATCATCGACCCGTCGCGGAAGCGCTCCTCGCTGGAGAACGTGGCCAGCAGCTTCATCTCCGCGGCGGAGAGGCCGCGCTCCTTGAACAGGTCGACCTTGTCCTCCGACTTGACCGTCACCTGCTGGGTCTCCCGCTTCCCTTCCGCGCGCTTCCGCCCGCCGCCCTTCTTCGCGTCCTCCTGGAAGAAAAGCTTGAGCTGCTCGTTCGCGTCGCGCACCTTCTCGGTGAGCGAGCGCCAGAAGGCCCAGTGCAGGCCGACGGCCATTTCCTTGTCCTCGTCCATCATCTGGTCGAGGGCGCTGAAGGAGAACGTGTAACAGGCGGAGTTGTCGACGGCCAGCGCGTCGCTGGAGCGGTGCGTGCGGTCGATGAAATTCATCTCGCCGAAGATCGTGTCGGTTGTGAGCGCGCCGAGGATCTGCGCGCCGAAGGGGGTCTCCTTGCGGATCTCCACCCGGCCGTCCTTCACCACATAGAAGTCCATCGACTTCTCGTCCTCGCGGAAGACGTAGTCGCCGGCCGGGTAGCCGTCCACCCGCGCGAACTTGGAGAGGCGGAAGACCTGCTCGTCCTTCATGTGCTGGAAGACCTGCAGCTTGCGCAGGTCGGCGGCGATGGTGATCAGGTCGTCCCGCTTCTCCGCCGCGCGGGTGATCTTCTGCAGGATGTCTTTCAGGTCCTTGCGGCTCTCCAGGCGGAAGAGGTTCTCCTTCCGCAGCTCGAGCCGCTCGGTGCAGAGCTGCAGGTGCTCCACCCGCTCCTTGATCCGGACGTTGAGGTCCCTGGTCTCCAGGTTGAGGATGCGCTTGAGCGTATTGATCATCCGCCGCGTCGGCTCGGTCGACTCCCCTTTCTGATCGGTGGCGAGGAGGAACGCATCGACGAACGAATTGAGAGACTGCTCGAAGTTCTTGAGCTCGAACTCCACCCGGCCGGCGATCTCGGCGAGGCCGCGGTCGAACGGGTTGAGCTTGCGCGCACAGCCGATCTCCTCGTGCGCCGGCTCCCACTCGCCCTGCGAGTAGTAGAGGCGCCCCAGGATCTCGAAGGGGCGGTAGTTGTTGGGGGTCTTGAGCTTGGCGATCTCCAGCAGCTCGATGGCCTTGGAGGTCTGGTCCTTGGCCATGTAGTACTGGGCCAGGCCGACGTATTGGGAGGAGTCGACCTCGTCGCGCGCCCGGTCGGCCGCCACTTCCTGGCGCACGCTCGCGAAGCGCACCTCCTCGGCGGCCTGCTTGAGGTCGCGGACCCGGGCCAGGTTGATGCGCAGCGCCACGGAGCCCGGCTTGAGCTTCTCCGCCATCTCGTAGAGGTGGATCGCCTCGTCGTACATCCCCTGATCGGCGTAGCGCCTGGCCAGCGCCGCCAGGTCGTCCGCCTCGATGGGGATGGAAGCCTCAGCCGCGAGAGTGCGGAAGCGAGCGCGGGAGGGGACGACGGGCTGCTCGGCCATGAGAGGCGGCTATTATCCCTGCCCGATCATGCGGAAAGCAAAACGCGTATTGGCCGTGCTGCTCCTGCTCGCTTCCGCCGCGCGGGGGGCGGACCGCGCGGGGAAGGACGGTTTCCTCCTCGCCCTCCCCGGCTACGAGCTCGCCTTTCCGCGCGATCACGGCAGCCATGACGGCTACCGCACCGAATGGTGGTACTACACCGGCCACCTCACCGCGGAGGACGGCCGCCGCTACGGCTTCGAGGTCACGTTCTTCCGCGTCGGCGTCTCCACCGCGCCGATCGGAAACCGCTGGGACCTGCGACACGTGGCCCTCGCACACTTCGCGCTCACCGACATTTCGGCCGGGAAGTTCCGCTACTACGAGAAGCTGAGCCGCGACTCGCCGTTCACCGCCCAGGCGGCGAGCGGCCATCTCGACGTCTTCAACGAAGGGTGGCGCGCCTGGACCGCGCCGGACGGCTCCTGGCGGTTGACCGCCGCAGCGGGCAGCGATGCGGTCGACCTGACGCTCGTCACCTCCAAGCCGCCAGCCGTGCATGGCGAGAACGGCATCAGCATCAAGGCGCCGGTGGAAGGCTACGCCTCGCACTACTACTCCATGACCCGTCTCGAGGTCACCGGCACGGTGAACGGCCGCCGCTGCCGCGGCCTGGCCTGGATGGACCACGAGTTCGGCAGCTCGGCGCTGCGCGAGGGGCAGCAGGGGTGGGACTGGTACGCCATCCAGCTGGACAACGAGACGGAGCTGATGTTGTACGTGATCCGCCGCGCGGACGGCACGCCGGACCTGACCTCCTCCGGCTCCCTCATCACCAGCGAGGGGGAGGTGGTCCCGCTGAAGCACGATCAGATGAAGATCGAGGCGCTCTCGCGCTGGCGCTCGCCCCGAAGCGGTGCGACGTACCCGATGGGATGGCGCGTGATGCTGCCGCGGCTGGGCATTCTTCTGACCCTCGACCCGTTGTTGCGGGATCAGGAGTTGATCACGAAGGGCTCGACGGGCGTGACCTACTGGGAGGGAGCGGTCGATATCTCCGGCCAATTCAACGGAATCGCCGTAAAAGGCGACGGATATGTCGAGATGACCGGTTATGATCGCCCGTTTCGTTCCCCGTAACCGGTTTGTGGCCTGCATCACAGAAGGAACGCGAAAGCGGCCCTACGTTACGGCGTCTGATAAATCGGTTCCCGCAAACGCGCCCCATCCAATCCCGGGGGCGGCGCAAATCGGGTGGAGGCAAAAACGAATGCGAATGCGCATCCTTTCTACGGTATTCGTGTTCCTGGCGGCAGTCAGTCTGAGCGCCGGGACCATAACTTCGGTCTCACCCAACTCGGTGATCGTGGGTAGCGGCGAGTATTTCGCCACGATCAACGGCACTGGCTTGGGCAATTCGGTCACCTGGTCCGGCCCTGCCGGCACCTTCGACCTTCCGATCAACGCCACATTCAATGGCGGCGTGATCGCCTGGGTGCCGGTGGAGATCATCAACAAGGCGGGCAATTACACGCTCGTCGTCCACGGCGGCACGGGTGACACCGCGCCGGCCAGCTTCAAAGTCGTCGACCCGAACAAGCTCACGCTGCAGCTCCAGATGCCGGAACTGATCGCCGTCCGTGCCCCGAACCGCGGTGGAGAGTTCGTCAAGTACGACGTCTCCGCGTTCGGCGGCGACGATCCGTCCCCGGTGATCGACTGCGCGCCGAAGACCGGCTCGCTCTTCTCTCTCGGCACCACGAAGGTCAACTGCGTCGCCAGCAACAACCTCGGCGAGCGGGTGACCGGCGACTTCGCCATCACCGTCTTCGACGGCGGCAACCCGATCGTGACCGTGCCGCGCTCGTTCGCGGTCGACGCGGTCGACTCCCGCGGCGCTACTGTGAAGTATGACGTGACCGCCTCCGACGACATCGACGGCGCCATCGCGCCTTCCTGCCTGCCGGCCTCGGGCAGCCTCTTCCCGGTCGGCAAGACCACCGTCACCTGCACCGCGACGGACGCCGCGCTGAACCTCGGCGGCGGCTCGTTCGATGTGACGGTCCTCTTCAGCAAGCTCGTGATCAACGTCCCGGCCGGCGTGACCGCCGAGGCCGAGACCTCGAAGGGATCGCGCGTCAGCTTCGATGTGACCGCCGCCAGCCCCAATGATCCGAACCCCAGCATCAAGTGCGACACGCCGTCCGGCTCGTTCTTCTCCCTCGGCGCGACGCTGGTGACCTGCACCGCCACCGAGCGCTCCGGCGCCACGGCCAGCGACCGCTTCCAGGTCAACGTCGTCGACACCATCGGTCCGATCGTCTCCGGCCTCTTCGCCCAGCCGAACTGGATCCAGCCGAACGGTCTGATGAACTCCATCCGCCTCACCGCCGAAACGTTCGACACGGTCGACCCGCAGCCGAAGTGCGCCATCACCGGCGTGACCGGCAACGAGCCGGTCGAAGGCGACTATCGGATCACCGGCGATCTCTCCGTCGACCTCCTCGGAGCGACGAAGGGCCGGGTGGACCGCGTCTACACCATCGCCGTCCGCTGCTCCGACGTCACCGGCAACCTGACGGACGCGAACACCAACGTCACGGTGTCCGACAAGCAGCCGCCGGCGCCGACCACCACGTTCACCACTACCCCGGTGCCGACGCAGCGTCGCCGGCCGTAACTCCTCTCTCTCCGAGCAGCAACGAAGGGCCGGCTCTTGCAGCCGGCCCTTTCGTTTTCAGCGACAATGCGCGGATGTTGCTCGCCTCGATCCTCCTTGCGGCCACCCTCCGCCAACAGCTCGCCGCGATCGTGCAGCCTCTGGGCAGCACGGCCGGCATCGCCGTCGTCGACCTGCCGGGCGGCACGCGCACCCTCGTCCGCGGCGACGAGCGCTTTCCCATGGGCAGCGTCTATAAGCTCCCCATCGCCCTGACCGTGCTGAGGCAGGTGGATGAGGGGAAGGTCTTCCTCACCGATGACGCGACGATCACGCCCGACCGTTTCGCCCCCGGCTGGAGCCCCTTGCGGGACGCGGCGAACGGGAAGCCGATCAAGACGACCGTCGGCGCGCTGCTGCAGCAGATGGTCAGCGTGAGCGACAACACCGCGTCCGATTACCTGCTCGACCTCGCCGGCGGCGGCCCCGTGGTGACCAAGCGGATGCGGGAGCTCGGCGTGCAGAACATCCGCATCGACCGCCGCGAGCGCGACATCGCGGCCGACATCGAAGCGAAGGGCGCCAAGGCGTATGTGAAAGACGTCCGCGACACCGCCACGCCCGCTGCCATGGCCGACCTCCTGGTGAAGCTGGCCAAGTCGGAGGACGGCCTCAGCGCGGAGAGCCACGAGGTGCTCCTGCGCGCGATGACGGAGACGAAGACCGGCCTCAATCGCATCCGCGCCGGCATTCCCGCCGAGGCTCAGCTCGCGCACAAGACCGGCTCCATGCCCCTGGTCATCAACGACGCCGGCCTGATCACCAAGCCGGACGGTCGCCAGCTCGTGCTGGTGGTCTTCACGAAAGGCGGCAAGGCGACGGACGAGGCGCGGGAAGCGGCGATCGCCAAAATCGCCCGCGCGGCATATTCAATGTAGGGCCGGCTCTCCAGCCGGCCCAGCTATCCGTTGACGACGGCCGGCTGGAGAGCCGGCCCTACACCCGCCGCAACCGCGTGATCTCCCGGAGCAGCTGCTCCTTCGCGCTTTTTCCCTTCTGCACAAACGTCGTCACCTTCTTCTGCAGCTCGCGGCGTTCGTCGGCGGAGATGTCCTTGGAGGTCAGCACGAGGATGGGGATGTTCGCCGTGCCGGGATGCTCCTTGAGCGAGTCGGCCACTTCGAAGCCGCTCATGCCGGGCATCATCAGGTCGAGGATGATCGCGTCCGGCGCATTGGCGCGCGCGGAGCGCAGGCCCTCCTCACCGGAGTAGGCGCTGTCCAGCGCGTAGCCGGCCAGCTCTTCGCCGAGGAGGGAGTGCACGGCCGCGTCGTCATCGATGAGCAGGAGGCGGGGGCGGGGGCGGGAGGCGCAGACCTCGCGCAGGCGTGAGAGCAGGCGGTCGCGGTCGACCGGCTTGACGAAGTAGTCGTCCGCGCCGAGGGCTACGCCCAGCTCGCGGTTGTCGACCATGGAGATGATCACTACCGGGATGTCGCACGTCTCGGGCGTGGTCTTGAGCCGCTTGAGCACCTCCCAGCCGTCGATGCCGGGCAGCACGAGGTCCAGCGTCACGGCGACCGGCTGCGCCTCGCGGGCGAGCTTCAGCGCCTCTTCGCCGTGCCGCGCACGGAGGCAGAGGAAGCCGGCCGAGCCGAGCGCCGAGGCGATGAGGTCGTACGCGTTCGCATCGTCTTCCACCACCAGCACCCGGTCGGCGACGCGCTGCTCCATGTCCGCCGCCAGCTCCGCGCCGCGGCTCACCACGGCCGCGCGCGAGCGCACCGGCAGCGTGAAAGAGAACGTGCTGCCCCGGCCGGGCGCGCTGTCCACCCGCACGGAGCCGCCCTGCAGCTCCGCGAACTTCTTGACCAGCGCGAGGCCGAGGCCCGTGCCGCCGAACTCGCGCTTCGCGGTGCCGTCCACTTGGCGGAACTCCTCGAAGATCAGCTCGTGATGGCGCGGATCGATGCCGATGCCCTGATCGGCCACCGAGATGGTGATCGTGCCGTCCTCCTCGTTCGTGCCGATGTAGCGCGCGGAGACGACGATGGGCGAGCCGGGCGGCGAGAACTTCGCCGCGTTCGACAGGAGGTTGAAGAGGATCTGCTTGAACTTCGCCAGGTCCGTCTCGATCTGCGGCAGGTCGTTCGGGATGTCCGTCCGGAACGTCGGAATCGTCTTCGACATCCCGCGCATGACGTGGCAGACGCTCTCGATCACCGGCTGGATGGCGAAGTACTCCGGGTAGATCTCCATCTTCCCGGCCTCGATCTTGGAGAGGTCGAGGATGTCGTTGATGATGCTGAGCAGGTGCTGCCCCGAGGCGAGGATGTGGCGCAGGAAGCTGAGGTGCTTCTCCTCGACCTTGTTCTCCAGCCGCTCCACCAGGATCTCGGAGAAGCCGATGATGGAGTTCATCGGCGTGCGCAGCTCGTGGCTCATGTTGGCCAGGAACTGCGACTTCAACCGGTCCGCATCCTGGATCCGCCGGTTCGCCTCGGCCAGCGCGGTGGCCATGCGGCGCAACTCGTCCAGCTGCTCGCTCTCCTCCTGCTCCAGCTGGCGGATGCGCAGCCGCTTCTCCTGCAGGTTGGCGATTCCGGCCAGGAAGAACCACGACGCGCCGACCAGGAAGATCATCCGGGCCAGCGCGATGAGGAAGGCGTGGTCGATCAGCGTCGCCTGGCCCATGAACATCAACACGCCGAGATAGGCCAGGCAGTTGACGATGCTCACCGCGATGGCGGCGCGCTTGCCGGAGACGAACGCCGCCGAGGCGGAGCAGGGGAGGTACCAGATGAACCACGGGCTGCCGATGCCGCCCGTGGCGTAGACGCCGACGGTGGTGACCACGACGTCGGTGGCGGCGGAGAGGACGAAGACCGCCCGGTGATCGACGCCGCGCGAGGCGAGCGCGTACAGGACCGCGGAGATGGCGCAGGAGCCGATCCAGAGGCCGAGCACGACGTCGATGCGCACCGGGAACGCGCCGAGGGCCCGCCCGATCAGCGCCGTGCCGCAGCCCGCCGTGTAGACAAGCATCCGGCTCCGTTGCACCGCGAGGTCGAAGCGCAGACGGCTGTCGTTCATGAGGGAGGGAAAGATTGTACCCCCGCCGGGGGGCGCCGACGGTCTACCGCTGCAGCATCCAGCTCGCGTCCATCACCTTCCCCCTGGTCAGGTCCTCGGCGTCGAAGGTGATGCCGAGGAAGGCGATGCACATCTCGTCCGTGGTCTGCTCGCCCCACGACACCGCCTTGGGCGGCGAGTTCGGGTTGCGGAAGTTGCCGTCCGAGTTGTCGTAGTACGCGGTGAGGCTGTAGCGGGTGAAGGCGGGCATGGCCAGGCCGCCTTTGTAGAGGTACATCCCCTGCCAGTTGAAGTCCCAGTCGTCGATGTTGATCAGGCACTGCTTCGAGCCGTTGGGGAGCGTCGCCTCCACCTTCATCTTCCGCCCCAGCAGATGCATGTGCGGCGCGACGATCCAGAGGTGTGTATCCACCGGCACGGGGATGGGGAAGGACGCCTTCACCTCGTAGTTCGCGTTGTTCGGGGGGATGGTGAACGTCTGGTTGATCACCGGGAGGATGCGCAGCAGCTGCTTCGGCTTCTTCTTCGCGAAGTAGATGCCGATCTCGGTGCGGTCGGGCAGCGGCTGGCCGTGATGCGGGTGGTAGTGCACCTGCAGCACCACCCGCGAGTTCGCGGGGAGCGAGTAGGCGATGCCGTCCGGCAGGGTGAACGGCCGCGCGCCGGGCACCCAGCCGCCGAGCGTGGCGGCGTTCGCGTTCACGATGGCGAAGCCGGGGCCGCCGAACGAGGTGTAGCCGGGGCCGGGATCCTTCTCGTCGAGCGCGACCGAGTCGCCGGTCGTGTCGATGTAGGCGATGACGTGGTGCACGGTCTCCCGGTCGCCGGGATGGATGTCGATGGCCGAGACGTAGGAGTCGGCCGGCAGGTTGGTGGGGAGGGTGAAGCAGCGGTAGATGTCGCCCGTCGCGGGCGGCGTGTAGGGCTCGGGGCTGGAGAGGACCATGTCCGGCTGCCCGAGGGTCCAGCTGCTGGTGAACTGCAGGGCGGGCGGCATGTCGGCCTTGCTGCCTTCCGGCGCGCCGCCGTCCACCCACTGCTTGATCGTCTCGATGTCGGACGTGGAGAGCACGCGCGCCGCGTCGAACTCGCCGCAGCCGGCGGTCGCCTTCCAGGGCGGCATCTCCCGCGACTGCGTCATCAGCTTGATCTGCAGCCGGTACGGGAACGCATCGGCGTAGGTCATGAGCGAGAACGGCGCGATGTCTCCCGGATGGTGGCAGGACTGGCAGTTCTGCTGAAAGATGCGCACCACCTCCCGGTTGAACGTCGGCTTGCCGTTCGGCACGGCGGGCGGGCGGAAG
>DASYMJ010000349.1:0-13495 GCA_036009105.1 Thermoanaerobaculia bacterium | reverse complement strand
CGGCAGGTCCAGCGCAAACGACGCGGAGCCGAACGTCTCCCCGGCGATGCGCGCGGGGAAGAGGGCAGGGGAGCGGAGGAACTGCCCGCCGAAAGCCGTCAACGCCGCACTCTCCGGGCGACGATGGCAGCGAAGCGTCCGAGGGCGCGCAGGCGGGCGGCGCCGCCGACGGTCAAAGAATCGACGGCTCCCACGATCTGTGCGCGAGCCACCGGCGCATCGTGTGCGGAACAATGGTCCCCCGCCGTCACCAGACCCTTCGCGCGGTAGCCCAGGACGCGGTGCGCGGCGAGATCGCCGGCGTTCGTGCGGAACACGATCACGTCCCCGGGCAGATACAAAGCGCGGCGGCGCACCGGAACCTCGGCGCCCGCCGCGATCAGGGGCGACATGCAGTCCCCGCGCACCCGCACCGGCACGGCTTCGCTTGCGGCGAGGTCGCGGAGGAAGGCGAAGGCGCGGGCATCCATGGCCCGCTCAGGATGCCACATCCGGGCGATGGGCGATCAGCGATCGGCGATCAGGAGAACGCCGTGATGCGTCGGGACTGCGCCAGGTTCTCCTGATCGCTGATCGCCGATCGCGTCCTTCATGTCATTCAACGGTTTTCACGTTGTCCTCCGGATTGCGGTCGATCAGCTTGTTCAGCGGATCGATGCCCGCCTTCCCCGGCTTGGACTTCACGATCAGCTCGTACGTCGCCTTCGGCTGGGTGAGGTGGCGCTTCTCCAGGGCCAGCACCTGCTCGTCGTCCGGACCGGCCAGCACGCCGATGTCCAGCCACTCGTCCACCGGCACCGGCTTCTCGTTGCCCGCGCCGTCCGCGCGCAGCTTCTTCGATTCCACCGTGAACGTGACCTTGTAGCGGCCGTCCGGCAGCTTCGTCGCCTTCGCCTCGGTCGTCTTGTTGTCGTAGAGGGTGATGGTCTCGAACAGGTCGGTGATCATCGACTGCCGCTCGGGCGGCGTCACGGCGCGGAAGGCCTCGATCAGCTCCACGGTGCGGACGTACGGCGGTCCGTGAAAGGCCCACTTGCTGATGATGGACCGCAGCGCGGCGTTGACCTTCTCCTCGCCGATGGCATCGCGCAGCGCGTACATGGCCAGCGAGCCCTTGCGGTAGTGGATGTACGCCTGGTCTTCCACGAGCTTCAGCGGCATCTCCGCCACCAGCTCGCCGCCGCGGCCGGCCAGGTAGCTGTTCAGCTCATAGCGGAGGAACTTGCGCATCTGGTTCCGGCCGTACTCCTTCTCCATCACCATCAGGGCCGAGTACTGGGCCAGCGTCTCGGTGATCATGGTCGTCCCCTGCACCTGCGCGCCGATCACCTGGTGGGCCCACCACTGGTGCCCCACCTCGTGCGCGGTCACGTAGAACGGATAGTCGATGTCCTTCGGATCGCGCAGGTCGGCGATGAAGCCGATCGACTCGGAGAACGGGATCGTGTTCGGGAAGGACTGGGCGAAGCGGGCGTAGCGCGGGAACTCCAGGATGCGCACCTGGCTGTGCTGGTACGGCGAGAAGTTCGCGGTGAAGTAGTCGAGCGAGCGCTTCACCCCGTGGATCATCCGGTCGACGTTGTAGGGGTGCTTCGGGTCGTAGTAGATCTCGATGGCCACGTCGTGCCAGCGGTCGCGCTTCACCGCGTAACGGGCGGAGAGATAGGACCAGAAACCGAGGATGGGCGCGGTGGTCTTGTAGTGGAAGTAGCGGCGGCCGTTGGCCGTCCACTCCTTCTGCAGATAGCCGGGCGCGATGGCGATCTGGTCCGGCGCCGTGCTGACCGTGGTGTCGAGGTTCAGCCAGTCCGACTCGCCGGTGAGCTGGTTGATGTTGCGCGCCACCGGGTCGTCGATCTTGGGGAAGCGCTGCGCCGGCGGCAGGCCATACTTGCGCCGCTTGTTGCGGTCCTGCAGCTCGTTGCCGTTCTGGTAGCCGATGTGCGGAAAGTACGCCTGGTTGTTGATGAAGGTGCCGTTGGCCAGCAGGTCGATGTTCGAGTTGCCGTTGACGAAGCCGCGGTTCTCCACGCTCACCGTGAAGCGCATCGGCAGCGTGGCGCCCGGCGCGAGCGGCTGGGCCAGACGGTAGATGGTGTAGTTGCGCTCCCGGTCCGCCATCTGCACGGCGGCGCCGGGGATGGAGACCGTGTAGTCCCGGACGTCCGGGCTCATGATGATGTGCACGTCCGCGATCGGCGCGCCGCCGCGGTTGATCAGCTGGTACGTGCCGCGGATGCTCACGCCGCGCCGCTCGGGGAAGAGGTCGACGTCCGCCTGCACGTCCGTGATGCGCGGCTGGGCGATGTTCGCGTACTTGCGGTACCGCTTCTCGTACTCGGCCTGCCGCCGCTCGCCGTCCTCCGCGGTGCGGTAGGGGTTGAGGACGTTCGTGTTGTAGTAGATGTAGCAGCCGGTGCCGGCGAAGGCGATGGCCACCGCGGCGAGGGCGACCCTGGCCGGCGCGCCGAAGCGGGCCGTGCCGATCTTCAGCCGGCGGACGAAACGCGTCTCCGTGCCGCGCACCCAGAGCATGTGCGCGACGAAAAGGAGCAGGCCGCAGAAGAGCAGCCAGTAGAGGTCGAACCAGGCCAGCGGCTTCACGAAGTGGCCGAAGCCGTTCATGTCCGAGTACGGCGCGTTCGGCGCGGAGGGGAAGCGGTAGAGGTGATGCTCGAAGTGCATCGCCGGCAGGACGAAGAGGCTGACGAAGTAGAGGAGCATCAGCAGGAAGCCGACGTACTTGTTGTTCGTCAGCGCCTGCAGGACGAAGGCGAGCGTGGCCACCATCAGCACCCGCACGCCGGTGACCAGGAAGAGGCCGCGCAGGTAGAGGCCGAATTCATAGTTGTGGTAGCCCTTGGCCGTCTGCACCAGCACCGTGGCCAGCATCGCCGCGCCGAGGAGGAAGACGGCGGCGGTCCAGAGGGCGGCGAGCTTGCCGGCCCACATGGCGGACGTCGGCACCGGCGTCGCGTCCACCACCTCGTTCATCTTCGCCTGCCGCTCCCGGAAGACGATCTCGCCCGCGTAGTAGGCCAGGACCAGGATGGCGAAGAAGACGAAGCCGCTGTCGATGGCGGAGAGCATCTGCCCGGTGACCGGATAGGTCTTCGTGTTGAAGATCGACCCGCTCTCCACCGCCCCGCCGGTGACGTTGGCCAGCGAAAGGAAGAGGATGACCAGGAAGGGGATGCTGGTCAGCACCATGCGCAGCTCGAGGCGCAGCGTGCTCGCGAACTGGGGAAGCCAGGCCTTCGAAGGGGTGATGTGGGGTAAAACGTAGGGCCGACTCTCCAGTCGGCCGGGGCCGGCTGGAGAGCCGGCCCTACGTTCCTTCTTGCGAGACTTGCCCGAGCCGGTCTCGAAGCGGAACTTCCACATCGTCCAGGCGAAGATCGCCACGGCGATGCCGATCCAGAGCAGGCGGTTCCAGAGGAAGATGCCTTCCAGCGGCAGCACCCGCGTGTTGCGCTCCGCCACCGTCCAGTAGCGCGTGGCGATGGCGAACGAGGTCAGGCCGAAGGGATCGAAGAGGCTGGCCGCCTTCTCCCACTTCAGGTTGTTCCCGGCCACCGAGGCGGCCACGAGGTAGCCCACCAGGAAGGCCACGGCGCTGGCGTACGTGGCCATCGTGCTGCGCGAGAGCAACGCCACCGAGAAGAAGACCACACCCACCAGCAGCACGGTCGGCGCGATGAGCACCAGCAGCGAGTAGAGGTAAGGCGTCAGCGTGAAGGCGCCGATCCGCTCCTTCTCCAGCCACGGCATGAAGCTGCCGATGATGAAGGCCAGCACCACGCCGGCGAAGATCAGCACCGAGATCAGGAACGACCCGGCGAAGCGGCCGATGATGTAGTCGCGCTTGCGCATCGGGGTGGAGAAGAAGAGGGCGTCGGTGCCGTAGTCGTAATCGCGCAGCGCGGAGCTGGCCACGAAGGCGGTGGTGGTGAAGACGCTGAAGACGGAGAAGACGAGGAGGAACTGCATGATCACGAACGGCGCGTTGCGGTGGACGTTGCCCACGCTGCCGCCGATCTGGATGCTGTCGCTGGTCACGCCGCCGAACGCCATCAGGAAGAAGAGGATGAAGGCGATGTAGAAGAGGAAGTTGCGCAGGTGGAAGCGCAGCTCGAAGCGGAAGATCTCCCGGAGGGCGCTCACGCCGCCTCCTGCGCCTTGCCGCCCGCGCGGTGGAGCGTGGCGAAGTAGACGTCCTCCAGGGAGGGAGTCATCGCCTCGAAGCCTTCGCCCGGCGGCTGTTCGTTGTAGACGTGCACGATGGTCTGCCCGGCCACCAGGCGGGTATGGATCACGGCATGCCGGCTCCTGTACGCCTCGACCTCGGCCCGGGCGACGGTCCGCCGCCAGATCCTGCCGTCCAGCTCGCGCACCGCATCCATCGGATCGCCGCTCATCAGGACCCGCCCCTCGGAGATGATGGCCATCCGCCGGCAGAGGTCCGCCACGTCTTCCACGATGTGGGTGGAGAGGATGATGATCACGTTCTCGCCGATCTCGGCCAGCAGGTTGTGGAAGCGCACCCGCTCGCCGGGATCGAGGCCGGCGGTCGGCTCGTCCACGATGATCAGCTTCGGGCTGCCGATGAGGGCCTGGGCGATGCCGAAGCGCTGGCGCATGCCGCCGGAGAACGTGCCGAGGCTCCGTTTCCGCTCCTTGTAGAGATTCACCCGGTTGAGGAGCGCTTCGACGACCGCTTTCCGCTCCTTCCCGTTCGCGATCCCCTTCAACACGGCGAAGTGATTGAGCATCGCCTCGGCCGAGATGCGGGGGTAGACGCCGAACTCCTGCGGCAGGTAGCCGAGGAGGCTGCGCACCTCGTCCTTCTGGCGGAGGACGTCCAGGTTGCCCAGGCGCACCGCGCCGGAATCGGCTTCCTGGAGGGTGGCCAGGGTGCGCATGAGCGTCGACTTGCCGGCGCCGTTCGGCCCCAGCAGGCCGAACATGCCGGTGGGGATGTCGAGCGAGACGTCGTTCAGGGCCCGGACGCCGTTGGGGTAGGTCTTGGAGAGGTTGCGGATGGAAAGCTCGGGCATGGAGTGTGTGGTCCCTTCTGGCGATGGCGATCAGTGGGCGATCAGCGATCGGCGATCAGGAGAATGATACGAATCGTTCTATTCAGGGTTGCGTCGACCCCGTTCTCCTGCTCGCTGCCGCCATTTGCTACTTCGCCCACCTCTCGTACTCCGGCGAGGCCACGAAGCCCTGGTAATCGGGCAGGGTGGTCAGGTCGGCCAGCTCCACGTGCAGGCGATCGCGGAGGTGGGTCAGCAGGCGCGCCGTCTCGGCGTAGTCGGCCCGGGCGAGGGAGACGTTCACCTGGGCCCAGAAGGCGGCGGCGAGCGTCGGCTCGCGCACGCCGGCGCGGAGCGAGAAGTCGTGCGCCTTCTTGAGGTCGCCGGAGCGGAGGAGGATGTTGGAGCGGAAGACGTCGAGGTAGGGATCGCCGCCCACCGCCGCGTCCACCCGGTCGATCGCGGCCAGCGCCTCGCTCCACTTCTTCCTGAGAATGAAGGCATCGATCGACATCAGGTCGACCCCGCCATCGTGGGGGAAGAGGTGGCGCATCTCGTCCATCGCCTTCATGTACGCCTCGTCGTCGCCCAGCTTGGAGCTGGCGAAGACGTGGGCCAGCATCACGCTCTTCTGCTTCTTCGTCTCCTCCGGCAGGCGTTTGTACAGCTCCTCCGCGCCGCGGCCGTCGCCGGCGCGCACCTTCTCCATCATCTGCTTGTAGTCCTCGAGGTGCTCGAGGAAGGGGTTCTTCCTGCCGGTCAGCCTCTGCAGCGCGCTCGGGTCCTGGGCCAGGGTGAAGAAGAACAGCCGGCGCATGGTCTCGGAGAGGAGCTCGGCGTTCGTGTAGATGTAAATGTCGCGCGCCCGGACGGCACCGGACGCATCGCGGCTGACCAGCATCTCGTGATAGTTCACCGCGCCGTCGGGGAGGAGGAGGCGGAGGACGGCGCGCTTGCTGCCGTCCGATGCGGTGCGCACGTGCAGCAGGTGCAGGCTGCCGCCGTTCTGCATCACGCTGCTCAGCTGCTGGACGAACTCCGGCCCGTTGGCCTTCCGCTTCGCGCCGCGCACGAACGCCTGGCGGAACAGCTCGTTCTCCAGCCCCGCGTCCGCCGTGGCCTTCTCGATCATCGCATCCCAGTCGATGAGCAGCGTGGCGTGCTGCAGGTCGGGCTTCTGCAGCGCATCGAGGTAGTAGCCGGCCAGCTTGCGCGCCTCCTCGTCCGTGGCCGGCGAGTAGTCGGCCTTCTCCGTTTCTCGTCGGCAGGCCAAGGGCAGGAGGAGGAGCAGCAGGACCACGATGCGGCGCATGGCCGTCATTGTACGGCGACCCACTCCCGCAGCTCGCGATACAGCTCCACCAGCTCGGCCGGCCGGTAGTTCGCATTGAGGCCGCTCGGATTGGGCAGGATCCAGAGCGCCGTCTCGCCGACGCGCTCCTCCTGCAGGCCGGTCGTGGCGCGCGGCCTGGCGAAGGCGGTGCGGTACGCGCCGATGCCGACGATGGCCAGCACGCGCGGCTTGAAGAAGCGCACTTTGGCGGTGAGGATGCGGCCGCCTTCCTCCAGCTCCGCATCGGTCAGCTCGGCCGCCGCGGTGGTGGCGCGGGAGACCAGGTTCGTGATGCCGCAGCCGTACGCGACCAGCTCCTGTTGCTGTTCGGGCTTGAGCAGATGCGGCGTAAAGCCGGCCCGGTGGAGGGTGGGCCAGAAGCGGTTGCCCGGCCGGCCGAAGTGGTGCCCCACCGCCGCGGTGTAGAGGCCGGGGTTGATGCCGCAGAAGAGGACGTCGAGGCCCGGCGCGATGACGTCCGGCAGCGTCTTGCCGCGCGCGGCCTCGAGGTCCTCCCTGGCCGGCTTCACCGCGCTCCGAGGGCCGCGTCGAACGAGGCCTGCTGGGCGGCCTTGAAGGCGATGCAGGTATCGATGGCGTCCATGGCGCGGGTCACGGCGCGCGCGCCGTTCCGCGGCGGGTGCTCCTTGAAAAACGCCTCCACCTCCGCCCGCGATTTCGGGTCGCAGAACGCGCCGGCAGCGAAGGTGATGCGCCCCGTGGAGCCGACGCTCTTCTGCTCGACCTCGGCCCAGTGCAGCTTCGCCGCGTTCCAGGCGGCGCCGCGCGTGGCCGGATCGGCGAAGCCGGCGGCGGCGACCGCGGGCAGATCCTGCGTGCGGATGCGATCGCTGTAGATGTAGTCGTAGGCGCGGGCCGTGGCCTTCGCGTCGCGGAAGAGCGGGAGGAGGTTGCGGTAGCGGGCGGCGAGCTCCGGCGTCGTGGCTTTGGCCAGCTGCTCGGCGACGCGGGTGAAGAACGCCTCGTCGCCGTACACGGCGGCGAGGCGCAGCGCGCGGTCGCCGATCAGCGCGTCGACCGCGGCGGGATCGGCCATGTAGCGCTCCGCCGTGCGGCGCGCGCCGGCGATGACGTCCGCATCGGCGGCGAGGTAGCCGAGGGCCCACAGCACGTAGGCGCGAGAGATGCGCTGCTCGGAGGTCTCGCCCTTCGGCGTCTCCCACGTGGCGGGGGCATAGCCGCGCACGGCGTCGCGCACGAAGGCGCGCCAGGCGTCGCGGTTGCGGTCGTCCACCAGGCGCTGCTCGAGGAAGACCAGCGAGTCGACCGTCTCCGTCACCACCTGCCGCTCCGCGGGCCGCGGCATGGCGCGCAGCAGACCGAGGTATTCGCCCGCCTGGCGATGCATGTCCCGCACGAGGATCCACTCGTTGCCGCGATAGGAGATCCGCTCCGCGGGCGGGAACGTCTTCAACTTCGCCCGGAAAGCCTCGCGCGTGGCAGCCGGGTAGTCGACCACGTAATAGCTCGCGCCGTTGCGGCTGAGAAAGCGGTCGCAGGAGGGGAGGGTGGCGCCCTCGCTGAGGACGCGGCAGGGCAAGGCTGCAGATGTCGCCCTGGCGAGCGAGGCACAAACCGGAATGGTCCACGTCTGCTTCACCGCCGCTTCGGTCTTCGGGAGCAGGCGCTCCTGCGTTACCGCGCAGTTCTCACTCACGTGCAGCAGCGGCACGCCGGTGGTGTCGACGAACGACTGCAGCACCACATCGATCGGCTGCTTCGCCGCTCCTTTCATCGTGCCCCAGAAGTCTTCCGCCGCCGCGTTGCTCCAGGAGTACTTTTTCAGGTAGACGCGGATGGCGTCGCGGAAGGCGTCCTTGCCGACCCACTCCTCCACCATGCGCAGCACCGAGGCCGTCTTGCCGTAGACGATGCCGGAGTCGAAGAGGTTGCCGCTGTTCTCGGAGCCCGCCGGCAGGCGGATGGGGCGGGTGGTGCGCTGGGAGTCGGTGGTCAGCGCGTCGTCCGTCTCCACCGGCATGTCCAGATCGGTGCGCCACTCCGGCTTCCACGCCTCCAGCGGCTTGGTGGACATGAAGGTGGCGAAGCCCTCGTTGAGCCAGATGTCGTTCCACCACTTCATCGTCACCAGGTCGCCGAACCACTGGTGGGCGATCTCGTGGCCGACCACCAGCGCCACGCGCTTCTGGGCCAGCGTGGAGGACTGCTCGCCCACCAGGAGGTCGGTCTCCCGGAAGGTGATGGCGCCGGCGTTCTCCATCGCCCCGGCGGCGAAGTCGGGGATGCCGATCATGTCCAGCTTCTGGAACGGGTAGCGGATGCCGTAGTAGTCGTTGAAGTACTTCAGCGAGGCCTTCGACGCCTCCAGCGCGAACTTGCCGAGGTGCTGCAGGCCGGGCGTGGTGCAGACGCGGATGGGCGTGCCTTCCGCCTCGCCGGAGATGCACTGGAAGTCGCCGATGAGGAAGGCGAGCAGATACGTCGGCAGCTTCGCGGTGCGGGCGAAGGTGAGGGCGTGCTTCCCTTCGCCGGCCGGCTGGTCGGAGGTCACGCGCGTGTTGGAGATGGCGATGTCCCCCTGGTCGACCACGAGGGTGACGTCGAAGGTGGCCTTCATGGCCGGCTCGTCGAAGCAGGGGAACGCGCGCCGCGCGCTCATCGCCTCGAACTGCGTGACGGCGTATTTGCGCTTCTCCGTTTTGCTCAGGTAGAGGCCGCGCAGTTGCTGCCCGATCTTGCCGTCGAAGGTGATGCGGATCTTCGCCGTGCCCGGCTGCAGCGTCTCGGCCAGCCGCAGCGTGACGGTCTCGTTCTCCTTGTCCGTCGTCACCTCGGCCGGCGCGCCGTCGACGGCGGCCGCCAGGTTCAGATCGACCGCGTGCAGGGTGATCGCGCTCACCGGCTCGGTCACGCGCACCTCGATGGTCTCTTCGCCGCGGAACGTCTCCGGCCCCAGCTCCGTCGCGATGCGGATGGCGTAGTGCTCGGGGACGACGTTGGCCGGGAGGCGGGTGGCGGCGGGGAGGGCGGTGGGAAGGAGGAGGAGCAGGAAGAGGAGGCGCTTCATCGCGCCGAAGGATACCGCCGGTTGCCGGTTGCCGGCTCTCCCGGCAACCGGCAACCAGCCAACGGGCAACTACGGATTGGGAATGAGCTGCAGGTTCGACACCTGCTGCTCCGCCTCCGCGCTGGCCGCCTCGCCATCGTCGTCGATGATCGTCAGCGAGACGCGGTACGTGCCGCCGGCGGAGTAGGCGTGCGTCACGGTCGGGCCGTTCGCGGTCGTGCCGTCGCCGAAGGACCACCAGTACTGCGCAATCCCCGGCGAGCCGCCGTTGACGCTGTCGTTGTCGTGCGAGGCGGTGGCGTCGAAGGTGACGGTCTGGCCGATGTCCGACGAGTCCGGCGTGCCGGTGAAGGACGCCGTCGGCGGCGCCGTCGCGTTCTCCACGTCGATCTGGCGGATGTTCGAGGGCAGCGCGGCGTACGGGCTCGCGGCGCAGTTGCCGAAGAGGGCCGTGATCCGGTAGGCGTACGTGCCGTCCGCCTTGCCGTTGATCGCGTACGTGGTGCCGGTCACCGTGGCCAGCGTGTCGAACGCGGCGCCGGCCTGGATGCGGATGTTGTCCACCGACCACCCCTGATACGCCGGCGCGGACAGGTTGTCATCGCTGACCAGGCGGAAGCGGAGGCGGATGTCGTTGCCGGCGAAGGGGCTCAGGTCGATGCTGCGCTGGCCGGTGAAGTTGCCGGTGTAGCGCGCCACCTGCGTCCATCCCGCGCCGTGATCGGTGCTCACGTCGACGTACGCGAAGTCGAAGTCGGGCTCGGTGTCCTGGAAGGCGTCGAAGGTGAGCGTGACCAGCGCGCGAGGCAGGGAGACGTCGGCATTCATGGTCAGCGTGGCGCTGTCGCTGTCGATGTACGCCGCGCCGTAGCCCATGGTGGCCGTGCCGGCGTGCGGACGGGAGGTCCAGTCGGCGGCCGTCCACTTGGAGTTGCTGTTGACCAGCGTCTCTTCCGCGTCGTCGTACCAGATCGTGCCGGCGGCCGCGGGCCGGGTCTCCTCCACGCGATAGCCGCACGGGGCGGCCGGCTGGTTGGGCGGATAGCTCCAGTTGATGGTGTAGCGGCCGTCGCGGTCGACGCCGTTCTGCTGGTCGGGCGTCGGGTCGTCGGCGATGGCATTGAGCGTTGCCGCGGCGGGCGTGGTCTGCGTCGCGCGCAGGTAGAACGGCATCACCAGCGACTCGGCGCCGTCCTGCCTCCTGGCGCGGACGTACCACTGCAGCTGCAGCGGCGCGCCGGCAGTGACGATGCTGCCGTTGATGCTCGCCGTGACGGTGAACGTCGCGCTGCCGTTCGCGGCGACCGCGACGACGGTGGGCGAAGTGGTGACCGAGATGCCGTTCAGCTCCAGACCGCGGTTGTTGGCCACGGTGAGCGCGTAGCTGCCGGCCGTGCCGGAGACGTCGCGCAGGGTGACGGTGACGGAGCGGCTGATGACGCCCTGGGAGTTGATGGCCGGCACTTCGCCGAAGGAGTGGCTGCCCAGGATGGAGGGGAGGTTGATGTCGGTGGAGGTGACGCCCATGAGCGCCTTGATGTTCACCGCGTGCTGCACGTCGATCAGCCCGCTGCCCTGGTCGATGACCGACTCGATGGTGTTGCCGTCGGCTTTGGCCACGCCGTTCTCGTTGCGGAGGTTCGTCGCGGAGTTGCCGAGCGCGGTGCGCACCTCATCAGGAGTCCATAGCGGGTGCGCCTGGCGGACCAGCGCCGTGGCGCCGGCCACGTGCGGCGAGGCCATGGAGGTGCCGCTGATGGAGCCGTAGTTGCCCTGCGCCAGGATCCCGAGCAGCGAGGCGGGCGGCATGGCGGCGAGGATGTTCGTGCCCGGCGCCGTGACGTCCGGCTTGACCTGGCCGTAGCCCTCCACCGGCCCGCGCGAGCTGGAGGAGTTCATCAGGGTGTTGCCGTAGAAGGAGTTGATGCGGAGGGGGTAGGTGGAGAGCGTGCCGCTGGGCGGCGTCGCGCCCGCGCCCATCAACGAGAGGAGATAGTCGAAGTCCGCCACCGGCATGTTCGCGGCCGGGATGGTCGCCTTGACGGCGGTGGGGTTGGCGGTGTCGGTGCGGTTGAAGACGGCCACGGCGCCGGCCAGCGCGGCGCTGTTCGCGATCTGGGCGAAGGTGGAGGGGAGGCTGGTCTTGACCAGCGCGATGCGTCCGGAGACGGCTGCCGGATAGGAGGCCGGCGTCTCGCCGCCGTCCACATAGACGTAGTACTGCGCCACGCCGTTCTTCGGCGGCTCCGGGGCGCCGGACATGGGGATGAGCTGCATGCCGCTGCGCTGGGTGGAGGCGGCGGGGAGGTTGTTGGCAGGGGTGACGCCGCCCGGCAGGAGCCGGTTCACGGCGCTCGGCGCGAGGACGTCCACCGACCAGGAGCCGGCCGGGTCGATGCTGTTCGCCACGCACGTGACCAGGCGGCCGGTGCACGGGGAGCCGACAGTGCCTTCGCCGGGGCCGGAGTTGCCGCCCGCGGCGACGACGCTGCAGCCGAGGCGGACCGCGTTGTCGGCGGCGATGGACGTGACGCTGTCCGGCCCGCCCGAGCCGCCCAGGCTCATGTTGATCACCTGCGCGACCGGCTTCGAAAAGCCGGTCACCGTGCGCGGGGAGACGGAGTCTTCGATGGCCATGGTGATGGCGGCGGAGACGCAGCCGCCCACCGGCGCGGCCTGGCCGGCGATGGAGCCGGCGTCGCTGCAGACTTTGTAGGACATCAGCCGCGCCTGGGGGGCGACGCCGTGCATCTTGATGTCGTCGGCGGTGTTCGGCAGGCCGTCGGCGCCGGGCGCGAAGCCCTGGTAGCCGGCCGCGGTGGAGGCGACGTGCGTGCCGTGGCCGAGGCCGTCTTCCACGACGACGTCGGCGAGGGGGAGGTAGTAGATGATCTTCTCGTTCGTGCCGGAGGCGGTGGCGGGGAGGACGCCGAGGCGGGGAGGCGTGGGGTCGCCGCCGAACATCTCGTGGTGCCATTCGACGCCGGAGTCGATGATGGAAATGGTGACGCCCTGTCCCTCGTAGCCTTCATTGGCGTGGTCGAAGCGCGTCAATTCCTTGATCGCGCCGTAGACCTGTGGCGCGCGGATGTAGGGGACGCTGACGTCGAGGGTGGTGTGCAGCACTTCATCGCGATGGACTCTCTTCACCTGGGGCATGGCCTGGATGACCGGGATGGCCGAGTCGGCCACCACCAGGTTGATGCCGTTGAAGACGAGGGTGTAGGCGAAGTCGATCCGGACGTTGCTCACCGTGACGCCGCCGATGGTGAAGGGGATGTTCTTCGCGCGGAGGGCGTCGAGGAACTTCTGCTGGGAGAGGGCGAGGGTCGATCGGTAATTTTCGACCTGCGCGGCCGACATCGGATGCCCGTCTTTGCGGGCCCGGGCCGCCTGCATGGCCGCCGGCTCCTGGCTGAGCTCGACGATGACCGACGCGGCGTTCGCGATTGATGCGAAAAGGGTTAGGGCGAGAACGAGGGGGATCAGACGCAAGCGGATGGGCATTCTCTCTACCTCCAAAATTGCTGGTAGTACCACTACCAGTTGGACGGCGAGACAGCAGAGATCGTGCCTGAAAAATGTAGGGCCGGCTCTCAGCCGGCCTACGAAGGTCGAGCAGGCCCGCCGACCGTCCATCACCACCACGCCCCGCAGGGTCAGGCCGCGCCGTCGACGGCCCGCGCGGCGGCGAGCAGCAGATGTCGCATTTGCGAAATCCTCACCCGTCCTATCATTCGCGTCCATGAAGCGCGCCTTCCCGTTCCTCCTCCTTTTCACCCTCAGCGCGAGCGCCCGGCAGCTCACCATCGACTTCATCATGGGGGGGCCGAACCTGGTGGGATATCCGCCGCAGAACGTGAGGTGGGCGCCGGATGGGAAGCAGGTGTTCTTCGACTGGAAGGTCAATACGGACCCATTCGACAAGGAGGCGGATACGTGGGTGGTGGGGCGGGACGGGAAGGGGTTGCGCAGGCTCTCCGACCTAGAGAAGCACGACGCGCCGCCGGGGCGGGAGGGGGTGGGGACGCGAGACAGGAAGCGGTTCGTCTATGCGGAGAAGGGCGACATCTTCCT
>DASYMJ010000348.1:0-12879 GCA_036009105.1 Thermoanaerobaculia bacterium | reverse complement strand
CGATGAACAAAGGCGGCTTTTGTTCATCGTTCATCCTTCTTCGTTCATCGTTCGTATAATCACCCCGTGACCGTGCAGCCGCCCCAGTCGCCGCCCCAGGCAACGCAAGCCCCGACGCTGAACGACCTGCTCATCTACATGGCCAAACAGCAGGCCTCGGATCTCCATCTGAAGCCGATGCGGCCGCCGCTGGTGCGCGTGCAGGGGAAGCTCGTCCCCATCAAGACCGAGCCGCTCAAGCCGGCGGACCTGGAGCGGATGCTCCTCCCCCTGCTCAACCGCGCCCAGCGCGAGAAGTTCGATCAGTTCCAGTCCGTCGACTTCGGCTACGGCGTGCCCGGCGTGGCCCGCTTCCGCGCGAACTGCTACCTGCAGCGGGGCACCGTCGGCGCGGTCTTTCGCCGCGTGCCGATCCAGATCCTCTCCATCGACACCCTGGAGCTGCCGGTCGCCATCCGCGAGCTGACCCGCATCCCGGACGGGCTCGTTCTCGTCACCGGGCCCACCGGGTCGGGCAAGTCGACCACGCTGGCGGCGATGATCAGCGAGATCTCCGAGCACGAGCCGCTGCACATCGTCACCATCGAGGATCCCATCGAGTTCCTCTTCACCGACAAGCAGGCCGCCATCTCCCAGCGCGAGGTCGGCACCGACACGCCGAATTTCAAGGAAGCGCTGCGCAACGCCATGCGCCAGGATCCGGACGTGATCATGGTGGGCGAGATGCGCGACGTGGAGACGATGCAGACGGTGATGACCGCGGCCGAGACCGGCCACCTCGTGTTCTCCACCCTGCACACCAACAACGCGGCGCAGACCATCGACCGCATCATCGACGCCTTCCCGGCCGACCAGCACAAGCAGATCCGCGCCCAGCTCGCCCTCGTGCTGCGCGGCATCGTCTCCCTCAAGCTCATCAAGACCGTCGAGGGGAAGATGACGGCCGCCATCGAGGTGCTGAAGAACACGCCCCAGATCGCCAAGATGATCGAGGAAGGGCACACCCGCGACATCCTGGAGGCGATGGAGTCGTCGGTAGGGCTCTACCGGATGCAGTCGATGAACCAGTCGCTTATCTCGCTGCTGGTGCACCAGAAGATCTCGTACAAGGACGCGATGGAGCTCTCCAGCGATGCGGACGACCTCTCGCTCAAGCTCCGCAAGCTCTTCCCCCAGATCGAGGAGCGCGTCCGCCAGGGAGGAGACATGGCCCCGAGTTACTCCGACTTTTCGCAGATCACCGAGCTGATGGACATCAAGCGGCTCTACGAAGAACAGGAAGTGCAGTGGCGGCAGCGCCTCTCCGACAAGGACGAGGAGATCGAGAACCTCCGCCACGACGTCGACTTTTTGCGCCAGCAGGTGCAGCAGATCCAGTCCTCCCGCTCGCAGAACGACGAGGAGATCAGCCGCATGCGGGCGGACAACGAGCGCCTCCGCGCCGACGCGCAGGCCAAGATCGGCCAGCTGCAGGAGCGCATCAAGGAGCTGAACCAGAAGCTGATGGCCGGCGCGGCCGTGAAGAAATGACCACCAGGCCGACCAGGCAGCTGGACACGTTCCCCAACCCGAACCCCGAGCGGGACTACGAGATCGCCTTCGAGGCGCCGGAGTTCACCTGCCTCTGTCCCATGACCGCGCAGCCGGACTTTGCCACCATCCGCATCCGCTACGTGCCCGACCAGCGCTGCGTGGAGCTCAAGTCGCTCAAGCTCTACCTCTGGTCCTTCCGCGATGAAGGCACGTTCCACGAGGCGGTGACGAACCGCATCGCGAACGACCTGATCGCCGCGCTCGATCCGCGATCCCTGGAGGTGGAGGGCGACTTCTACATCCGCGGCGGGATCAAGACGAAGGTGAAGGTGGAGCACCGCAAATGATCCGCAAGCCGATCGTCTTCATCCCCGGGGTGCCCGCCACGGAGCTCTGGTATCGCCACGACGGCGAAGAGCTGCGGATCTTTCCTCCGCACACCGAACACCTCCAGGACGCGGCGAAGAAGAAGCGCATCTTCGACCTGCTCGCCGGCCCGGACGACCCGCCCGGCTCGGTCGTACCGGGACGGCTGATCACGGCGGTGACCGGTTTGTCGAAACAGGCCAAGTCGCTCTATGACCTGCTGCACAGGGAGTTCGGCTACGACACGGCGCAGGATTCCGACGAGTTCGCCCCGGTCGGCTGGGACTGGCGCAAGGGGATCGACGACGCGCAAACGGTGAGCGCCGTGACCGGCGCGATCAACCGGCTGTTCGAGGCGACCGGCCGGAAAGTGGTGGTCATGCCGCATTCCACGGGCGGCCTCGTCTTCCGCCACATCATCGAGACGAATCCCGCGCTGGCGGAGCGGATCGAGCAGGTCATCGCCTTCGGCGTGCCGTGGGCGGGGACGCTTGCCGCGCTGCATTCGGCCGCCCTGGGGGAGAGCGCCGGCTTCTTCTTCATCGAGCTGATCAAGGCGGAGGAGAGCCAGCGCTTTCTCAGCCGCGCCCAGGCGCTGTACGACCTCTTTCCGCCCGACCCGCAGAAGACCGACATGGCCGGCGTGAACCTGTTCATCCGCGACGGCCAGCAGGTCGGCCCGTGCGTCGTGCTCGACTGGATCGCCGCCGACCGCCCGCACATGCCGCCGCTGGCGCGCAACGCGGACGCCCGTTTCGGCGCGCGCACCCGCGAGATCGCCAACCTCCCTCCCACCACCAACGTCGTCGGCTGGGGCGTGGCCACCCTCGGGCAATGCGATCTCAGGGCGGACAACACGCTTCGTTTCTCCAACTCGCCGCCGCAGCTGGGGGACGGCACCGCGCCCCTCGTCTCCGCCTCGTGGCTGCGCGGCGCGAACGTGCGGACGATGTACATCCCCATCGGCGCCTACCAGGCGGACAACCAGCCGCACCACCACGGCAACATCTGGGACTCGCCGCCCGTGTTGCAACTGCTGCGCGAGGTACTGGAGGATCAGCAGCGCGCGCCGCTCATCGCCGCCTCCATCGACGGCGACGACGTGATCGATCCCACCCGCGATCACTTCCGGGTCCGCATCAGCGCCGCCGATGCGGATGGAAAGCCGCTGCGTGATTGCGTGGTGACCCTCAAGCCGTCGAATCGAACGATCCCGGTGCCGATGCGCGAAGTCCTCGCCACCGTCCGCGTTCCCCGCCTCAACCTGCACCCGAACGTCGGCACCGATCAGTACGTATTCAACGCCGAGGTGAAATGGACGGGTGGGAAGGGGATGACCATCCCGCTGCTCGTGCACACCTCGTAGCGGCTACTCGCGCCACTGCTCGCTGATCTCGTCCGCCAGCGATTCCTCGCCTTTCAGCCACGCCTCCAGGATCGCGATCGACGTCTCGTCCAATCCTTCGATGATGCTCAGGCTGGCCGCCGCGGCGATCCGTTCCAGCGGCTTGTCCAGCTCCGCCACGATGCGTGCGCTGCGCGACATTGCCGTCGCTACGTCGAGATCCTGCTGCATGGCCATCATGCGCGAGGCGGTGAGCGTCAGGAGCACCGAGGCATTCCAGTTCGACTTGCGCTCCCAGCCGGGGGGCGTGATGAAGTCGGCCATGCCGCGCTCGGCGGCCAGCGTCGCCAGGCGCTTTTCAGCTGCTAAATGCAGCGGCTCGAGATCGGAGTGGAAGAGCGTGGCGTACGACTCCTCGTCCAAGGCCAGCGAGCGGGCCATCGCCTCCTTCGCCGTCGGCTCCAAGGCGAGGGCCAGCGGCGCGAGGAACGCGGCTCCGTGCGCCGCCGCGGCCAGTTCCTCCAACGCCGTCACGTTCACCGTCACCGGATAAATCACCGGCACGGCGACGCCCCAGCGCAGGCCGCGCCCGCGCGCCTCCTCGAAGAGCGGCTCCAGCCGGTACAGCTCCAGCGGCCAGGCGCTGATGGCGATGACCGCCCTTTGGGGCACTTCCGCCGGCAATGCGCCGCGGGTGGAGACGAGCTGCAGCGCGCCCAAGCCCTGCTCGCCGCAGAAGGCGAGCGCCTCTTCGCCGCGGCCGAACACCTCTTCCGCCACCTCGGTCGCTTCGATCAGCACCGGACCCTCGACCCGGCTCGCGTTGCGCTCCAGCTCATCGCGTACGCGGTCGGCCACCGCCACCTCCAGCTTCTCGGCGGCCGAGGCGCGGAGCTCGAGGTAGTCGATGGCCAGGGGCGCCGCGCGCCGCGAGCCGTATGGGGCGATGACCGTGGCGCACCAGTACGGCGGCTCCGGCGCGGCCGCCCGGCGGATGCGCAGCGGCGCGCCCTTGCGATAGAGGATCAATCGGCCGGCTTCCCCGGCAGGTAGGGCGCCACCAAGCCGCGCACGTACTTGGCGATCATGTCCAGCTCGAGGTTCACCGGGTCGCCGATGCGGGCCGTGCCGAGGCTCGTGCGGCGGAGCGTCTCGGGGATGAGGGCGGCGCCGAACGTGGCGCCGTCCGGATCGACGACGGTGAGCGAGACGCCGTCGACGGCGATGGAGCCTTTGTTCACGATCAGCTCCCCGAACTCCGCCGGATGGCTCCAGCGGTAGAGAGCGAACTCCCCTTCCTGGGTGATGGAGACCAGCGTGCCGACGCCGTCGACGTGGCCCTGCACCATGTGCCCGCCCAGCCGGTCGCCGATGGCCAGCGCGCGCTCCACGTTCACCCGGCGGCCGGCTTCCAGCGAGCCGAGGGTGGTCCTGGACAGCGTCTCGTTGGAGAGGTCGGTGAGCAGCGAGCCGTTCGCCTCGGGAAGGACGGTGAGGCAGACGCCGTTCACGGCCAGGCTCTCGCCGCGCGCGAACGGGGCGGCGTCCGTGGTGCGCAGGCGCAGCCGCGCTCCCGCCCCGAGGCGCTCGAGCGACTCGATGACTCCGCCGTGGTTGATGATTCCGGTGAACATCAGGGGTATGCCGTGATCATGAGGTCGCCGCCGACGAACTCGGCCCGATCAAACCGAAAGCGGTACGCCTCTGTCAACCGCGTCACCGCCTCGCCGGAGAAGATGGAGGGCGCCTCGCCGCCCCCGACGATCATCGGCGCGACGAAGAGGACCATCTTCTGCCACAGCCTGCGGCGGATGAACTCGGCGTGGACGAGCGCGCCCCCTTCCACCAGGAGCGAGCGGATGCCTTCCTGGTACAGGTCTCTCAACAGCTGCTCCAGATCGACTTCCTCGGTGATGTGCCTGGTCCTGCCGCCGTCCGTCAGGAGATGGGCGTGCGGCGGCACGACCCGGTCTTTGTCCAGCACCACGCGCGTCCAGCCCGCGACCGCGTTGCCGAGCCCCAGGCGCCTGGTCAGGCGCGGATTGTCCGCCGCGACGGTGCCGCCGCCGACGAGGATGGCGTCATGCTCCTCCCGCAGCTTCAGGCTCGCCTCGCGCGCGGCCTGGGAGGTGATCCACCGGCTCTCCCGGGTGACCGTGGCCAGCTTGCCGTCCACCGTCATGCCCGCTTTGAGCACGACGAACGGCATCTTCTGCGTGACCGACCAGAGGAAGACTTCGTTGAGCCTCCGCGCCTCCGCCTCCAGCAGGCCGAGGGTTACTTCGATGCCCGCTTCGCGCAGCTTCGCCACCCCCCGCCCGTCCACCACCTCGTGCGGATCGGCCATGGCGATGACCACCTTCTGCAGGCCCGCGGCAATGACGGCATCGACGCACGGCGGCGTGCGGCCGTGATGCGCGCACGGCTCCAGCGTGACGTACATGGTGGCTCGCTTCGGGTCGCTGCAGTTGCGCAGCGCCTCGGTCTCGGCGTGCGCTTCCCCCGCCCGCCGGTGCCACCCTTCCGCGATGACCTGGCCATCCCGCACGATGACGCAGCCGACCATCGGGTTGGGGCTGACCGAGTAGCGGCCCTGTTCCGCCAGGGCGAGAGCGCGGCGCATGAAGTGCTCGTCGGAATGCACGGCGCGGAGTTTAGCGGTCTTCGCCGATCCAGCGAACGTGATGGGCGAGCGGGCTGGATTTCACCGCCGTGTGAAAACGCTGATCGGCGGTGATTACGCCGCAATTCTGATCGACAGCCAGTGCCAGATACAGACTGTCGTAGAAGCTGCAATCGAGCTCCATGGCAAACGTGAGGGCAAGAGAGCGAATGCGGGGGGAGGGATGGATTTCGAGATCGACGCGCTCGAACATGGCGAAGATGTCGACCGCTCCATCGTGCGAGAGCTCACCGCGCCGCGCTTTTTTCCAGAGCGTGTTTCCGACCTCCGCGTAAATCAAATCGGGCGCGGAGAGAACGATCTCGCCACTGAGCAGCCGGATGGCCGTGAGGGAGTGCTCTTCCGGCAGGTACCACTTGATCGCGACGCTCGCGTCGACCACCAACTTCATCGGTCGCGGTCTTCGCGGATCAGCTCCGTACTATCGGAGTGCTTGCGTCCGCTCAACTCCCGCTGAAAGCGTTCCGCGATCCTGCGCGACTCCTCCATGGTGTGGACCGTGGCGGCGCGCTCCAGGATCGCCTGCAATTCCGCCTGCAGCGACCGCTTGTTGGCGGCCGCGTGCTTCTTGAGCCGCTCGACCATCGCTTTATCAACGTTTCGGATCAGCAGGTTGGCCATGCAAGCAAAATGATAGCACCCGGCCGCACATCGCCACCCGCCCCAAAAAGAAAAGGCCGGCCCCGAAAGGCCGGCCCTCCTGATCGCCGATCGCTGATCGCTTTTTACGGCACCTGCAGGAAGCGGTAGGCCGAGACCGACTGGCCGCCCCGGGTGGAGGTGGTCACGTACATGCGGATGGTCGTGCCGCTCCTGAGGCGGTCCACGGCGTCGCGGAACTGGCTCACGCTGGTGATCTTCTGGCCCTGCACTTCGCTGATCACGTCGCCTTCGCTGATGCCCACTTCGCCGGCGGGGGAGACTTCCTTCACGTCCGTCACCACCACGCCGCTCACGCGGTCATCCACGCTGTACATCTGGCGGGTGGCCGCGGTGAGGTCCTGCACGGAGAGGCCGAGCTTGTTGCGAGTGGGCGCCACCGCCTCGCTGGCCGGCGCCTCGGCCCGCTCCTGCTCCACGTCGCGCTCGGCGGTCGTGGCGGTCAGGTTGCGGCGCTGCCCGTTGCGGATGATGGCCAGATTCACCTTCGTGCCGACCGGCAGGTAGGAGATGTAGTCGATCAGCTCGCGGTTGTTGTTGATCTTCTTGCTGTCGATCTCCACGATCACGTCGCCCGGCTCGAGGCCGGCCTTGTCGGCGGGCTTGCCCGGCGTCACGTTCTGCACCAGCGCGCCGCGGGTCTCGTTGAGGCCGAACGCCTGGCGCGACTGCTCGTTCACTTCCTGGATGTTCATGCCGAGGAACGAGCGGACCACCTTGCCCTCGCGGAGCTGGGGAAGGAGGCGCTTGGCAGTGTTGATGGGCGTGGCGAACCCGAGGCCCTGGGCGCCGCCGCGGATGGCGGTGTTGATGCCGATGACCTCGCCGTTGATGTTCATGAGCGGGCCGCCGGAGTTGCCGAAGTTGATGGCGGCATCGGTCTGGATGAAATTCTCGAACGACTGCGTGGCCTGGCTCAGGCCGAGGGAGCGGCCCTTGGCGGAGATGACGCCGACGGTGAGGGTGTTCTCGAACTGGAAGGGGTTGCCCACGGCGATGGCCCAGTCACCCTTGCGGATGCGCTCGGAGTCGCCCAGGGGCACGGTGGGGAGAGGCTGGGTGGACTCGATCTTGATCAGGGCGATGTCGGTCTGGGGGTCGCGGCCGATGATCTTGGCCTGGACCGTGCGGCCGCCGTTGCCGTTCTCGTCGGCGCCCATGTGGACGTCGACCTTCGAGGCGCCCTCGACCACGTGGTTGTTGGTCAGGATGTAGCCATCCGGCGAGATGATGAAGCCGGAGCCGCCGCTGCGCTGGGCGTGCTCATCGTCTTCCTGATCGTTCGGCGTGCCGCGGCGCTGCTGGCCGGGACCGAAGAAGAAATCGAACGGATCGATGCCGCCCTGGCCCTGACCGCGACGGCGCATGTCGCTGGTCTTGACGATCTCCGTGGTGGTGATGGAGACGACGGCGGGCATGACGCGCGCGGCCACGTCGGCGAACGACGGGATGGTCACGGCCGTGGTTGTGCCGGTAGAGGTCTGGATCTGCGCCGTCGTCTGCGCGCTGGACTTCTTCATCAGCCCGAGGTCGGCGCTGATGAGGATGCCGAAGGCGACGGAGGCGATGATGATCGCAATCGTCGAAAGAATGCGTTTGGTGGATGAACTCATAAGTTTATTGAACTCCTCCTGGTGGGCTGATGAAGGCCGGCCGCCGCTATTCTGTCCCGCCTGCAGTCACAGTGCCACTGCCGAGGGTTGGGGACCGGCTTAGTTTGGGACGGGCGTGGGGGTGCAATGTTTCTTTCAGGCGTGTGACGAAACGGTTATCAGTTGTCGGTTTTCAGTCGTCAGTAGAACGGCTCTACCGGCCACCGACAACTGATAACCGACAACTGCCATAAAAAAAGCCCCGCGTCGCCGCGAGGCCTCGACAATCCACCAGGAGTGTACGGTTCAGACCGTTCTTCGGCCGACGATCAGGCGGTAGATGAAGAGCAGGACCATCGCGCCGATGATCGAGCCGATCCATCCGGCGGTCTGCTCCTGCCGGCCCAACAGCGTGGTTGCCAGGAAGCCGCCGACGAACGAGCCGGCGATGCCGAGGAGGATCGTGACGATCCAGCCACCCGGGTCGCGACCGGGCATGAGGAACTTGGCGATCGCGCCAATGACCAGACCGAACAGCAGCCATCCGATAATGTTCATCTTCTTCCTCCGGTTTGCATCGGCTACCAAGGGCCGATGCCGGTACGGATGAGCAACGAGGGTGCCAGCAGCAGAACTCGTCTTTCCATTGTTTTTGCATCACGGAGAAAAATGGCCAGGAAGCGCATCGGAATCCTCACCGGCGGGGGCGACTGCCCCGGCCTCAACGCCGTCATCCGCGCCGCGGTCCGCACGGCCAGCAACGATCACGACCTCGAAGTGGTCGGCATCCAGTTCGGCTTCGAAGGGCTGCTCACCAACGCCACCATCCCCCTCACCACCGAGACCATCCGCGGCATCCTCCCCAAGGGGGGGACGCTCCTGCGCACCACCAACCGCGGCAACCCGTTCGAGTTCCCCCTGCCGGACGGCACGCGCGGCGACCGCTCGCCCGAGTGCGTGGCCAACATCGAGAAGCTCGGCCTCGCCGCCATCATCGCCATCGGCGGCGACGGCACGCTCCGCATCGCCCAGCGCCTCTGCGACATGGGCGTCCCCATGATCGCCGTGCCGAAGACCATCGACAACGACCTCGCCGCCACCGACTACACCTTCGGCTTCATGACGGCCGTCGCCGTGGCCACCGACGCGGTCGACCGCCTGCACACCACGGCCGAGAGCCACGACCGGGTCATGATCCTGGAGGTGATGGGGCGCAACGCCGGCTGGATCGCGCTCTACTCCGGCATCGCCGGCGGGGCGGACATCATCCTCGTGCCGGAGATCCCCTACAGCCCGGAGGCGATTATCGAATCGATCCGCGGCCGGGAGGAGGAGGGCTCAAAGTTCGACATCATCGTGGTCGCGGAGGGGGCCAAGCGGATCGGCGGCGAGGAAAGCTACCTCGACAAGGCCTCCCGCCGCCTCGGCGGCATCGCCTATCAGGTGGCCTCGGACATCGCCCAGGCCATCGATCTCGAGATCCGGGTCACCGTCCTGGGGCACATCCAGCGCGGCGGCTCTCCCATCGCCTTCGACCGCATCCTGGCCAGCCGCTTCGGCAAGGCGGCGGCCGATCTCGCCGCGGCCGGCCGGTTCGGGGAGATGGTCGCCCTGCGCGGGGACAGCATCGTCTCCGCACCCATCCGCGACGCCGTCTCCAACCCCAAGTACGTCGATCCGGACGGCGAGCTGGTCTCCACCGCGCGCAGCGTCGGCGTCTCCTTCGGCGACGGAAGATAGAATCCACGAGCGAGGAGCCTTCATGCCCGAGAACCTGATTGATTACCGCGTCGAGAAGGGTGTTGCCATCCTGGAGCTCAACGACCCTCCGGCCAATACCTACACCTACGAGATGAACAAGGAGCTCGATGCGCGCATCCTCGACGCGCGCATGGACGACGAGGTGCACGTCCTCGTCCTGCGCGGCTCGGGGGAGAAGTTCTTTTCCGCCGGCGCGAACATCGGAATGCTGGGCGAGGTCACGCCCTCCTTCAAGTACTACTTCTGCCTGCACGCGAACGAGACGCTGCTGCGCCTGGAGCAGACGCCGAAGCTGGTCATCGCCGCCCTCAACGGCCATACCGTGGGCGGCGGTCTGGAGATCGCCCTCGCGGCGGACATCCGCATCGCCCTGCAGGGCGCCGGCAAGATCGGCCTGCCGGAGGTTTCCCTCGGCGTGCTGCCGGGCACGGGGGGGACACAGCGCCTCTCGCGCATCGTCGGCAAGGCGAAGTCGATCGAGCTGATGGTGGAAGGCGGCCTGTTCGACTTCGAGCGGGCGCGCGAGATCGGCATCGTCAATTACGTCTGGCCGGCCGAGGAAGAGGGGCGGAAGTGGTGGGACCGGGTGATCGAATACGCGCAGAGCTTCTGCCCGCCCAACAAGGCCTCCCGGGCGGTGGGCCGGATCAAGCGCGCCGTGCAGACCGGGTGGGAGCTGCCCATCGAGAGCGGCCTGGCTCTGGAACGCGAGCTCCAGCAGCAGCTCTTCCAGTCGGAGGACGCGAAGGAAGGATTGACGGCCTACGCGGAGAAACGGCCGCCGGTGTTCCAGGGTCGCTGAGGTGTCATCCTGAGCCGCGAAGACGGCGAAGGATCCGTGCCGAACTCGCGCCGCGCCCGAAGGTGCGGATCCTCCATCGTCTGCGCGACTCGGGATGACACCCGCCGACAGCGATAAACTATCCCCATGCGCTACCGCGAACTGCACGGCACCGGCTTTCGTCTCTCCGAGCTCGGCTTCGGCACCTGGACTGTCTCCACCGGCTGGTGGGGCACGTACACGGATGACCAGGCGCGCGACCTCGTCCGGGTCGCCATCGGCCACGGCATCAACTACATCGACACCGCCGACGCATACGGCAACGGCCGCGGCGAGTCGTTCCTGAAGCCCGTGCTGGCCGACCATCCCGAGCTCGTCATCGGCACCAAGTTCGGCTACGACTTCTACAACAACCCGGAGCGCCCCCGCGGCCAGCGCGAGCTGCCCCAGGACATGTCGCCGAAGTTCATCCGCTTCGCCCTCGAGCAGTCGCTCCAGCGCCTCGGCGTCGACCACATCGCCATCTATCAGCCCCACAACCCGCGCGTGACGACGCTGATGACCGACGAGCATTGGGAGACTCTCGAGGCGCTCAAGTCGGAAGGAAAAATCTCGTCCTACGGCCCGTCGCTCGGCCCGGCCATCGGCTGGCGCGACGAGGGCATCTACTCCACCGCCGCCCGCCGCGCGCCGGTGACGCAGATGATCTACAACCTGCTCGAGCAGGACCCCGGCCGCGAGTTCATCCTGGCCGCCGAGCGCGGCCCCTCCTACGCCGCCGTCCCCGAGGCGATGCGCGGCGAGACGGGCAAAAAAGTCTGCGCGCCGACCGCGTTCTTCGACGATTCCTTCCGCGCCTGGAAGGCCGACCCGAAGGGCGTGCAGTTCCTCATCCGGGTGCCACATTCCTCCGGCATGCTGGAAGGCAAGTACACGCTGGACACGAAGTTCGATGCGGACGATCACCGCTCGCACCGCCCGCGCGCGTGGCTGGTGGAGGGGGTGCAGAAGGTGGAGCGCGTGCGCGCCATGTGCGATGCGCGCGGCGTCACGGTGGGCCAGCTCGCGCTGCTCTGGCTCTACGCGCATCCGTCGGTCCTCTCCGCGCTGCCGAACATCTACGGCGAGGAGCAGCTCACCGAGTTCGCCGCCGCCTCCGCCCACCCCCCCCTGACCGACGCCGAGATGGAGGAGATCCACCGGCTGTACACGCGGAACTTCGACATCACGCCGTACGTGGAGGAGGCGGTGGGGGCGTAAATCACCCCGCCCAGACGCCGTTCACCCCAACCATCCGGCCCGGCCCATGCATGCGGCTGCTAGAATGCAGGACCATTTGTGAGAGGAGTTCTATGAAGAAACAGTGGCTCATCATCCTCGCCGCGGCAGCGCTCGTGCTGACCGGCTGTCCCCCCAAAGAGCAGGGAACGACCGGCACCGGCGGCGGCAGCAACGGCGGCGAGATTCTCGTCGGCGAGTACGGCTCGCTGACCGGCAGCGAGGGAACGTTCGGAGTGTCGACGCACAACGGCATCATGATGGCGGTCGACGAGATCAACGGCAACGGCGGCGTGGGCGGCCGGAAGATCAAGGTCATCACCGAGGACGACCAGTCGAAGGCGGAGGAAGCGGCCAACGCCGTGACCAAGCTGATCTCGCAGAACGGCGTGGTGGCCGTGCTGGGCGAGGTGGCCTCCTCGAACTCGCTCGCCGCGGCCCCCATCTGCCAGTCCAACAAAGTGCCGATGATCACCCCCTCCTCGACCAACCCTTCGGTGACGCAGAAGGGCGACTACATCTTCCGGATGTGCTTCATCGACACCTATCAGGGCCCGGTCATGGCCCGGTACCTGGTCAACGACCTCAAGCTCACCCGCGCCGCGATCCTCACCGACGTCCGCAGCGACTACTCGCGCGGCCTGGGCGACGCCTTCAAGGCGACGTATACCTCCCTCGGCGGCAAGATCGTCGGCGAGGCGAGCTACGCCAAGGGCGACAGCGACTTCCGCGGCGGCCTGACCGCCATCAAGGCCACCAGCCCGCAGGTCATCTACGTCCCCGGCTATTACAACGACGTCGGCCAGATCGCCCAGCAGGCGCGCGACCTCGGCATCACCGTCCCCCTCGCGGGCGGCGACGGCTGGGAGTCGCCCAAGCT
>DASYMJ010000347.1:0-9550 GCA_036009105.1 Thermoanaerobaculia bacterium | reverse complement strand
AAGCCTTCCGCGATGCGGCGCAGGACGACGCGCGGATCCGTTTTCGCATCGACGCTCTCCAGCTCCTGCAGGACCGCGGGGAGCGGCGCGTCGGTGAGCATGGACTGGCGGAAGAGGTCCTGCTTGGAGGCGACGTGGCGGAGGATGGCCGCCGGCGTGACTTTCAGCGCCGCGGCGATGTCCGCCAGCGTGGCGGCCTCGAAGCCTTTCGCGGCGAAGACCCGACGGGCCTCCAGGAGGAGGCGCTCGCGGGTGATGGTGGGCGGGCGTCCCATTTGTAAATGAACGTATATTTACAAATGCGGTTTGGCAAGGGGCGGAAATGGAAAGGCGGAACGATGAACGAGGAAGGATGAACGATGAACAAGGGCCCAAGGCGCACAAAAAGGCCGGCCCCCGAAGGAGCCGGCCAGGATGTGAGTCGGACTGGTGCGCGCCGGCTAGAAAGTGATCTTTGCCGCGAACTGCAGGATGCGCGGGCCGGAGGACGCCGTGGGCAGGCCGAACGGGTTCGCGTTCGGGTTGTCCTGCAGCGTGAAGCGGCTCACCGTACCGGCGGTCGTCGTCACCGCGTAGTAGGTGTTGCGCACGACGCTCACGTTGCTGCGGTTCGTCACGTTGAACGCCTCGGCGATCAGCTGCAGGCGCGCGCCGCCCCACACGCTGATGTCCTTGGTGATGCGCGGGTCGAGCGAGAACTGGCTGGGCAGGGTGAACGAGTTGCGGGCGATGCCGGGGGCGCGGTCGTTGCGCGCGTTGCCGTCGTTGTTCAGGTCGACGTTGACGAACGCCGTGTACGGCTGGCCGGTCTGGTAGGCGGCGATGCCGCTGACGGACCAGCCGCCCAGGATGGCGCGCGCCACGCCATTGAGGTTGCGCGCGTAGTTGTCGAGCGACCAGACGCCGCTGAGCACCACGCGGTTGCGCACGTCGTTGTCGCCCGGCGCGTAGTCGCCGGCGAGGTTGAGCGGATCCTGGGCGAACTTGAAGTCGTCCGTGCCCGGCACGACCGCGGTGGCGTCCGGACGGTCATCCTTCACCTTGGAGTACGTGTAGGCGAGGCGGGCCTGCCAGTTGTTGGAGAAGCGCTTCTGGAGGTCGAGGGTGATGCCGTTGTACTGCGAGCGGGCCGAGCTCTGGAACTGGATGATGCGCGCGAAGTTCGCGAAGGGGCGCGTGGTGTAGCGGGTGAACGTCGCGGTGCCGAGCTGCTGGCCGGAGAGCGCGCTGAAGATCGGCGCCGACTGCTGGACCGGGCCGCCGACGTTGATGTCGATCGAGCGCGGCAGGTCGGTGCCCCTCACCCACTGGTAGGTGACGCCGACCAGCAGGTCGCTGGTGAGGCCGTGCTCGGCGCCGAAGCTGGCCTGCTCCACCTTCGGGTTCTGGAAGTCGGGGTCGAAGGCGAAGATGGTCGGCTTCGGCAGCGTCACGCCGGTGGGGATGGAGCTGTAGACGTTCGGATAGGTGGGGATGAGCGCGCCGGTGAAGGTCAGCGTCTGCACGTTGATGCCGTTGTTCGAGTGCGCGGTGCCGACCATGATGGCCGGGGTGCGGCCGTAGAAGATGCCGTAGCCGCCGCGGACGACGGTGGCCTTTGAGATGGCCGGCGTCCAGGCGAAGCCGACGCGCGGCCCGAGGTTGTTATGGTCGAGCGGCACCTCGGAGGTATTGATGCCCGCCGCGGCGAGCTGCGCGTCCGGGTTGCGCACGGACGGCTGCGCGATGTCCTGGAAGTCGTAGCGCAGGCCGGCGGTGAGCGTCAGCGTCGGCCGCACCTGCCACTCGTCCTGCAGGAAGGCCGCGTACTCGGTCATGTCCGGATGCGTCTCCGGGCCGGTGGTGCCGGGGCCGGCGAAGGCCTGCAGGTAGCTCGCCGCCTTGCCGTTCTGGAAGTCGGCCAGCGAGGCGAAGCTGTACGAGCCGAAGAAGTTGCCGGGGAAGAAGTTGAGGATCTTGTCCCGGCTGACGTCGAAGCCGCCCTTCATGGTGTGGTTGCTCAGCACGTAGGTCAGCGTGTCGGCGATCTGGTTGCGCTTGATCGTGGTCTCGCGCGGGCTGAAGGTGTTGCGGCCGATGTTGATGACGCGCACCGAGCCCTGGTTGATCTGCGCCTCCGGGGCGGCGCTGTTGGCCAGGCCCGGCTCGAAGTCCTTCGCGTACTGCGCGCGGACCTCATTGAAGAACGCGTTGCTGAGGACGGTCGAGTTCACGAGGGAGAACGTATCCGTCTGCACGAGCGAGTCGCCGGTGTGCTCGACGGAGTTCAAGGTGTTGCCGTTCTCGAAGTTGCCACCGGTGAACTTCTGCCGGTTGTAGCGCAGCGAGAGGTGGTCGTTCGAGAAGAGCTCGTGATCGGTCTTGAGGAGGTAGACGTCCTGGTTCTGCGTCTTGGCGTACGCGCCGGCCTGGGCCAGGACCTTCTGATAGCCGGCCTGCGAGGCGGCGTCGGCGGGCACCTGCGCGGCGCTCACTCCGAGGATGATGAGGTTGTCCGTCGAGTTGCGCTGCGCGTCGAAGTTCGCGAAGAAGAAGTGCTTGTCCTTCACGATGGGGCCGCCCAGCGAGGCGCCGTACTGGTCGAAGTGGTACGGGCCCTTCACTCGCGGCGGATTCTGGATGGTGTTGATGTAGTCGTTCGCGTTGTAGCGGCGGTCGCGAAGGAAGTCGAACACGCTGCCGTGATACTCGTTCGTGCCGGACTTGGTCACGACGTTGATCACGGCGCCGCCGGCGCGGCCGTACTCGGCCGTGTAGGCGTTGTTGTTGACCTGGAACTCCTTCACGGCGTCCTGGGAGAACTGGTACGGCGCACGGCCGGAGCCGGTGCGGCCGAGGGCCTGGCCGAAGAAGGTATTGTCGTTGTTCGCGCCGTCGATGACGAGCGAGTTGAGCGTGCCGCGCTGGCCGGCGAAGCTGATGTCGCCCTGCCGCGTGTCCTTGACCACGCCGGGCGTGGTGAGGACGAAGTCGATGAAGTTGCGGCCGTTCGTCGGCAGGTTCTCGATGGCCTTCTGGTTGACCACCGAGCTGACCTGCGTGCGGCTCGTCTCGACCAGCGGCGCGGCGGCGGTGACCGTGACGGTCTCCGAGGCGCCCACGCGCAACGTCAGGTTGAGCGCGACGTCGGTGCCGACGTTGACGACCACGCCCTTCCGGCTGAAGGGCTGGAAGCCGGACAGCTCGCCCGTGACGTTGTAGGTCCCGGGCGGCAGCAGGCCGATCTCGTAGTGGCCCTTGTCGTTCGAGACCGTGGTGCGCGTGGCGCCCGTCTCGGTGTTCGAGGCGGTCAGCGTCACGCCCGGCAGCGCGCCACCCTGATCGTCGGAGACGTTGCCGGAGATGGCGCCGTTGCTGCTCTGTGCAAATAGGCCGGTCGGCATGCACACGAGTACCAGCGCGAACGCAAGCAGGAAGCAAATATGCTTCGCGTGTTTCATAGGGGACTCCTTATTCAATTTTGACGATTCGCCGAAGAATAACACGACGGAGTGACGGCAATGACCATCGCGACGGTGAACCCTGCGACGGGCGAGACCCTGCGCGTTTTCGACGCGCTCAGCAGTGCAGAGATCGAGGAGAAGCTGCAAAGGAGCGCCGCCGCGTTCGCGGTGAACCGCAAACGTTCCTTTGCGGAGCGCGCAAAACGGATGTCCCGCGCCGCCGACCTGCTGGAAGTCGGCAAAAGCGACCTGGGGCGCCTCATCACCACGGAGATGGGCAAGCCTCTCGGCGCCGCCGTGGCGGAGGTGCAGAAGTGCGCGCTGGTCTGCCGCTATTACGCGGAGCATGCCGAGACGTACCTGGCCGACGAGCCGGTGGAGACGGACGCGAAGCGCTCCTTCATCCGCTATCAGCCGCTCGGCCCCGTCCTGGCCGTGATGCCGTGGAACTTCCCCTTCTGGCAGGTCTTCCGTTTCGCCGCCCCGGCATTGATGGCGGGCAACACCGGCCTGCTCAAGCACGCCTCGAACGTGCCGCAATCGGCGCTGGCCATCGAAGAGGTTTTGCGCGATGCGGGCTTCGTCGACGGTGAGTTCCAGACGCTGCTCATCAGCGCCGAGCAGGTGCAGCAGGTGCTCCACGACGAGCGGGTGAAGGCGGCCACGCTGACCGGCAGCGAGCCGGCCGGCGCGAACGTCGCCTCGACCGCGGCGAAGCAGATCAAGAAGAGCGTCCTGGAGCTGGGCGGCAGCGATCCGTTCATCGTGATGCCGAGCGCCGATCTCGGCGAGGCGGTGAAGATCGCGGTCAAGGCGCGCATCGTCAACAACGGGCAGTCGTGCATCGCCGCGAAGCGCTTCATCGTGCACGCCGACATCGCGGATGCATTCGAGCGGCGCTTCGTGCAGGCGATGGAAGCGCTCAAGATCGGCGATCCGATGGAGGACGGCGTGGACGTGGGGCCGCTGGCCTCGCCGCAGCTGGTAAACGATCTGGAGAAGCAGGTGCAGGAGAGCGTCACCGCCGGCGCGAAGCTGCTGACCGGCGGCAAACGCATCGGCAAGCGAGGCAACTTCTACGCGCCGACGGTGCTGACCGACATCCCGCCGAACGCGCCGGCGTACGGCGACGAGACGTTCGGCCCCGTGGCGTCGCTCTTCCGCGTGCCCGATCTCGACGAAGCGGTGCGCCTGGCGAACGCGACGCGCTTCGGCCTGGGCGCGAGCGTCTGGACCAACGACGCGGACGAGATTGCGCACTTCACGGACGCAATCGAGTCCGGGATGGTGTTCGTCAACGCCATGGTGGCCTCCGACCCGCGCATGCCATTCGGCGGCGTGAAGCACTCCGGCTTCGGACGCGAGCTCGGCGTGCACGGCATCCGCGAGTTCGTGAACATCAAGACGGTGTGGGTGGGCAGCGTTGGCGCGAAAGGCGCCGACACGGAGTGAACGAGGAACGATGAACAAAAGCCGGAGCCCGGACGGGTCACCGCCTCTGTTCATCGTTCATCGTTCATCGTTCCAGCTCGAACTTCCAGGCCTGCACGTCGACCGGCTCGTTCGCGTAGACGTGGAAGACGCAGCGGCCGTCGCCGTCCTGGAAGCGCTCCTCGCGCTCCACGCGCACGCCGAGCAGGCGGGTGAGGGCGTTCACCGAGACGCTGCAGATGGCCGGGCGGCGCATGGCCACGTTGAAGAACGGGCAGTTGCGCTCGACCAGGAGGAAGCCATCCTCCGTTTCCGCCATCTCCATGTACGGATCCTGGAAGATGTAGAGGTTCTTCATCGCATCGACCCGGTCGCGCAGCGGCAGCCCGCGGATGGCCGGCGCCACCTGCGCCACGCGGTCGTCGCACACCCGGCCGAGCATGCGCGTCATCGCCTCCGGGCCGAGCTCCGTGGCGACGGCGTCGAGCATGGCCACGCCGAGGGCGTCGTAGCTCTTGGGGAAGAGATGGTCGCCCGCTTCAGTGAGGGAGTACGTGGTGGCGGGGCGGCCGGTGCGGCCGCGCTCGTGCGCGACGCGGTCGATCTTCGACTCGATCCAGCCGTCGCGCTGGAGCTGGAGGAGCTGCTGGCGGACCGCTTCGCCGGTGAGCTGCAGCTCGTCCGCGAGGCGGGCGATGGTCGCGGCGCCCTCGCGTTTGAGGGCAGCCAGAATCGCGCGCCGGCTGTCGGGAAGCTGATGGATACCGAGGATGGCTCTCTCTCCTGTCCGATGGGCCAAACCATATGCAGACGGCAAAAAATTCAGGTGCTATACAGACGGGTCATGACGCCTCTGGGCTTCGTGCTCATCATCTTCATCATCTCCTTTTTCGCCGGTTTTCTCGGCTCGCTGCTCGGCCTGGGCGGCGGGATCATCGTGGTCCCCGCGCTGACCCTCTTTCTCGGCGTCGACATCCGCCTCGCCATCGGCGCTTCGATCATCTCCGTGATCGCCACCTCCAGCGGCGCGGCGGCGGCGTACGTGCGGGACCGGCTGGCGAATCTGCGGGTGGCGATGTTCCTCGAGATCGGCACCGTGCTGGGGGCCATCAGCGGCGCGTATCTGGCCGGCCTGCTGCACACCCGCTGGCTCTTCATCCTTTTCGGCGCGCTCCTCGGCTACTCGGCCATCGCCATGGTGCGCAAGCCTCACGCGGCGGCGGGCGGCGTGCCGGCCAGCCCGCTCGCGGACCGGCTGCAGCTGCACGACTCCTACTTCGATGAGGCGCAGAATCGCCAGCGCGAGTACCGCGTGGCCCGGCCCGGCTTCGGCCTCGCCTTGATGTATCTGGCCGGCGCGGCGAGCGGCCTGCTCGGCATCGGCTCCGGCGCGCTGAAGGTGCCGGCCATGGACCTGGCCATGAAACTGCCGATGAAGGTCTCGGCGGCGACGAGCAATTTCATGATCGGCGTCACGGCGGCGGCGAGCGCGGGCCTCTACTTCACCCGCGGCCAGATCAACCCGTTCCTGGCCGGTCCGGTCGCCGCCGGCGTCCTCGGCGGCGCCACGCTCGGCGCGCGCTTCCTGGGCCGCGTGGAGCCGCGGCGGCTGCGCGTGCTGTTCGTCGGCGTGCTGCTCGTCGTCTCCGTGCAGATGATCGTGCGGGGGCTGCGTTGATCGATGCCGAGACGCTGATCAGCAGGCTGTTGCGCATCGGCGTCCTGATCAGCGCGGCGCTCGTTGTGATCGGGATGCTGCTGGTGTTCGAGCATCACCCGACGTATCGCTCCTCGCACACGGAGCTCGCCTCCCTGATCAGCGCCTCGGTCGAATATCCGCACCGCATCCGCGACGTGCTCGCCTCGGCGTTCGCGGGGCGCGGACAGGGAATCGCCATGCTGGGGCTGCTGCTGCTGATCGCGACGCCGGTGGCGCGCGTGCTCGTCTCGATCTTCATCTTCCTGCGCGAGCGGGACCCGCGATTCGTGCTCATCACGGCAACAGTTCTGTTGCTGTTGATCACCTCGTTCGTTCTCGGCACCGCGGGCGGATAACTTGCACCCGACGTCACGAGAGGTACTGAAAATGCGAACTCGTCTTCTGCCGTCCCTTTTCCTGATCGCCATCGCCGCGGCCTGCTCGTCTTCCTCGAACAGCGCGGACCGTCCGGCCGGCCTGGCCAGGCCGGAGATCGGCGTCCGTTCCACGGCCGCTTCGATCTTCTTCGGGTCGGGCGCGACGGCGCCCGTGCCGCTGGAAGTGATCGTCGCGAACAACGCCAGCGTGCCGCTGCGCGTGCGCCGCATCCAGATCGAGAGCCCCGGCATGGCGGAGTACTCGCTCTATCCGGTCACGCGGATGTTCAACGAGGAGGTCGGGCCGGGCCAGACGAAGACGTTCAACATCGTGGCCACCGCGTACACGAACATCTCGCGTCTGAACCCGACCGAGCCGCTGCAGGTGCGGGCCACGGTGGAGTTCGAGGGGCCGGACCAGCATCGCTTCCGCGAGATCGTGTTCCAGCGGACGACGTGAGGGGGGAGGGGAAGCTGGCTCCGGCAGTAGGACTCGAACCTACGACCCACGGATTAACAGTCCGTTGCTCTACCAACTGAGCTATGCCGGAACACGGTGGAAAGGGCGCGCAAAGTAGCAGAGGCTCCCGCGCGCGGTCAAGCGTAACCCGGCCTCCCGAAACTTTATTCGCCCGAATGGCGATCGGCGATCGGGGCCGATCGCCCGATCGCGACAGGGCCGCGCGTAGCCGGTCGAGCATGGCCGGGAACGCCTCCTCCGTGTACTCGATGGTCTCGATGCCGCGGTCGCCGGCGACCACGCGGTGGCCATCCGCCTCCAGCGCCTCCACGATGCGGCGGTAGTGCCCCAGATCGGCGCGGCCGCCGCTGATGGAGCCGGAGAAGTAGATGGTGGCGGGCAAGGGGGCGCAGTCTACAATCCGCGCGATATGTCGCGGGAGATCGTCATCAATGCGACGAAACACGAATCGCGGATCGCCGTGCTCGACGAGGGGCAGGTGGTCGAGCTGTGGGTGGAGCGGACGCGGCATCGCACCATCGTCGGCAACATCTACAAGGGACGCGTAACCAAGGTCCTGCCCGGCATGCAGTCCGCCTTCGTCGATCTCGGCCTGGAGCGCGACGCCTTCCTCTACGTCTCGGACGTCATCGAAGACATCGAGGAGCTGGAGACCGAGACGCCGGACGAGCTGCACCTGTTCGAGTCGCAGCAGACCCGCCCCGAGGCCTCGATCTCCGACCTGCTGCGCGAGGGGCAGGAGATCGTGGTGCAGGTGTCGAAGGACACCATCGCCGGCAAAGGCGCGCGCATCACCAGCCACGTCACGCTGCCGGGACGCTTCCTCGTCTACATGCCGACGGTCAACCACATCGGCGTCTCGCGGCGCATCGAGAACGAGGCGGAGCGGACCCGCCTGAAGGAGATGCTGGAGCGCATCCGGCCCCACGGAACGGGCGGCTTCATCGTCCGCACCGCGGGCGAGCAGCGGGAGGAAGAGGAGTTCGTCGCCGACCTCAACTACCTCACCCAACTTTGGGAGCAGATCAAGCGGCGGGCGGAGAAAGTCTCGGCGCCGAACGTGATCCATCACGATCTCGATCTCGTCCTGCGCACCATCCGCGACGTCCTCTCGCCCGAGTTCAAGACCGTGTGGGTCGACTCGGTCGATCAATACCAGCGCATCGTCGAGTTCCTCGATCACATCCAGCCGAACCTCGTCTCCCGCGTGCGGCTCTACCGGCGCGACGAGCCGATCTTCGACGACTTCGGCATCGAGCCGGAGATCGCCAAGGCGCTCAAGTCGAAGGTGTGGCTCAAGTCCGGCGGCTACATCGTGATCAACCAGACCGAGGCGCTGGTGGCGATCGACGTGAACACCGGCAAGTACGTGGGGAAGAAGAACCTCGAGGAGACGGTGTTCCGGACCAACCTGGAGGCGGCGAAGGAGATCGTGCGCCAGATCCGGCTGCGCGACCTGGGCGTCATCATCGTCCTCGACTTCATCGACATGGAGGAGCTGGCCAACCGCGCCAAGCTCTTCGAGGCGCTGGAGAACGAGATCAAGAAGGATCGCTCGAAGACGAAGATCCTGCAGATTTCCGAATTCGGGCTGATCGAGATGACCCGCAAGCGGGTGCGGCAGAGCCTGGAGCGGTCGCTCACCCAGGCCTGCCCCTACTGCGGCGGCGGCGGACGGATCAAGTCGAATACGACGGTGGCGCTGGAGATCTGGCGCGAGCTGATGAAGCTGCGCGACCTGCACGAGGGGCAGGACGTGATCGTGCGCGTGAACCCGGTCGTCTACTCCACGCTCCACACCGGCGACCCCATCTTCGAGGAGGTGGAGCGCAACCTCGGCATCCACCTGGTGTTCAAGCCGGACGACTCGCTGCACCACGAGCAGTTCGACGTGATGAGGATCTGAGGCTGGCGTGGCCCGCCTTCTTTGACGCTGGCGTGGCCCGCCTTCTTTGGACGCGTCATTCTGAGCCGCGAAGACGGCGAAGAATCCGGCGCCGTAAGCCGCTGCACGAGATGCTGCACGGGATCCTTCGCGTCTCCGCGGCTCACGATTACATCGGATTCCAAAAGCGCCGCCGCCCCCACAGCCGGCCTCGCTTCGTTGGCAAGTCGTGTG
>DASYMJ010000346.1:0-40823 GCA_036009105.1 Thermoanaerobaculia bacterium | reverse complement strand
TATTCACGTCCGTGGGCGACCTGAAGCGAAAGCTGATGCGCTACATCCATTCACACAACCTCAACGCAAAACCTATCAAGTGGAGCTACGCTGATCCCCGTCGTCGGATCGCTGCCACTTCGTCCGTTACAGGCCACTAGTACCCAGCCTCGCATCATCTACGCCTACACCGCGGACGATGAGCGCTTCTTCTCTTTCGACGTCTCCACTGGCATCACACACTGGACGCTCCGCGGCCTCGACAACAAGGTGCTCCGCGATTTTCAAACAGAGCGGCTCGACCTGGTCGGTCGAGCGCGATTACGTCTACCGCGACGGACTCCTCCTCGCCGCGCTCAAACCGACCGGCGTTGAGCACTACAGCCTCGACCACCTCGGCACCCCTCGCCTGATCACAGACGGCGTGGGCCACCGCATCGGCTACCACGTCTACTGGCCGTTCGGTGAGGAATGGACTGCCGGCGGCGTCCAGGAAGCCTCCCCTCTGAAGTTCACCGGCCATGAACGCGACGCCGACCCCGCCGGTGGCACGGCGCCGCTCGATTACATGCATGCCCGCTACTACGCCGCGACGTGGGGACGGTTCATGGCGGTGGATCCGAAGCTGAACCAGGATTCCGCATCGCGCGAGCCACAGGGCTGGAACCGATATTCGTATGTCCTTGGCAATCCGATCAAGTCGATCGACCCGGACAGACGAGATCGTTACCAGGAGCCAGGGTTCACGAAAAAAATGACGCCCGAGAACTTGTGCTGCGCGCCACCAGCTGTCTCTTGGGCGCTCTATAGCGGCGCGGCGGCGCTTTCGGCGGGGACGGCAGAACTGCTGGGGGTCGGTGGATTGTATGGCGCCGTTCGAGGGGCCAACCGTCTGCGGCGTGCATTGGACAGCGAGGCTCCTCCGCCGTCACAGTCAAACGGCATCTACACGCCCAGGGACAGTGATGGCAACCCGCTTCCGCTGCCAAGGGATAAGCACGGCAACGAAATGCCGGACCCGGAAGCCGCTGGACGACCGCACACGCAACTGGGCACCAGGACCGACCCAACGAAAGGCGAAGCTTCTTATCCACAGGCCCGGGAATGGAATGGTCATGGTCGCGGAGGGCGCCGGATTGACTTCTCGGATCACAACGACCCCACCATACACCCGGACCCGCACCAGCACGTGATAGAACCGAGTGGAAAAGCGGGGCGCCCGGAACCGGTGCCGGAGATTCCGCCGCAGCCATGATTTGCATGAAGGAGAGAAGGTGCTCATTACGGTCACTCCCATCGAACGCGTGCTGACCGTCGGACTTGCCGACGTCGTGCATGCGTTTGGGGCGGCAAATGCCGACCTTCGGTGGACGCTGCTCCACTTCTATGGCACTACCTCCCCGACGATGCCGTTGTGGAAAGGCATGGCGGCTCTCGAACTGGAGGCGGCGGCAGCCACTGGTCTGCCGCCGATGGAGATGAAGGAGCTCATACAGCTTGCCGAGTCGACCACCGACATCTACGACGTTTTGCTGGTCGGATCGAAAACGTTGGAGCAGACACCCAGGGGCGTTCGGAAAAATCCGGTTGAATATTTCAATGCGCTGGCCGCTCAATATGAAGCGGTTGTGGAATGCGTCGACTCAGGGGTCTGGAGGATCAGCATTGCCGACCGCTCCGTGGCCGAAGCCGTGCGCCGTTCTCTGGCGAGACAGCCGGACGTCTCCATCACGGACGTGGCGCCGTGGCAACCTCCGCATTGAGGGGTACCGTTGAGAGCGGCCGGGCTCGGCCCTGCCGAAAGTGTGACGATTCCTGCGCCCACCCCCCTACCAGACCCGCACGCGCGCCGCGGGCTCCAGGTACAGCCGCTGCCTTGGGTGCACGTCGAACGCGGCGTACCAGGCGTCGAGGTTGCGGACCGTGTCGGCGCGGTAGTCTTCTGGCGCGTGGTCGCTGGTGGCCGCCTGCTTGCGCATGGCGGCCTCGCTGATCCGGCGGCGAAGAGTCTGGGCGTAGGCGATGAAGAACTCCCGGTCCTGGGTCCGCACATAGTCCACATCCGTCACCCGGGTGCCGAGCGTCTTGCGGTAGGCGTCGAAAGCGGCGGCGAGGCCGCCGAGGTCGGCGATGTTCTCGGTGAGCGTCAGCTTGCCGTTGATGGAGAGGCCGGGGAACGGCTGGTACGCCGCGAACTGGTCCACCAGCGGCTGCGCGAGGGTCTGGAAGCGCTGCATGTCTTCGGGGGTCCACCAGTGTCGCATCCGGTGCTCCGTGTCGTAGTCCGCGCCCAGCACGTCGATGTAATGCGTGAGATCGTGGCCGATGAGCGCCCCCACCGAACCGTAGGCCGCGGCGTCGGACGACGCGTGATCGTACTTGGGGGGCTCCAGCAACGCGGCCGACATCACATACGCGTTCTGCTGGAACACCAGCAGCGCGCCGACCGTCTGCGGAGCCATGTACCAGTACTTCAGGTTCACGGGCTGACCGAGGCGGGCGAGGGCATTGCGGTAGGCGCGGTCCGAGACGCGCCGCAGGTTGCCCAGCGGGTCGGCCGGGTCGACGGTCAGGGACGAATAGTCCTCCCATTGATCGGGATAGCCGATCCCCACATACAGCGTCCGCAGCTTGGTCAGCGCACTCGCCCTGGTGGCCGGCGACATCCACGTTGCGGCCTCCACCCGTTTCGTGAGCGCGGCGCGGACGTTGTCGGAGAGCCGCTCCACGCGCGCCTTCTGCTCGGCGGGGAAGTAGCGCTCGGCGTACATCCGACCGATCGCGTCACTCATGGCCGACTGCGTGGCAACGAGCGCGCGCTCGGCACGGGAGGGCCGTGGACCGGCCGCCATCGCGGCATGCAGCGCCAGCGCCTCGTCGGCGAAGGCGCGGGGCAGCACGTCAGCGAAGTCGTGGATGACATGGAAGCGCAGGTAGTCCTTCCAGGCCTCCAGCGGCTGCGACGCGACCTGCGCGGCCAACCCCGTCACGGCGGTCGGCTGCCAGACCCCGAGCTCTCCCTGCCCGGCCAGGCCCGCCTCGGCGAAGAAGACGGTCCAGTCCATCCCGGGCGCCCGCCGCACGAAGTCGGCCCGCGTCCACACGTTGTCGGCATTGCGGTCGTTTGCGGACGCCTCGCGCGTGGCCTGGCCCTGCGCGATCGCCGTTTCCAGCGCCAGCACGGCGCTCGCGCGTTCGTCTCCACGGCTGAAGCCTGCGAGCGTGAGCATCTTCCGGATGTATTCGCGATACCGCTCGCGAAGGGCCTGCTTCCCGAGGTCGGCGCTGAGATAGTCCTCCCGGTCCGGCAGGCCCAGCCCTCCCTGCACCAGGAAAGCGACGTTGGTCTTCTCTCCGTGGATGCTCTGCTCCACGGAGAGGCCGAGCACGCCGGCCGACTTGTAGATGCCGAACCCCAGCGGGTCGACGTCGGCGCGCATGCCGCGAGCCAGCAGGCGCATGAGGTCCGCCTTGTCCGAAACCTTCTCGACCCGAGCGAGCAGCGGCTGGAGCGAGGCGAGACCCCTGGCCTCGATGGCGGCCTCGTTCGAGTAGGCGGCGCGGAAGTCCGCGACCTTGCGCGCCGCCGAGCCGGCTGTCGCGGCGCTGGCAGCGTCGAGCAGCGCCGCGACGCGGCGGCGGGCCTGCTCCTCCAGCTCGTCGCGGGCTCCCCATCGCTCCCTGCCGGCCGGGAGCGCGGTCGTTTCCAGCCAACCGCCGTTCGCGTAGGCGAAGAAATCGTCGCCGGGAGTGACGCTCGCGCTCACCGTGCTCTCGAGCGGCGACGGTTTCCGGCCGTCCGCCGCTTGGGCAGCGGCTGGGGACACGGGCCACGACGAGAGCGCCGCCGCCATCAGGATCGGCAGGGCGAAAGCGGGCCGGCTACGAGGAAGCAGGGGGTGGGATGCGTTGAAGTGCATTGACGGCGAAGATACCGGCGGCCCGATGTGCTGTCGCGGCGCGGGCCGACAACTTTCATGCACTTTCGGACAAGGGTGGCATGCCTGCCGGTAACATTTGTAATCAGATGATCACGCGCGCCCAGCTCATCGACGTCCTCTTCGTCATCGTGCCGCATTCGCTGCTGCTCGACATCGCCGGGCCGGCTGAAGCCTTTCGTCTCGCCAACCAGCACCGCGAGGCTCGCGGACTGCCTCCGCGCTTTCGCCTTCGCTTCGCCGGGCCGGCGGCAACCCTGCCCACCTCGGTCGGGCTGGTGCTGGGCGAGCTCGTTCCATTGCCGGAGCAGCTCGCGATGCCGACCTGGGTGGTGGTGGTCGGTCAACCGACCGCTCACCTGACGCAAGTCACGCCGGAGATCGCGGTCGCCGCGCGATGGTTGAGCGATCGGCTGCATGACGCGCTGCTCGACGCGGACACGCCGCACCGCCTGGTGACGGTCTGCTCGGGCACCCTGCTCGCCGCCCGGGCGGGGCTGCTCGCCGCGCGCCGCTGCACCACGCACCACGAGCTGTTGCCCATGCTTCGCGCCCTGGCGCCGGGGGCGCAGGTCATCGACAACCGCGTCTTCGTGGTGGACGGTCCGCTGGCGTCCAGCGCGGGCATCACGGCGGGGATCGACGTGGCACTGCACCTCATCGCGGAGGAGTGTGGTGAGGCCCTGGCCGCGAGCGTGGCCGAGGATATGGTGGTGTACCTGCGGCGCTCCCCTCGCGACACCGAGCTCTCGCCCTTCCACATGCACCGCCGCCACCTCCACCCGACCGTGCACCGGGTGCAGGACGCGATCGTCTCCGAGCCGCAGCGGGACTGGGACATGGCGTCGCTGGCCCAGGTCGGGCAGGCGGCGCAGCGTCACCTGTTGCGGCTGTTCATCGATCACGCCGGCATCTCGCCGCTGCACTACCTCCGCTTGATCCGGCTGGAGCGCGCCCGCCAGTCGCTGGAGTACGGCGCGACCGTCACGCGCGCCGCCGCGGTAGCGGGCTTCGGCTCCGACCTGCAGCTGCGCCGGGCCTGGAGCCGCCAGTGGGGCGGGTCGCCCCGCGATGCGGCCCGCGCGGCGGGGCCGGACGCTCCGCGCGCGAAACAGCCAGGACCATCCGGAGACGGGTAGCCCCACCCGCCATATTTCGTCCTCTCCTGATGTAACACCCGCCTTCCCCATTGCCCGCTAGAATCGGGGCCATGCCGGACGGGGCAACCAGGGATCTCGACTCGCTTCTGCGGGAGAAGCGGGAGGAGCACCGGCTGCAGACGGCGAGGAAGCTGGTCGCGCTGCGCATCGTGGCGGCGCTGGTGTGGTGCGGCTACGAAACGGCGTTCGGCCTCTTCGGCGGGCACCAGGACTTCCGGGAGAACATCCCGCTCGTGGCGTTCTATGTCGCCGCCTCCGGCGCGCTCTACGTCGCCAGCAGGGAGTCGACGCGAGTCCTGCGGCGCTCCTGGCTCTCCCTTCCGCTGCTGGACATGCCGCTCATCTTCGCCATGCAGTACCGCGGCACGCCGCTCTCGGTGACGCCGGTCGGAACGGCGGCCTTCAGCATCGGCATCCTCGCTCTGGTGGTGGCGGTGAGCCAGCTCTCCATGCGCACGCGCAACGTGATCGTCACCGCGGTGGCCGGCACCATCCTGGAGATCGTCCTCCTCGCCCGCGCCGGCGTGCGGTGGTACGGCTGGTTCGCGGCGGTCATCGTCCTCTCCCTCATCGGCTTCGCCACGGCGGCGGCGGTGGAGCAGTCCTCGGCCCTTTTGCGGGAAGTGGTGGACGAGCGGATGCGGATCGCGCGCGAGGTGCACGACACGCTGGCCCAGGGGCTGGCCGGCATCTCCATCCAGCTGGAGAGCGTCGCCGCGAACAGGGAGAGCCTGCCCGCCACCGGGCGCATGCAGTTGGACCGGGCGCGGATGCTGGCCCGGAGCAGTCTGGCCGAGGCGCGGGGGGCGGTGTGGGCGCTGCGGTCGGAGCGGACCTCCCCCGACGACCTGGCCCAGCGGCTGGGAGAGCTGATGCATCGCCTGGAGATCGAGACGACGGCGGCGATGCGGCTGAAGGTCAGCGGAACGCCGCGGCGCCTGGCGGCCGAGGCGGAGGCCGGGCTGCTGCGGATCGCGCAGGAGGCGCTGCGGAACGCGGTGGGCCACGCCGAGGCGAAGCTGATCGAGGTCGAGCTGCGCTTCGGCTCGCGCGGGGCGGCGCTGCGCGTGCGGGACGATGGGCGGGGCTTCGATCCTGCCGCGTGCGTCGGGCCGTCGCAGCGGTTCGGACTGAAGGGGATGGAAGAGCGGGCGGTGGAGATGCGGGCGACGCTGCAGGTGCGGAGCGCGCGCGGACGTGGGACGGAGATCGAAGTCATCATGTAGCCGGAAAGGAGCCTCGCGAGCATGTGGAACGGGCCCGGACGTCCCATTCGCGTCGTCGTGGCCGACGATCATCCGATCGTGCGGCACGGAATCGTCGACATCATCGGCTCCGAGAAAGACATGGAAGTCGTCGGCCAGGCCGGCGACGGCGAGGCCGCGCTCGACGCCGTCCTCCGGCTCGCCCCGGACGTCACGTTGATGGACCTGCGCATGCCGCTCCTGAGCGGCGTGGAGGCGATCCGCGCCATCCGCCGCAAGGCGCCCTCCAGCGTGATCCTGGTCCTGACCACCTTCGATACCGACACGGACATCCGCGAGGCGCTGCGGGCGGGGGCGAAGGGCTACCTGCTCAAGGACCTCTATCGCGAGGAGCTGCTCGACGCCGTGCGCCGGGCGGCGATGGGGATGCGGGTGATGGCGCCCGCCGTGAGCGCGGCGATGGAGCGGCAGACCGCGCAGGCGCCGCTCACCGTCCGCGAGCTGGACGTGCTGCGCCTGGTCGCCTCCGGCCACAGCAACATGGAGATCGCGGTCGGGCTGGCCATCACGGCCGAGACGGTGAAAGGGCACCTCAAGAACATCTTCGGGAAGCTCGAAGCGGCCGACCGCACCGAGGCGACGGTGGTGGCGCTGCGGCGGGGCATCCTTCGCCTCTGAGCTCCCCGCGGTGCGGCGCGTACGCCGCCTGGACGATCAGTGGCTCGCCGGGCACGGCGTCTTCGCGGTTCAGCTCGTCCCGCGCGTGTAAATCGTGTTCTGCCACCGGACGTCGTACCGGCCGTACTCGGCACCGGTGGCGCGGGGGACGAAGCCGGCGCGGAGGAGGGGCTCGTCGCGGCCTTCCTTGCGGGTCGTCCCTTCCACCCAGTTGAACTCGATGAGCACGGAGCGAAGGGAGGGGTGGTGGAGGGTGGCGGCGGCGCCGGCGAGCACGTCGTCTTCGCCGCCGTCGACGTCGATCTTGATCAGGCTCGGCGGGCCGGCCGCGCGGGCCAGAGCGTCGATGGTGGCGAGGCCGATGCCGGTGCGCAGGACGACCGGCTCGCCGAACTGCGCGGTCATGTCCGAGTCGCCCAGCGAATGCATCGATGATGACGGGGCGAGGCTGACCAGGTTCATCATGCCGAGGCCGTTCTCGGCGGCGATGGCGACGCAGTAGGGACGCAGGTTGGTGAGGTCGTTGAGCGCACCGTTCTCGCAGAGGCGGGTGAAACTCGCCGGCATCGGCTCGACCGCGACCACGGTGCCCCGCGGGTTCCAGGCGGCGGCGAGGATGGCGAAGATGCCGATGTTCGCGCCGATGTCGTACAAGGTGTCGCCCGGACGGAACTGGTCGAGGATCCACTGGACCGTCTCCGGCTCCTTCGTCTCCAGCGTATCGACCCGAATGCGCTCGGAGGGGTTGGAGACGATCATCCGGTATTGCGTGTTGCCGACGCGGCAATGGGTGGTATCCATCACCAGATCGTAACTTGACCGCATCCCGGAATTCAGGAAAGACTTCAAGGCGGCCATGATTGCCACCCTCCGCGCCCTCGCCGAACGCATCGACTCCGAGTGGAGGGGGATGGGGTACCGGCCGCGCGACCTGCCGCCCATCGCCGCGCGGCTGCTGCTGGAGACGAGGCCCGACCGGGCCTTCGACCTTTCCGCGCTGGCCGACTGGACCCTCACCGAAGGCGACTTCCCCCAGGCCTGCAACCCCTTCGGCCCCCTCGGGCCGCCGGCCTTCACGGTCTGGTCGAACCCGCATTTTTTCGTCAACGTCTACGCCTACACCACGCCCGAGGTGGTGATTCACGATCATGACTTCGCGGGGGCGTTCATGAACCTCTCCGGCGTCACCATCCACTGCACCTACGGCTTCGAAGCGGCGGACGCGATCGGCGGCAGCGTGCAGGTGGGCGAGCTGCGGCTGCGCGGAATCGAGGCCATCAGCGATAGCGCCGTGCGGCAGATCGAGCCGGGACAGGGCTTCATCCATCAGGTGTGGCACATCAGCCGGCCGACGGTCGTCCTGGTGGTGCGCACTCCCGCCTTCCGCTCCGATCCGCTGACGCAGTTCCAGTACATGCGGCCCTCCATCGCCACGCAGGTCTACCGCAACGACGCGCTCTCGGTGGGCTTCCCGGAGCGCTTCGGCTACACCCGCAAGATGGCCGAGTGCCTGCGCACCTCGCCCACCATGGGCGTGGATTACATCAAGTCGCTCGTGACCCGGGAGCAGCCGTGGGATGCGGTGTGGCACCTCATCGAGAACTGGCGCTACCTGCGCGAGGGCGGCGCGCTGGAAGAGGTCATCCGCCTCGGCGCGAGGCATCAGGGCGCATGGTTCGCCGGGATGGAGAGCGCCGGCAGCGACATCGACCTCTTCTACTCCATCGGCTGGCCGCGCGTCGTGGCCGCGCGGGAGCGGATCGTGCTGGCCCTCCTGCTCAGCTTTCGCTCCTGGGAGCCGATCCGCAAAGCGCTGCAAGGCCTGCTGCCAGGCACCGAGCCGGTGGAACAGCTGCTCGGGTCGCTGCAGGCTCTCGCCGCACAGCAAGCCGTCCCGCTCGACCTCCCGCCCCGCGCGCTCGCTGCGCTCGCCTCACGCCTGCGGGGGGAGGGCGGAGACGCCGAGGGGTTGCCGCAGGAGTTGCTGCTCCGGCCGTTGCTCGCGTAGGGGGTAGCATTCAATGACATGCGCGAAGAGTGGGGTAAGGCGCTGGCGGCGAGCGTCGCCGATGGATCTCGATGCGGCAACGGAGGAAAACAAATGATGCGTCGTCTGCAGTTTGCGTTCGTGTTCGTTGTCGCGTCGTCCCTCCTGGCGCAGGGCATGCCGCCGGCGCGCGCCATGAGCACGCTCCAGACGCAGACATTCGGCTATGACGAGTACGGCAATCTGATCAACACATCCAAGCTCGGCCAGACTGTTTTGCTCCCCATTACGCCGGGCACGAATCAACTGCAGGCGCTCCACTATGACTCTTCCGGAAACGTCGATATCGCCGGCTCGCAGCATTACGACTACGACGCCGTCGGCATGCCGAACACCGTCCGCCTCGGCACGAGCATCCAGCCGTGCATCATCTACGCCTACACCGCGGACGATGAGCGCCTCTTCTCCTTCGACGTCTCCACCGGCATCACCCACTGGACGCTCCGCGGCTTCGACAACAAAGTCCTCCGCGATTTCAAACAGAGCGGCTCGACCTGGTCCGTGGAGCGCGATTACATCTACCGCGACGGCCTCCTCCTCGCCGCCCTCAAACCGACCGGCGTGGAGCACTACACCCTCGACCACCTCGGCACTCCCCGCCTGATCACGGACGGCCAAGGCCACCGCATCGGCTACCACGTCTATTGGCCCTTCGGCGAGGAATGGACCTCCGGCGGCGCCCAGGAAGGCTCCCCGCTCAAATTCACGGCCCACGAGCGGGACGCCGACCCTACCGGCGGCACGGCGCCGCTCGATTACATGCATGCCCGCTACTACGGGGGCACGTGGGGACGCTTCTCATCGGCAGATCCAAGTCTCGATTTGAAGAAGACGATAGGGAACCCACAGATGTGGAATCGTTATGCATACGTGGTGAACAACCCGATCCGGTACACCGATCCTGATGGGAGAGAACACGTCAATGAGCCGGGCTTCACCAGATCACTGTCCGAGGCGAACGACTGGGACGAACAGCCATCAGTGAGTAGGGCTTTCAACGCCCAGGGTGCGCTGCTCTCTTTGGCGGCAGACGAATTTGTGATCGGTCCGGTTGTGGGAAGAGCATTCAGCGCTGTCGGACGTTTTGTCGGCGCGATTTCTGAAGAGATTGGTCTTTCCCGTTCGATTATGACTGCGTTGAAATCGACCAATGCGGCGACGCGACTGGAGGGAGAGGCGGCTGCCGCACTGAGCAAATCCGTGACGAGCTTCCAGCGAGTGGTTAAAGGCGTCGGCGAGGTGGATGTAGAGACCGCAAAGGCGATTGTTGAAGTGACCGGTGGTCGCTCGCCGGGCAAGCTCGCGCAGATTACGAAGCTGGTCACGGATAGACGATCAATCCCAGTGGTAAGCCGGTTGTAGTTTACGGTCCTGGCCTTGGTCCACATGCGGCCAGAACGCTTCAGAAGGCGGGAGCAACCGTGGTACGCACACTCGAAGAGCTGAAAGCTGTTGCTCAGTAACGGCCATGCAAACGTGGATGGTTTGGACGGAGAAGCCGATCAGCACGGTGTCGCTGCGACAATTTGCGCGCGATCTCGGTTCGACGACGTCTGAAGTCAATGACGACGCGGTGATCGAACGAGGTGAAGCTCGCGTTTACATCAGCAGAGCTGACCCGAGCGATCAAGAGAATGTCTTGCCCGACGACGTGGAGTACGCAAAGAAACGGATGGGCACGACTCCCGCGAGCATGCTTTCGATACGCATCGGCCACGGTATCGGCTCCGTTGATCTCGCCACAGATGTGGCGGGCAGAGCGGTCGAAACCTGGGGCGGTTTTCTCGATGAAAACGAACCTGCGTGATTGGGCACGGCGGAGATCGTGCTTTACGCGGTCAGGAAGCGGCTCCTCGTATTGAGGCAACCATGCGCGAACGATTGGACAAGCGTGAAGTGGTGGTCATCACCGGCGCGTCGGCCGGAATCGGCAGAGCGACGGCCCGTGCGTTCGCCAGGCGCGGCGCGAAGATCGCTCTGATCGCTCGCGGACGGGCAGGGCTGGAGGCGGCGCGGCGGGAGGTGGAAGGCCTGGGCGGGGAGGCCATCGTCCTGCCGCTCGACGTCGCCGACCACGATGCCGTCGAGCGCGCGGCCGCGGAAACGGAGGAACGCCTCGGACCGATCGACATCTGGATCAACAACGCCATGCTTTCCGTCTTCTCGCCAATCTCCGAAATGCAGCCGGAGGAGTACGAGCGGGTGACCCGGGTGACGTATCTCGGCTACGTGTGGGGCACGCTCGCCGCGCTGCGGCGGATGAAGCCGCGCGATCGAGGAGCGATCGTGCAGGTAGGATCGGCGCTGGCGTATCGCGGCATTCCCCTGCAGTCCGCCTATTGCGCCGCCAAGCACGCCGTCCAGGGATTTCACGACTCGCTGCGCAGCGAATTGATTCATGACGGCAGCCGCGTACGCGCCGTGATGGTGCAGATGCCCGCGCTCAACACGCCGCAGTTCCGCTGGGTGAAGAGCCGCCTGCCGCGCAAGGCGCAGCCGGTCCCGCCCATCTTTCAGCCCGAGGTCGCGGCGGAGGCGATCGTCTGGGCCGCGTACAGCGACCGGCGCGAGATCAACGTCGGCTGGCCGGCCACGAAGGCGATCGTCGGCAACAACTTCTTTCCCGGGCTCGGAGACGCCTACCTCGCTCGGCACGGCTACGACGCGCAGATGATCGACGAGCCGGAAGATCCGGAACGGCCGGACAACCTGTGGCATCCGCTGGACGACCGGGAGGACCACGGCGCACACGGCGCGTTCGACGATCGAGCGCGCTCGACCAGCATCGCGCTCGAGCTGAACAACCGGCGAGCCATGCTCGTCACGGCAGCGGCCGTTCTCGGCGCGGCGCTCCTCTTCCTGGGAGCACGCCGGCCGGACCGCTGAGCGGGCTCGATCGCTTCCCCCTCCCCCACTCAGGAGTAGCATTCCGCGAATGCGCATCCTGCTGCAGACCACGATTCCCTCCACGGCCGACGACTGGTCCATCGCGCGCTTCTCGATGCTGCACCGCCTGCTCGCCGAGTCCGGGCACGAGGTCACGAGCCGGAACAACGACGACCGCAGCCTGGCCGCCATCGACCGCTCGCCTTTCGATCAGGTCTGGTTGTTCGGCGTCGATGCGGGGGACGGAATCGGCGAGGAGGAGTGCGCGGCGCTGACGCGGTTCGGCAGGAGCGGGCGAGGCCTCCTCGTCACGCGCGACCATCAGGACCTCGGCTCCTCCATCTGCGACATCGGCGGCGTCGGCGCGGCGCATCACTTTCACTCGCGCAACACCGATCCCGATCCCTCGCGGCAGGCGCGCGACGACCGTCAGGCCGGCGACATCGATTGGCCCAACTATCACTCCGGACAGAATGGCGAGTACCAGCGGATCCGCGTGGCGGGCGACGTCCATCCCCTCCTGCAGCGTCCGGACGGCACGCCCGTGGAGTGGTTTCCCGCCCATCCGCACGAGGGCTCGGTGGGCCCGGTCCGGAACGGGCGCGTGATCGCGACCGGAACGAGCGCGACCACCTCGCGCGCCTTCAATCTCCTCGTCGCGCTGGAAGCGGACGGCGCGAACGGGCGGGCCATCGCCGAGTCGAGCTTTCATCACCTGTGCGACTACAACTGGGACCCTCGCGCCGGCGCGCCATCCTTCGTCGCCGATCCGCCCGCGGACGAGGTGATCCGCGATCCCCAGCGCCTCGAGGACGTGAAGACGTACGTCCGCAACGCGGCACGGTGGCTGGGGCGCTGACGGGCCATCAGCCAGCGGCGGGCGGCGAGCAGGAGGACCTGGCGGCCTCCGTGCGTGCGCGACCGTGCTCCTGATCGCTCCTCGCTGATCGCCCGCTACAGCTCAGCACGCAACGACGTGTGCAGCATTTTGCGCGGCATGCAACGTGCACCAGACGCAAGCGCCCTTGCAGCAAGCGTAAAAGCGCGCGATCTCGAAACGGAGGAGTCTCGGTCATGCCCCCATCAGATGTCGGAAGACGTGTGCTCATCACCGGAGGCGCGGGGTTCGTCGGCTCGCATCTGGCCGACGAGCTGTTGCGCGCCGGCTACCGGGTGCGGGCTCTCGATTCCCTGGTGCCCCAGGTTCATGGCGAGGGGCAGAACCGCCCCGATTACCTCGATCCGGACGTCGAGCTGATGGTGGGCGACGTGCGGGATCCGGAAACGGTCCGCGAGGCGCTGCGCGACATCGATGCGGTCTATCACTTCGCGGCGCTGGTCGGCGTGGGCCAGAGCATGTACGAGGTGGCGCGCTACACGGACGTCAACAACGTCGGCACCGCCGTGCTGCTGCAGGCGTTGACCGAGAAGCCGGTGCAGCGCCTCGTCGTCGCCTCCAGCATGAGCCTCTACGGCGAAGGCCTCTACCGCGCGCCGGAGGGCACGCTGGTGAGCGACGCCTGCCGCGAGCTGGAACAACTCGAACAGAGAGAGTGGAACCCGCGCACGGGCAGCGGCGAGCCGCTCACCCCCATTCCCACCCCCGAGACGAAACCGCCCGCCCTCGCCTCCGTCTATGCCCTCTCCAAGTTCGACCAGGAGCGGCTCTGCCTGATGCTCGGCCGCACCTACAAGATCCCCACCGTCGCCCTGCGCTTCTTCAACATCTACGGTCCGCGCCAGGCGCTGTCCAATCCGTACACTGGCGTGCTGGCCATCTTCGCCTCGCGCCTCCTCAACGGCCGGCCTCCGCTCATCAATGAAGACGGCTTGCAGCGGCGCGATTTCGTCAGCGTGTACGACGTGGCGCGCGCCTGCCGCCTGGCCCTGGAAGTGCCGGAGGCGGCGGGCCAGGTGTTCAACATCGGCAGCGGCCGCAACTACAGCGTGCGGGAGATCGCCGGGCGCGTCGCCGAGGCGCTGGGCCGCACGGACGTGCAGCCGGAGATCACCGGCAGGTACCGGGTGGGAGACATCCGCCACTGCTTCGCCGACATCAGCATGGCCCGCCAGATCCTCGGCTACGAGCCGGAGGTGGAGCTGGAAGACGGCCTGCGCTCGCTCGCCTCCTGGGCGGAAGGAAAGCCGGCGGAAGACCGGGCCGCCGTGGCGGGGGCGGAGCTCGCGGCGCGGGGGCTGACGGTATGAAGCGCCCAGCCTACGTCCTCATCACCGGCGGCTGCGGCTTCATCGGCACGAACGTCGCCGAGCGGCTGCTGCGCGACGGCCGCCGCGTGCTGCTCTACGACAACCTCTCCCGGGCCGGCGTGGAGCAGAACCTCGCCGAGCTGCAGAGCGCGTTCGGCGAGCGGCTCGACGTGGAGACCGGAGATGTCCGCCAGGCGCGCGCGCTCACCCGCGCCGTGCGCGGCGCCGAACAGGTCTTCCACTTCGCCGCACAGGTCGCGGTGACGACGAGCCTGGTCGATCCGCGCACCGATTTCGAGGTCAACGCCCGCGGCACGCTCAACGTGCTGGAAGCGATCCGCGGCTGCACCGCGCCGCCGCCGCTGCTCTTCACCTCCACCAACAAGGTCTACGGCGCGCTGGACGACGTCGCCATGACGCGCGCCGGACGGCGCTACGTCCCCGAGGATGCGCGCATCGCGGCGGCGGGGATCTCGGAGCGGCGGCCGCTGGATTTTCACAGCCCGTACGGCTGCTCCAAAGGCACGGCCGACCAGTACGTGCTCGACTTCGCCCGCTCGTACCGCATCCCCGCGGTCGTGTTCCGGATGAGCTGCATCTACGGCCTGCACCAGTTCGGCAACGAGGACCAGGGCTGGGTCGCGCATTTTCTGCTCCGCGCGCTGGCGGGCGAGCCGATCACGCTGTACGGGGACGGCCTGCAGGTGCGCGACGTCCTCTTCGCGGAGGACCTCGTCGAGGCGATGCTCCTCGCGCAGCAACACATGGAACGGACCGCCGGCCAGGCCTTCAACATGGGCGGCGGGCCGGGCAGGACGATCAGCCTTCTGGAGCTGCTCGACCTGATCGAGCGCATCCACGGCGAGCGTCCCGACGTCACCTTCGAGGAGTGGCGCACCGGCGACCAGCGCTACTACGTCTCGGACACGGAGCGCTTCCGCTCCCTCACCGGCTGGTCGCCGCGGGTGCCGGTGCGGGAAGGGGTGGAGCGGCTCTACCGCTGGCTCGCCGCGCGGCAGACGGCGAAGCGTCCCGCTGCCGCCGCCGCGCGGGCCCCCATTCATCCCCGGAGCGAGCCGCAGCCGGAGATCGCCCTGCGATGAAGGGGGCAACGAGCATGCTGGCCGCGGTCGTTTGTGCGCCGCGCCGGGTCGGCATGCAGCGCACGGCGATCCCACGGCCGGCGCCGGGCGAGGTGAGCATCGCGGTGGAGGGCTGCGGCGTCTGCGCCTCCAGCCTGCCGCTGTGGGAAGGGCGGTCGTGGTTCGACTACCCGGCCGCGCCGGGCACACCGGGGCATGAAGGGTGGGGACGCGTCGCCGCGGTCGGCGACGGCGTGGCCGATCTCCGGTCCGGCGATCGCGTCGCGTTCCTGGCCCAGCGCTCCTTCGCCGAGTACGACCTCGCGCCGGCGGAGGGCGTGGTCCTCCTGCCGCGGCAGCTCGACGGCCAGCCATTTCCGGCCGAGGCGGTGGGGTGCGCGATGAATGCCTTCCGCAGGACGGAAGCGGTCGCCGGCGAAACCGCGGCCGTGATCGGCGTCGGCTTCCTCGGCGCGATCCTGGTGCGCCTGCTCGCCAACGCCGGCATGCGCGTGATCGCCGTCTCGCGGAGGCCCTTCGCGCTCGACCTGGCGCGGCGTTACGGAGCGAGCGAGACCATCGGCATCTCCGGCGAGAGCGCCGCGCAAATCAGTGAGTTGACCCAGGGCGCCGGCTGCGCGCGGGTGATCGAAGCGGCCGGCCTGCAGTCGACTCTCGATCTGGCCACGGAGGTCGTGGCCGAGCGGGGGCGGCTGGTCATCGCCGGCTATCACCAGGACGGCCGGCGCAGCGTCGACGTACAGGCCTGGAACTGGAAGGGCATCGACGTGATCAACGCGCACGAGCGCGCGACCTCCGCCTACGTGCGCGGCATGCGCGAGGGGGTGGCCGCCGTGCGCGACGGCACGCTCGACCTGGGGCCGCTCCTCACCCCCTTTCCGCTGGCGGACATCGGCGACGCCTTCCGCGCGCTGGAAGAGCGGCGCGACGGCTTCGTCAAGGCAGTGGTGCTGACGTGAAGCCGCGGCTCGGATTCGCCGGCGTCGGCTGGATCGGCCGCAACCGGATGCAGGCCATCGCCGCCACGAACGAGGCGGAGATCGCCGCCATCGCCGATCCGCGGCTCGAGGCCGCGCGCGCGGCCGCGGCGGAAGTCGGTGGCGCGCGCGTGTTCGCCACGTTCGAAGAGCTGCTCGCCCAGGAGCTGGACGGCATCGTCATCGCCACGCCCAATGCGCTGCACGCGCGGCAGTCGATCGCCGCGCTGAATCGTGGCCGAAGCGTCTTCTGCCAGAAGCCGCTGGGACGCTTCGAGCGCGAGACGCGCGAGGTCGTCGATGCGGCGCGCGCCGCCGATCGCCTCCTCGGCGCCGATCTCTCCTATCGCCACACCGCCGCGGTGCAGGCCCTGCGGGAGGAGATCGCCGCCGGCGCGGTCGGCGAGCTGTACGCGGCGGACCTCGTGTTTCACAACGCCTACGGTCCGGACAAGGCTTGGTTCCGAGACGTGCGCCAGTCCGGCGGCGGGTGCCTGCTCGACCTCGGCACGCACCTGGTCGACCTCGCGCTCTGGTTCTTCGACGCGCCGGTGGCCGCCGTGGATGGGCGGCTGTTCGCCGGCGGCAAGCCGTTCACGGGCGGGGTGGAGGACTACGCGACGGTGCAGATCGATTTCGACGGCGGCCCCTCCGCGCGCGTGGCCTGCTCCTGGAACCTGCCGGCCGGCAGCGACGCCGACATCCGCGCCACGTTCTACGGCACCCGCGGCGCGGTGACGATGCAGAACGAGCACGGCTCCTTCTACGACTTCACCGCCGCGCGCTGCGAGGGGACGCGGCGTATCCCGCTTGTGGCGCCGCCGGACGACTGGGGCGGGCGGGCGGCGGTGGCGTGGATGCGCCAGCTCGCCGCGGACGGCCGCTACGATCCCTCCATCGAGCGCCTCCGCGACGTCGCCGCGGTGCTCGATGCCGTCTACGCGCGGCACGAGGTGCCGCTGCCGAAGGAAGCCGCGGGATGAGGGTGCTGATGACGGCGGACGCCATCGGCGGAGTGTGGGGCTATTCGATGGAGCTGGCCCGGGCGCTCGCGCCGGAGGGCATCGAGCTGGTGATCGCCACCATGGGCGACGCGCCATCCGCCGCGCAACGGGCCGAGGCGGCGGAGCTGCGCAATGTGACGCTCGTCGACAGCACGTTCCGGCTGGAGTGGATGCCCCAGCCGTGGCCGGACGTCGACCGCGCGGGCGAGTGGCTGCTCGGGCTGGAGCGCGACTTCTCGCCCCACGTGGTGCACCTCAATGGCTATGCGCACGCCGCGCTCCCCTTCCGCGCGCCGCGCATCGTGGTCGCCCACTCCTGCGTCTTCTCCTGGTGGCGCGCCGTGCATGGACAGAATCCGCCGCGCGACGAATGGCAGACCTACTTCGAACGGGTGCGCGAGGGGCTCGCCTCGGCCGACCTGCTCATCGCGCCGTCGTGGAGCATGCTCGACGAGCTGCGCGCGATCTACGGCATGAGCGGCGCGCCGCAGCGCGTCATCCACAACACGCGCGACGGCCGCTTCTTCGCCGCGGAGAAGGAGCCGTTCGTGCTCGCCGCCGGCCGGCTGTGGGACGAGGGGAAGAACATCGCCACCCTGGCCCGGGCGGCGCGCTCGCTCCCCTGGCCGGTGCGCGTGGCCGGCGCGCTGGGCGAGGCTTCGCTGGAAGGGGTGCAGTGGCTCGGCTCCCTCACCCGCGACGAGCTGGCCGGGCAATACGCGCGCGCCTCCATCTACTGCCTCCCCGCGCGCTACGAGCCGTTCGGCCTGACCGTGCTGGAGGCGGCGCTCTCCTCCTGCGCGCTCGTGCTGGGCGACATCGCCAGCCTGCGCGAGCTGTGGGACGGCGCCGCGCTCTTCGTGCCGCCCGATGATGAAGAAACGTTGCGCGCCGCGCTGCTCGCCCTGATCTGCGATCCGGCGCTCTGCCGCGACCTCGGCGCGCAGGCGCGCACGCGCGCCCAGGCGTTCGATCCACGCACGTTCGGCTGCCGCTACCTCGCGGCCTATCAGGAGCTGCGGAGGGAAGTGCTCGCATGAAGGTCGTCTTCTTCGTGCACTCGCTCCTCTCCGACTGGAATCACGGCAACGCCCATTTCCTGCGCGGCGTGGTCACCGAGCTGCTCGCCCGCGGACACGCGGTGGACGTGTGGGAGCCGCGCGAGGCGTGGAGCGTCACGAACCTCCTCGCCGACGCCGGCCCCTCCGCCATCGACGCCTTCCGCCGCGCCTATCCGCAGCTGGCCTCCCATCGATATGACGGCCCGACGCCGAGCCTCGAGCGCGCGCTGGACGGCGCGGATCTCGTGCTCGTGCACGAGTGGAACAGCGCGGAGCTGGTCGCCGCGGTGGGACGCCATCGCGCGGAGAGCGGCTCGTTCCGCCTCCTCTTTCACGACACGCATCACCGCGCCGTCACCGCGCCGGAGGAGATGGCCGCGTACGATCTGCGCCACTACGACGGCGTGCTGGCCTTCGGCGAGTCGATCCGCGAGCAGTACCTCCGCCACGGGTGGGCCGAGCGCATCTGGACTTGGCACGAGGCGGCGGACGTCCGCATCTTCCATCCCCTCCCTCGCGACCCGGAAGGGGACGTGGTGTGGATCGGGAACTGGGGGGATGAGGAGCGCAGCGCCGAGCTGCGCGAGCTCCTCATCGAGCCGGTCAGGGCGCTGCACCTCAGCGCGGACGTGCACGGCGTGCGCTATCCGGAAGAGGCCGTCCGGCTGCTGCGGGCCAGCGGCATCGACTATCACGGCTGGCTGCCGAACTTCCTCGCCCCCGAGGCTTTCGCAAGGCATCGGGTGACGATGCACGTGCCGCGCAGGCCGTACGTCGAGGCGCTGCCCGGCGTGCCGACCATCCGCGTGTTCGAGGCGCTGGCCTGCGGGATTCCCCTCCTCTCCGCGCCCTGGCATGACAGCGAGCACCTGTTCACGCCGGGCCGCGACTTCCTCGTCGCGCACAACGGCGCGGAGATGCAGCAGCGGCTGCGCCAGGTACTGCACGAGCCGGCGTGCGCGGAGGAGTTGCGGCAGCATGGCCTGGAGACCATCCGCGCGCGGCACACCTGCGCGCACCGGGTCGACGAACTGCTGGCGATCGCCGCTTCCATGAGCGACGCCCTGGCGGCCAAAGCATGAACATCGCCTTCTTCGGATCGAGCCTTCTCTCCGCCTACTGGAACGGCGCCGCGACGTACTACCGCGGCGTCATCCGCGCGCTGCACGGCCGCGGCCACCGCGTCACGTTCTACGAGCCGGACGCGTTCGGACGGCAGCAGCACCGCGACATCGACGAGCCGCCGTGGGCGCGCGTGGTCGTCTACGCCGGCGAGGGGGAAGACGGCGTCACTTCTGCCTTGGAGGCCGCCCGCGAGGCGGACGTCATCGTCAAGGCGAGCGGCGTCGGCGTCTTCGACGGGCTGCTCGAGCGCGAGGTGCTCGCCCTGCAGAACGAGCGGCGGGCCGTCGTCTTCTGGGACGTCGACGCGCCGGCCACGCTGGACCGCGTCGGCGGCAACGAAGCCGATCCCTTCCGCCCGCTCATCCCCCGCTACGACCTCGTCCTCACCTACGGCGGCGGCGACCCGGTGGTCGAAGCGTACGAGGCGCTCGGCGCGCGCCGCTGCGTACCCATCTACAACGCGCTGGACGTCTCCACCCACTTTCCCGTGGCCCGCGACCCGCGCTTCCACTCCGACCTCGCCTTCCTGGGCAACCGCCTGCCCGACCGCGAGCGCCGGGTGGAAGACTTCCTCTTCCGCGCCGCCGACGCGCAGCCCTCCCTCCGCTTCCTCCTCGGCGGCAGCGGCTGGGACGGCAAGCCGCGGCCGGAGAACATCGCCTACATCGGCCACGTCGGCACCTCCGATCACAACGCGTTCAACTGCTCTCCGCGCGCGGTGCTGAACATCAGCCGGGAGAGCATGGCCCGCTACGGCTTCTCGCCCGCGACCCGGGTGTTCGAGGCCGCGGGCGCCGGCGCCTGCCTGATCACCGACGCGTGGGAAGGGATCGAGCAGTTCCTGCAGCCCGGCGCCGAGGTGCTCGTGGCGCGCGATGGCGAGGAGGTTGCGGCGTGCATGAATGAGTTGACCGATGAAAAAGCGCGCGCCATCGGCCAGGCCGCGTTCCGCCGCGTGCGCGCCGAGCACACCTACGACCACCGCGCGCTGGACGTCGAGGCCGCGCTGGCCGGGAGAGGAAAGTAAACGACCGATGCGCATCGTCATCCTCGGCCTCTCCATCACCTCCTCCTGGGGCAACGGGCACGCCACGACCTACCGGGCGCTGGTGCGCGAGCTCGTCGCGCGCGGCCACGACGTGCTGTTCCTGGAGCGCGACGTGCCGTGGTACGCGGACAACCGCGACCTGCCCGAACCGCCGTTCGGCACCACCCGCCTCTACTCCTCGCTCGCCTCGCTGAAGCGCCGCTTCGGCGGCGAGGTGCGCGATGCGGACGTGGTGATGGTCGGCTCGTACGTGCCGGAGGGGATCGCCGTCGGCGAGTGGGTGACCAGGCGGGCCACCGGCATCACCGCCTTCTACGACATCGACACGCCGGTCACCCTCGCCTCGCTCGAGCGCGGCGACTGCGAGTATCTATCCACCCGGCTCATCCCGCGCTACCAGCTCTATCTCTCCTTCACCGGCGGCCCTATCCTGGAGCACATCGAGCGGACGTACGGCTCGCCGATGGCGCGGCCGCTCTACTGCTCCTTCGATCCGGCCATCTACTTCCCCGAGCGCATCGGCCATTCCTGGGACCTCGGCTACCTCGGCACGTACAGCGATGACCGCCAGCCGACGCTGGAGCGGCTGCTCATCGAGCCGGCGAAGCGGTGGAAGGAGGGGCGCTTCATCGCCGCCGGCGCGCAGTACCCGAGGAACATCCGCTGGCCGCGCAACGTGGAGCGGCTGGAGCATCTGCCCCCCGCCGAGCATCGCGCGTTCTACAGCGGCCAGCGCTTCACGCTGAACGTGACCCGGGCGGCGATGATCCGGGCCGGCTATTCGCCCTCCGTCCGCCTGTTCGAGGCGGCGGCCTGCGGCGTGCCGATCATCAGCGACGACTGGGAAGGGCTGGACACGGTCTTCCGCATCGGCAGCGAGATCCTCGTGGCGCGCTCGTCCGGGGAGACGCTCGCCTATCTGCATGACCTCGATGAGCGCGAGCGGCGGGCCATCGGACGGCGCGCGCGCAAGCGCGTGCTCGCCGAGCACACGGCCGCTCATCGCGCCGCCGAGCTGGAGTCGTACCTGCTGGCGCGGGACGCCGAGGCTGCGGCTTCGTCCACCTGGTGATGATCGTCTTTGGAGATGCGCGCCGCATCTGGAACGTGCGGGACGAGGTGGCGCGCATCCGCACGATCCGCGATCCGCTGACCTCGCTCATCGAGATCGGCAAGCTCGCCCAGGGCGTGCTCGACGCCGGCGTCGACTCCGCCGTGCTGCACGTCCTGCTCCTCGCCGCCGGACGCGGCACGCCGCTGCACCAGTCGTTCTGGGATCTGCTCACCGACCTGCCGGAGGAGGTCGAGGTAACCGAGCCGGAGGGCTATGCGTTCTACGGCGTCCATCCGGCCCTCTACGCCGCGGCGGCGCGGCGCCTGCCCCGGCAGAAGTCGTGGCTGGTCATCGGCATCCGCAGCATCGGCACGAGCCTCGGCGCGGCCGTCGCGGGCGTGCTGCCGAACGCGCGCCTGATCACGGTGCGCCCGGAAGGCGATCCGTTCGACCGCGTGGTCCGCGAGCGCATCCCGGAAGCGCACGCCTACGCGGTGGTGGACGAGGGGCCGGGCCTCTCCGGCAGCTCGTTTGCCGCGGTCGGCGCGCGCATCGACTCGGACAACGTCTGGTACTTCCCCAGCCACGGCGGCGATCCCGGGCCGCGCGCCGGCGAGGAGCGCCTGCGCTGGTGGCGCTCCCGGCGCAAGGCGTTCGTCGACTTCGATTCGTGGTTCGATCCGGGCACGCTCGCGGAGGGAGCGGTCGAGGAGTGGAGCGCCGGACGCTGGCGCGCGCACCGCTTCGCTTCCGCCGCCGACTGGCCGGCCGCGCACCTGCAGCAGGAGCGCCGCAAGTACTTTTTTCCCGACGCCAACCTCGTGGCCCGCTTCGCCGGCCTCGGCGTGCGCGGCGAGGAGCTGTTCGCGCGCACGCAGCTCCTCGCCGATGCCGGCTTCACGCCCCCGCCCCGCGCGTTGCGCCACGGCTTCCTGCTCACCGACGCCGTCACCGACGCGCATCCTCCTGCCGACCGCGCGCGGCTTTTCGACACCGTCGCCCGCTACATCGCCCACCTGACCCGGTTCCCCGCCACCGGCGGCGCCTCGCCGCAACGTCTCGCCGAGATGGCGCGGGTCAACATCGGCGCCGCCGACCTCGAGTTTCCGTCGCACGCCTCCCCCATCGCCGGCGACAACCGGATGCACCGCTGGGAATGGCTCGCCACGACCGACGGCCGCCTGCTCAAGACCGATCTGGACCATCACGCCGGCCACGATCTGGTGGGCTGCCAGGACCCGGCCTGGGACCTGGCCGGCGCCATCATCGAGCTCGAGGCCACCGAGGCCGAGGCGCGGTCGCTCGTCCGCCAGGTCGAGCAGCGGACCGGCCGCAGCTGGCCCGCGAGTGTGCTGCGCTTCTATACGACGTGCTATCTCGCCTTCTGGACCGGCTACTACACGATGGCCATGGAGGTGTGCGGCGCGGATGAAGGCCCGCGGTTGCGACGGGAGGTGGCGCGCTACCGCGCCTCGATCGCGTGATTCATCAGCCGCCTTGCGCCGCTGCCACCGTTGATGTCTCATCCTGTGCGACGACGTCCTGCAGCCAGGCGGAGCAATCCGGCTCGGATCCGGTCGCCTTTCGAAACCACTCCTCGAAGCGCAACTCCGAAGCGCCGCGGAATACCTGATTGCGGAGCATCTGCCGCGCCGGCTCGCCCAACAGCCCACCCGGCAACTGTCGCAGCCGGCGGTAAACGGCCGCCTGAGCACACCGCGCCAGCAGATAATCCACGCGCCCGAGCGGCTCGTACGCGATGTCGCGCTTCAACGCCCAGGCGGGAAAATCCCTGCCGATCACGACGCCTGCCGTCTTGTCCTGGATCGCGATGTACTGAGTCATCAAATCGCCGGTAGGATTGCGATACAGGGCGCGCTCGAGCTCGAGGTCCGCAAGAATGCTCCGCATCCGCATCCGTTCGGACCGCTTCTCCCATCCTCGCAACGCTTCGATTTCACCTTGCGGCACATCCTGTAGCTGAAGCCATTCTTCCGAATAGAACAGCCGCTCAGCGATCTTGGCGCAGCTTTCCGAGACGGCCGGCGAAACGGGCCGCCTGAGCGTACGCCACGATGTCGGCACTGCGAGCAACGACATCGCCGCGTGCCCAAACTCGTGAAAGGCGGACCAGTGCGGCACGATTCCGGCGCCGGGGCGGACGGTTATCCTCTGATCGGTCGGCGGATGGATTGGATAAGACGCGAAAGACGAGAATGCATTGCGGTCCGCCATCCGCACCTCCAAGCCTGGCGGGGCTGCCGGCAACCCTAAGTACCGAAACACGAATGACGCGCGTTCCAGACAATGCGCCTGGTCGAATCGCCTGGCCATTCGCTTCGCCAGAGCTGGATCAATGAGCTCGAACTCCCAGGGAAAACTCTTCGGGATCTCGCGCGATCCCAGCGCCTTGCGCACTTGTGCTTCCAGAACGTCGGCCGTTCGCGGCTCGTAGCCGCGATGCTGCTTCATCAGTGCCGGATATCCGGACCGCGAGCGCTGCCAGGCCCAATGGTTCCGCGCGGCGATCAATTGGCGCATGAGCGGCGCGAGGCTCCTCGCGACGGGCGCTTGCGAGAGCCAAAGCTCCCTGCGACGCGGCACATCGCCCTCGTCCGTGTACACGCTGCGAAGGTCCGGCATCTGCTCGCGCAGAGCGGAAATCCGGGCCAGGGTTTCGGCCACCCGACCGTCCGACTCGGATTGCATCCGCACCGCGATGGCATGAATCGCCTGCAAACACCGCAATTGCCGCACATCGTGCAGCCGGCCGTTCAACGCGCTGACCTCATCGTCCGTGAGCAACAGCAGTGGCAGGATCCCGAACGACCGCGGTTTGACGTCGGAGCCCGGCTCGGTCGCCGCTCTCCATGCGGCGGTCATCGCCTCCACTTGCACGCGATCGGCAAAGGCATCCAGCTGAGCGAGATTCTTCACCGGGTCCTCCGGTCCCGGCGGCAAGCGCGGACTGTCAGTCAACGGGCAGGACCAGAGAAGCAGAAGCACCAGCGCCGACAGGACTCGCATCGAGGCCATCGTAACCGTCTTCGGATTGCCCGCTCAGACGGCTGCGGCGGGCAGCTTCAGCGTGGAGCGTTTGCGCCAGTGCGCACTCATTTCACAAGCCAACGGATTAGCGGACGGAGAGATCCTCGCCGAAATACAAGGTGTGCCCTTGGTCGTCCTTGATGACGAACTCGCGAGTGCCCCAGGCGGTATCGTGCACCTCGCGCACGAGCGGCACGCCGTTCTCCTGCAGGGCTCGGGCGGCGGCCGATGCGTCGTTTGTCTGCAGATAGAGGTGGAAGTGGCCGCCTTCGTCTACGAAGCCGATGGAGGGGTCCTTCTCGTCTGTCTGCTTGAGATGAAAGACCTGGTGGCCTGCCCGGATCCCGGCGTAAAAGTCCTCATACTGAAACTCCACCGCAAAGCCGATTTTCGTTGTGTAGAACCGGATCGATTCGGCGAGATCTGTCGTGCGCAGTTGAGGAATCACACCGATTATCTGCATCTGATCTCCATGGACTCCTGCACCGGACCGTCTCTTCCCGGACCCATCGGGCTCGCCGCCATTGTCGCCGACTGACCCCTCAACCGTACCGCTTGGTCATCGTGGCGCAGAACTCCGCGAACTGCTCGATGGAGCGCGGGGGGCTGGTGTGATGGGGACGGAGGCCCGCCTCCTCCGGGGTGTAGCAATACGTGATCGTCACGTCGAACTCGGCGAGGGCCTGCATCTGGCGGTCGAACCAGGCCTCGGCGTTGGGGCGGAGGCTGTCGGCCCAGCTGAGGCCCGTGCGCAGGCGGCGGACGCCCAGGCGGCGGAGCCAGCGCACGGTGTCGTCCAGGCGGTGGTCCTCGAAGTGGAACCACTGGCAGATGCCGAGCTCCGCGGCGTACTGGGGGAACTGGCGCATGGCCAGCTTCGGGGTGCCGTCCTCGCGCAGGAGGCCCATGTAGAAGTGCCGGTAATACGACGAGCCCTCCGCCTCGCGATGGCGCGTCGTGGCCGGCCAGGCGCGGGGGAGGTCGTAGAGGCTGTACCAGTGGATGCGGTCCGCCTTGCCGGCGAGCAGCTCCGCGGTGCGGCGCAGTCCGAACTCCTGCACCTCCTCGGCCCCGAAGGTGGAGACGCCGACCTCGCTCACCCACAGCGGCAGCGACGTCACGCGGCGGATCTCCTCCAGCTTCTGGGGCCACTCCTGGATCTGCCAGTGGTTCCAGTCCAGGGGGAAGCCGTGCACGGCGATCACGTCCATCTTCTCGGTCACGCCCTGCCGCTCCATCCGCTCGATGAAGAGCGGGTCGATGGGCGAGATGCCGCCCAGCACCTGCGTCATGGAACGGTTCTCCGCGCGCACGGCGTCCGAGGCGAGGCGCACCATGCTCGAGAAAATGGTCCAGTCCGGGTCGAGCTCGAAGTCCCAGTGCGACAGATTGTTCGGCTCGTTCCAGAGCATCACCGCTTCGATCATGCGTCTCCGATGGCGGGCCGCGGGCCGCGCCGGCAGATGTAGACCTCTTCCTCCGGGCGGCTCTCGATGCGGAAGCCGGCGCAGCGCAGCATGGCCTCGACGCAGGCGCGGTTCGGCACCCACCAGTTCGTCGGATCGCCGGCGTAGCGCTGCTCGATGAAATGCATCTTCGGGAAGTCGGGATCGTCGAAGACGGCGCGCTCGTCGAACGGATAGTCCGGGGCCACCTCCATCAGGCGCGAGCTGCCGCGCTGCATGCTCTGGAAGACCATCGTGTCCGCCACGATGCCGTGCAGGATGTCCAGGGCGAGCAGCGGATGGCGGAGGTGATAGAGCACGCCCATGAAGATGACCAGGTCGAACTGCTCGCCGAGCGAGCCGAGGTCGTAGACCGACATCCTGCGGAACTCGATCTGGGCGCCGGAGAGGCGGGCGGCGAAGCGGGCCTGGGCGAGATACGTCTCGTCGCTGTCCACGCCGAGCACGCGCGCGGCGCCGCGGCGCTTCATCTCGATCGAGTAGAAGCCGCCGTTGCAGCCGATGTCGAGCACCGACAGGCCGGTGAGATCGGCGGGGACGGCGTGGGCGAACTTCTCCCACTTGAAGCGCGGGTAATCACCGAGGAAATGCGCCGGGGCCGTCTGCACGCCGCGCAGGTTGATGTTGTGAAACCACGGGCCGAGGCGGCGCACCTCGGCCTCGATCTCGCTCACCGTCATCAGACTCATATCGCTCATTGCGCTTCCTTCTGGCGCTCGGCAAGCAACCGCATGGCCTGCCGGTATCCGTGGACCGTTCCGACGTCGACATACGACGCGCCGGCCCGCACCGCGACGGCGCGTCCGCCCGCGGCGAGCCAGGCGTTCACCAGCGTGCCGATGTACGGATCGCGCGGCTCGCGCGTGCACCACAGCTCGTACAGCTCGCGCAACACGCGGCCGCGCAGCTTGAACGCGCCCCAGATCCAGTGCGAGCTGGCCCCTTCCTTCTTCACCTGGATCTCCGCCACGTTGCCCTGCTCGTCGCAGACCACGGCGTCGAAGAGCTCCGGGCGGTCGACCGGAAAGAGGAGAAACGAAAGGTCGCCGTCATCGAGGCGGCAGAGCGCCTCGGCCGGAAACCAGACCGTGTCCGGCAGGCCCACCAGCACGTGCTCTTCGTCGCGGATCAGCGGCAGCGCGCGGAAGATGGCGTCGCACAAACCGCCAGGCTGCTGCTGCACCACGTAGCAGATGTGCGCCGCGCCGAAGCTGCCGCCGTAGTACTCGATGATGTCCGACTTGCCGGGCGAGATGATGATGCAGAGGCGCGTCGCGCCGCCGGCGATCATCCGCTCCAGCAGGTACTCGCTCACCGCTCGGGGCCGCTCGGCGTCGCCGTCGCGGCGGCTGCCGACCGGCAACAGCTCCTTGGAAAACGCGAGCGGCTGCATCCGGCTGCCGATCCCCGCCGCGGGGATCAAGCCCCACATCGCCGCGCCTCCTCCACCAGCCCCACCAGCTCCGCCGCGCGGTGCGCCGCGGTGTGCTCGCGCAGCACGCGCGCCCGCGCCGCCGCGCCGACCGCGGCCAGCTCCTCGGCCGGCTTGCGCAGATGCGCGATCGCCTCGCCGGTGTCCGCCGCGATGAGGATCTCTTCGCCGGGCGCGAGGAACTCGGACAGGCCCGGCCAGTCGTCGCTCAGGATCGGCACGCCGCACGCGGCGGCCTCGAAGAGGCGGCCGGACGGACAGTAGCCGCGCCTGGCCATCGCGCCGCGCGTCACGTTCAACGTGACATCGGAGGAGCTGAAGAACGCCGGGTGCGCGGGGGGAGGGACGTGCTCCTGGTACCAGATGTTCCCGCTCCACGGAAAGTCCTGCGGATACATCGCGCCACCGAGCAGGAAGCGCGCCTCGGGCATGGAGCGGGCGGGCGCGAGGAAGAGGCGGGCCAGCGCTTCCTGCCGGTCGGCCGCGTAGGTGCCAAGGTAGGAGAGGCGGCAGCGATAGTCGCTCGCCGCGGGCACGGGCCGGTGGGCGAGCGGATCGACGCTGCCGTACAGCGGATAGACGTTGCGGCCGCCGAGGCCGCGCAGCGCGTCGAGGGTCGTGCCGCCGGTGTAGCTGAGCACCAGATCGAACTCGCCCAAGCCTTCCGGCCAGAGGTACTCCACCGTCTCGCCGCGCTCCAGCCGGTCGAGCGTGATCGGCGCGTCGAGGTCATAGAAGACCTTCGCGCCGGGAGAGCGGAAGATGAGCGCCGTGGCCTCCATCGCATCGATGCAGTACGAGGTGACGATGCCGGCCTCGGCGCCGGCCAGCTCGCGCCGCGCGCGGTCGGCGATCTCGGGCCAGGAGTCGTAGAGGACCAGCTCGAACGCATCGCTGGCGTGGACGTCGCGGTTGGCGCGGTAGTACGGCCGGTCGCGCTCGAAGAAGACGCAGCGGTGGCCCTCCCTGGCCAGGGCGGAACAGAGCGCGCGCCACAGCGTCGCGTGGCCGTTCCCCCACGACGAGCTGATGGTCAGCCCGAAGATGACCAGCTTCATCCGGCGCATTCCTCGAAGAGGGCGCGCACGTCCGGACGGAGGCGGACGCCGGAGAGGCGGCGGCGTCCCTCCTCGCCGAGGCGGCACAGCGTGTAGCGGATCTTGCGGGTGGTGTGCTCCGGGCCGAAGTAGTCGAGGAAGCCGCTGCTGTTGAGGGAGAAGAACGAAAGCGCATCCGCCTCGTTGAGCAAGCGCACCTCGACGTCTTCCGCGGAGTAACGCTCGTGGGCCCGGATCAGCGCTGCCGATTTCTCGCGCACCGCGGCGTCGAAGCCGGCGCGGGCCAGGATCGCTTCCGCCAGCTCCGCGCTCCCGCCCGCGTGGCGGTCCTTGAACTGCTGATAGTCCGCCGCGTGCTGCTCCACGCGCGCATCGGGCTCGGAGACGAGGCGCTCGACGTCATGAAAGAGCGCGGCGAGCTGCAGCGGCAGCGAGGCCTCGCGGTCGAGGCGGAGCAGCCATTGCCAGGTGTCGCGGGCGTGGTTGTAGTCGGCGCGGACGAGCGGCTTGGAGAGATCGTGCAGCTTGCGATGTGTCGTGAGCATGGCGTCGAAGCGGCCGGTCTGGGAGAAGCGGTTGCGCCGCCCGACGGAGCGCTGGCAGCGGTTGAGGATCTCCAGGCTCGTCGCGCCGTCCGCCGCCTCCTCCGTCACCCGCAGGGTGAAGTCGCCTTCCTCCTCCGCCGCGTCGACCTGGCAGTCGAGGCTCCAGTAGTCGAGCTCTCCCGCCCGCCACGCTCCGGCCGGCACGGCGAGGCCGGCGCGGCGCGAGGCCTGCGGCGGCGCGAGGTGGACGGACGGAAACTGTCCGGCCAGCTCCCGGACGACCCACGAGGCGAGGGGCAGACCGGCCCCATCCGATCCGGTCACGACCAGCTGATCGAGCATGCACGCTCCTTCTCTGCCAAGCGAGAGGCGGCGCCTGCAAGTTACGAACCTGACCTTTGCGGATTACGCAAACGTCTGGCCCGCCTCTTGCGACGGACCGAACCGCTTCCGGAGGTCCCTTGCAACAACCAGAATCGATCGCCCCGGCGAGCGGGCGTCTCGGCGTTCTCCTTCCCGGCATGGGGGCCGTGGCCACCACGCTCATGGCCGGCGTGATGCTGGTGCGGCGCGGCCTGGCCGAGCCGGTCGGCTCGGTGACCCAGCTCGGCACCATCCGCCTCGGCAAGCGCACTGACGGGCGCGCGCCGCGCATCTCCTCGTTCCTTCCGCTCGCCTCCCTCGACTCGCTCGTGTTCGGCGGGTGGGACCTCTTTCCGGACAACGCGTACGAGTCCGCCGTGCACGCCGACGTGCTGGAGCGCCGCCATCTCGATCCCATCCGCGAAGAGCTGGAAGCGATCAAGCCGATGCCGGCCGTCTTCGATCCGCGCTACGTGCGGCGCCTCGACGGCCCGCACGTGAAACACGGCGCGAACAAGATGGAGCTGATGGAGCAGGTGCGGCAGGACATCCGCAACTTCGCCGCCCACAACGGCTGCGAGCGGCTGGTCGCGGTCTGGTGCGGATCGACCGAGGTGTACGAGCAGCCGTCCGCCGTCCATCAGTCGGTCGAGGCGTTCGAGCGCGGCCTCGCGGAGAACGACGAGTGCATCCCCAGCTCGCAGATCTACGCGTGGGCCTGCCTGAAGGAAGGCGTGCCGTTCGCGAACGGCTCGCCGAACCTCGCGGTCGACTTTCCCGCGGCGTGGGAGCTCGCGGCGCGCCAGCAGGTGCCGATCGCGGGGAAGGACTTCAAGACCGGGCAGACGCTGATGAAGACCATCATCGCGCCCGGCTTCAAAGCGCGCATGCTCGGCGTCCGCGGCTGGTTCTCCACCAACATCCTCGGCAACCGGGACGGCGAGGTGCTGGACGACGCCGACTCGTTCAAGGCGAAGGAGGTGACCAAGCGCGGCGTCCTCGATTACATCCTCCAGCCGGCGCTCTATCCATCGCTGTACGGCGACCTCTATCACAAGGTGCGCATCGAGTATTACCCGCCCCGCGGCGACGCGAAGGAAGGGTGGGACAACATCGACCTTTTCGGCTGGCTCGGCTACCCCATGCAGATCAAGATCGACTTCCTCTGCCGCGACTCGATCCTCGCCGCGCCGGTGGTGCTCGACCTGCTCCTGCTGCTCGACTTCGCCCGCCGGGCCGGTTTCCACGGCATCCAGGAGTGGCTCAGCTTCTACTTCAAATGCCCCATGACCGCGCCGGAGCTCTACCCCGAGCACGATCTGTTCATCCAGCTGATGAAGATGAAGAACACCATGCGCTGGGCCATGGGCGAAGACGAGGTCACCCACCTGGGGCACGAGTACTACGACTGAGCGGAACGATGAACGAGGAACAAAGGACGCACCCCGTTCATCCTTCATCTTTCATCGTTCACCGTTCCTCCTGCGGTCCAGGTACCACGGCACACTGATCACGGCCACCTGCTGGTGGCCTTTGAGGAGCAGGAGCAGGCGCAGGAGGTTGGCCCGCTGCATGTGCATCAGGTACTGCCACCAGCGGCCCTCGATGAGCGTCGGCAGGATGACCCCGATCATGCCGCTGCGCGTTCGGCGCAAGGTGTCGAGGTATTCGGAGAGCGGGCGGAAGAGGAGGCGATACGGTGAGTTGATGGAGACGAGCGGCGTCGGCACCAGGCCGGCGCGCTGCATCGGCTCCTCCACGAACCGCCGCCACGCGTCGCGCAGCGGCTCGCCCCGGCCGGGGTCGACGTACACGTGCAGCGCGGTCACGTCGCGGGACAGGGCGAGGGCGAAGCGCAGCGCCTTCTCGGTCGGGTTGTCCCAGTCGCTCACCGGCAGCACGAGCGTGGGCGGCGCGATCTCGTCCAGCTCGATCTCGGTGCGCCGCGCGAGCTGCTCCTCCACCCGGACGTAGTGCCGGTGCACGCCGCGGAAGAGGAGGATGAGCGCCGGCACCAGCACGAAGGTGATCCAGGCGCCGCTGGTGAACTTCGCCGCGATGATGACCACCAGGGCGACGGTCGTGGTCACCGCACCCAGGGCGTTCAGGGCGAGGTGATGCGAGTAGCGGCGCGTGCCGAGACGCCTCCAGTGCACGACCATGCCGGCCTGGGAGAAGGTGAACGCGGCGAACGCCCCGACGGCGAAGAGGGGGATGAGCCGGTCGGTGATGCCGCGGAAGATGATGAGCAGGATGGCGGAGAGGGCGGCCAGCACGACGATGCCGATGGAGAAGACGAGGCGCCTCCCCACGTTGGCGAAGGCGCGCGGCAGGAAGCCGTCCCCGGCCACGATGCGGCAGAGGCGGGGAAAGTCGGCGAAGCTGGTGTTCGCGGAGAGGCAGAGGACGGCCAGGAGGCTGCCGATCGTCACGTAGTAGAACGGTCCGCGTCCGGCGATGGCCGCCACCAGGGCGGAGATCACGCTCTGGTAGCCGGGCCGCTCCTGGTCCATCGCCCCGACGTGATACGCGCGGGCCAGGAAAGCGATGCCGGCCAGGCAGCAGCCGAGGACCACTACGATGGCGGTGAGCGTGCGGTGGGCGCGCACGACGCTCGGCTCCTTGAACACCGGCACGCCGTTGGAGACCGCCTCCACGCCGGTCATGGCCGTGCAGCCGCTGGCGAAGGAGCGGAGCAGGACCCACAGCCCGGCCGCCGCCGTGGCGGCCGGCAGCGGAGCCGGCGGCACGACAGGCGTGGGATGTCCACCTGCCTGCAGCGCCTTGAACAGCCCCAGCGCGAGCACGACGCCGAACGTGCCGATGAACGCGTAGGTGGGGATGGCGAAGGCCACGGCCGACTCGCGCACGCCGCGGAGGTTCATGAGGGTGATGAGCAGCAGGATGGCGAGGCAGAGCGACAGGGTGTGCGGGTGGAGGCTCGGCACGGCGGAGACGAGCGCGCCGACCCCGGCGGAGATGCCGACGGCGACGTTGAGGATGTAGTCGAGGATGAGCGCCGCGGCGGCGCAGAGGCCGGCCGTGGTGCCGAGGTTCTCCTTCGCCACGATGTAGGAGCCGCCGCCGTTCGGATAGGCGGCGATGGTCTCCCGATAGGACAAGTAGAGGATGACCAGCAGGATGAGGATCGTGGCCGTGACCGGCCCGATGTAGCCCAGCCCCGCGGCGCCGGCCGGCACGAGGATGGTGAGCGCCGCCTCCGGGCCGTACGCGGCCGAGGCGATGGCGTCCAGGCCGAGGAAGGGGACGCCGCGCACCGCGTCGATGCGCACCTCATCGCTTTCGGAGGTCGCCCGCCGCCTCCCCAGCAACAACTCTTTGAACGTCACGCTTCGCGAAGAGTGCAATCGCGGCGCCGGACGGTTTGCGTATGACGCAAGAGGAGCGCTGGTAGGATTTGCCCGCCCATGACGTTCGAGGATCACTACTCCGGCCATGCCGAGGCGTATGCGCGGCATCGGCCGCGCTATCCGGACGGGCTCTTCGCCTGGCTGGCCTCGCTGCTCCCCGAGCGGGCCCTGGCCTGGGACGCCGGCACGGGGAACGGGCAGGTGGCGATCGCCCTGGCCGAACATTTCGAGCGCGTGGTGGCCACCGACGCGAGCGCCGGTCAGCTGGCCCGCGCCACCGCCCACCAGCGGGTCACCTATCGCCACGAGCCGTCCGATGGGGTGTCGCTGCCGGACGCCTCGGTCGACCTGATCACCGCCGGCGCGGCCGCGCACTGGTTCGAGCTGGATGGCTTCTATGGCGAGGCGCGTCGGGTCGCCAGGCGCGGCGCCGTCATCGCCCTCTTCTCGTACGGGCCGCGCGACCTCGCCGACGCCGTCGGACCGGTCGTCCATCGATTTCAGGATGAGGTGCTGGCCGGCTTCTGGCCGGAGCGGATCCGGTACGTGCACGACCGCTATGCCACCCTCCCCTTCCCTTTCCAGGAGATCGCCGCGCCGCCATTCGTGATGAGCGCGGAGTGGACGCTGAGCGACCTCCGCGCGGTGCTGGAGACGTGGTCCGCCTCGCAGCGTTACTTCCAGCAGCACGGCACGCGCGCCACCGACGCGGTTGCCGCCGAGCTGGCCGCGGCGTGGGGCGATCCGGCCCAGCGGCGCGAGATCCGCTGCCCCTTGTTCGCGCGCGTGGGGCGGCTCTAGCGCGGCACGCGCATGGGCGCGCCGAAGAGCAGGCCGGTCTCCACCGGCACCGCCTTGCCGTCCACGCGGTACGGCTCGAGGCGCCAGGTGCGCAGCGCGGCGATGATGGCCTGGGACTGCTCGGGGAACGCGCTGAGGAGATGCACGTGCTTGACCCGCCCGTCGCTGCCGACCACGATGCGGAGGGGGATCGAGTTGAAGCGGTGCCCGGTGAGCAGCGGCTCGGTCTTCTTCACGATGTTCTCCCCCTGCGCATAGCCGGTCACGCAGGCCGGAGCGGCCGGCGCGAGGGAGAGCGCGCTCATGGCCCGCTCCGCCGCGTCGAGCGCCGCCGGATCGGTGCCGGTGAAGGTGAACGTCAGCGCGTGGCAGCGCGCGTCGGTGGCCAGAATCCGCCAGTGGAGGCCCGAGCCGGGGGAGGCATAGGCGAGGCGATGGAAGCGGCGGCCGGCGATCATCACCTCAGCCGGCCCCGGCTCGATCTGGTAGCGGTCCGGGAGCCCGCGGCGCACCGTGGCGACCAGCTGGTCCGCGCCGGCCAGCGGCTGCAGGCTGAAGAAAAGGTCCTGCGCCGCGAGGAGCACGTTCGCCCTGGGGACGGCGAACTGGGCGAGCACGTAGCTGCCGCCGTCCGAGGGAGGAGGCCCCGCCGGCTGCTCTCTCCAGCCGGCGGGGATCGGATAGGTCAGCCCAAAGTACGCGTTGCGGTAGCGCCCGGACGACACCTGTCCCCCCTCGGGAACCGGCGTCGACGCGTCGCTCGCGCTCGGCGTGGCTCCCTTGACCAGGATCACCCCCTGGGGGACGACGGACAGCCACAGCAGCAACAGGAGCGACATGGCTTACCTCAGAGAGATCGCAGGAAGTTGAGGATGTCCTGCTGCTGCGGCCCGCTCAAAGCGTTGTAGTTCAGCACCACGGTATTCGCCTCGGAGCCGGTCGACGAGTGGAAGGCGATGGCCTGCCCCAGGTTCGCCGTCCGTCCGTCATGCAGGAAGAAGAGCCGCTGCCCGAGGCCCCACAGCGGCGCGGTGCGGAACTGGTCGCCGCCTGCGTTACCCTGCGAAACGTTGTCGGCCAGCGTGGTGCCCATGTGGTGGATCTGCAGGTCGCTCCACAGCTTCGCCGTCGCGTTGCCGAGGTCGGGGGTGATGCGCGAGGCGGCGGTGGTGAAGCTCTTGCGATGGCAGGCCGCACAGCCAACGTCCGTGAACAGCGCCTCCCCGTTGAGGATCGAGCTGAGCCCGCCGGGCGAGGAGGCCTGCGCCGGTGGGCTGAGCAGGCGCATGAACATGGCGAACTGCACGGCATCGCTGGGCGTCTGCACCGCCGTCACGTTGAAATTCGTGTGGTCCTCCGGAGTGGGGTTGATCTTGCAGCGGGCGTCGAGTCCCGCGGCGCGGTCTTCCTCCGGATTGGGGCGCTCCTGGGTGAACAGCTCGTTGCTCACGCCCATCTCGACGTTGTATGCCTCGCCGGAGAAGATCTCCAGCGACTTGTTCTGCGCCTTCCAGCCGAAGCGGCTGATGGTGCCGTCGTTCGGGTTGCGGTTGAACGTGCCGGCCACGCCGTACAGGCCGCCGGCGCCGAGGCCGGCCAGCAGGGTGGTCTCGTCGATGTTCTCGATCAGGCCGGCGCCGAAGACCGGCGTGGGGATGCGGAAGACGATGTTGTTGTGGGACATGGCCGAGGTGAAGTTCGGCTGGGAGATGACGGAGGCGGTGCAGAGGCCGGCGTCGCTGCGGCCGGCGATGGTGTAGAGAGCGTGCACGCCGCCGTCCGGCGCGGTGGTGATGGGATTGCCGGCGGCGTCGGTGAAGAAGATGAAGCGCGCCTCCCTCACCGCTCCGGTGAAGGAGAGGAACGAGGGGATGGTGTTCGTCGCGCCGCGCGCGTTGGCATCCTGGAACTGCGGGTTGATGGAGGGGCTGGAGCCGCCGGTGGCCGGCTGGGCGTGGCACGAGGCGCAGCTCCGCGAGTTGTAGCGCGGCCCCAGGCCGAAGCCGGGCTCGGTGCCGATGGTGCCGGAGACCGAGTCCACCTCCTCGAAGCGGTCCTTGCCGTCGGTGAAGAAGTTGAAGATGGTGGTGGGGTTGTTGGTGGCCACGGAATTGAGGGGGGCGCCGGCGCCCGCCGGCCCACCCCGCGGGCCGGGATCCACCTGGGCAAACGCCGGTGCGAGGGACAGGAAGAACGAGAGCGCGATGGCGGCAAGGGAGCGCACTTTCACAGCAAACCTCCTAACGGTTGAGCGGGACGGCGGAGGGAACGCGCGGAAACATCACCACGGCGATCACTCTGCGCCCGCCGAAAGGCCTGCCGCCCCCCGTTTGGGATGAATGCCCGGAATTGTGGTTTGAAGGCGGGAAGGAAAGGGGTTCAGTCGGCGGAAGCCGCGGTGCGCGCCAGCTGCAGCGCGCCTGCGACGATCGGCTTTGCCCATTCCGGCGTCGAGGCGAGCGTCGCTGCAGCGGGCCCGATGACAGCGCCGTTTTGCCAGTGGAGCAGGAGGCGGGGCGGCGGGATCTTTCCCGACTCCGCGTCGCGCTCCTCACTGTTGTCGAAGATGCGCAATTCGATCAGGCGCGGCATGAGCAGGATCACGTTGCGACGCGATGAGTCCCAGCGTTCTCGTATCTTTGCCTCGGGAATGTCATGCCCGCCGGCGGCAACGCGCGCCTGCACGCGGGCAATGTGCTGTTCCGGACTGGCCAGCCCGACGAACCAGATGCGCACGTCGAAGCCCGCGTCCGCTGCCTGAGCGAGGAGTCGGGCGATGGTGGTTCCGCCGAGAGTCGTTTCGAAAGCGTGGCTGGTGCCGTCGCGGATCGCCTTGGCGAGAAACCTCATCCCTTCTTCCCAGGCGCGCGCATTGGCAACTTCAGCGCTACAACCAAGCTCCTGGCGGATTTTCGCGGCTGCTTCGTCCGGATTGAAGTAGGGCATTCCCTTTCGGCGCAGAAACGATCCGCCGACGGAGCTTTTGCCAGCACCGTTGACGCCGGCCAGCACGAAGATGACCGGCGTCACTTCCCATCATCCGGCGCGGCGTTGGCCGCATCGGCAAGGTCCTCCGGGGTCGCGGCAAAGAGCTCGCGAAGTTTGTCCGCGGCGCCGGGCGCGCGAAGCGCGGCGAGCTCCCGCTCGAAATCGGCGCGCAGGCGGCGGAGTGGATCGTTCGCGCGCGCCGATGCCACCAGCTCCGCGTACCGCGCCGCCGACATGACCACTGCCTCGGGCCGGTTGTAGTTCGTCACGATCACTTCTTTCTCGCGCGTTTGCCTCACGATGCCGCGCCAGTTCGCCTTCACTTCCGAGGCTTGACACGTGCCGTGCTCTCCAGCAATCGCCTCGAGCTGAGCCATGGTCAGATCTGTCATGCGCACCTCGTGAAACCCTTGGTTCGCATTTCAGAATTTCCCAAGTTGTCCATGTTGGACATTCTATCAATGTCATCCATCGTTTCGCTGCAGTGGGCTTCCATTCTTTACTGCACCGCTGCCTTGACCGCGTCGGCCAACGGAGTGGTCGGTCGGCGTCGGGCCGGCGCGAGGTTCTCCGTGTAGTTCTCGACCTACCAGCTGTTGCGGAGAAGGCGCATCAAAGCAGCCCGCATTCTCGCGATAGCATCCCCCTCCGTGCGCACCGAAGTGGCCATCGTCTCCGTCTCCGCGGCCGAGGTCGACGCGCTCCGGCCCCTCCTCTCGGCCGACGAGCGGCGCAAGGTGGAGCGCTACCGTTTCGAGGCCGACCGCCGCCGCTCCATCGTCGGGCGCGGCACGCTGCGCCAGTTGCTGGGGCGGCGGTTGGGGCGGGATCCGCGGGAGCTGGCGTTCGTCGAAGGGCCGCAGGGGAAGCCCGCGCTGGAAAGGGGGGAGCTGGAGTTCAACGTCAGCCACTCCGGCGATCGGGTGGCCATCGCCATCGCGGAGGGGACGGCGGTGGGGATCGACATCGAGGTCGAGCAGCCGCGGATGACTGACCTGGCCCAGCTGGCGCGGCGTTACTTCGCGCCGGACGAGGCGGCCGAGGTCGAGAAAGAGGAAGATGCGGCGCTCTTCTTCACCATCTGGACGGCCAAGGAGGCGGTCATCAAGGCGGTGGGCGGCGGGTTGTCCATCGAGCTGGCCTCCTTCTCCGTGCTGCCGGTGAGCACGGTCTGGGGAGACGTGAAGAACATGGCCGGGTGGCGGGTGGCGGCCCTGCAGACGGACGAAGGCTACAGGGCCGCGATCGCGGCAAGAGGGGGCGAGATCGTCAGGCTTTAGGCGACCAGAGCCCGCTCCACGATCGTCCGCACCCGCCCTACGAAATCCTGCTCGTGGCTGTGGATGAAGAAGTGGTCGCCGGCGAACTCCACGAAATCGACCTCGCTGGCCACGTGCTGCTTCCAGGCCAGCATGTCGTCCTTCGGGATCTCCGCGTCGCCTTCGCCCCAGAAGAGCGTCACCGGCGCGGTGACCGGAATCGTCGGGTCGAACGCGTGCGTCTCGCTGAGCGAGAAGTCGGCGCGGAGCATCGGCTCGAGGAGGGCCATCAGCTCGTCGTTCTCCAGGATCTCCGCGGGCGTGGCTTTCAGCTCGCGCAGGCGGGAGACGAACTCGGGATACGGCAGGGAGTGGATCGGCTCCTTGCGCTGCAGGTGCGGCGCGCGCTTGGCGGAGAGTACCAGGTGGCGGAGGTTGCCGGCGCCGCTGCGCTGCAGCTCGCGGGCGAGCTCGAACGCGGTGAGCGCGCCGTTGCTGTGGCCGACGAAGACGTGCGGCACGTCGAGGTACGGCTTGATCTCCCGGGCCAGGATGGAGATCTTCTCCCGCAGCGAGGCGATGGGCGGCTCGGCGAAACGGACCGTACGGCCGGGCGCCTGGATGGCGAAGACGTCCACCCACTCGGGGAGCTGCTTCTCCCACCCCTCGAAGATCGAGGCGTTTCCCCCGGCGTAGGGGAAGCAGAAGAGACGAAGCTTCGCGTCGCGGCCGCGGTAGCGGTATTTCTTGAACCACTTGGACATTAGGGATTGCCTCAGTTGAACGCGATGGTCTGTTTGCCGCACAGGCGCTCGACGGGGACGCCGAGCTCCTGGCAGTGGGCCAGCATCTTTCCGGACTGCACGATCTGCGCGGAGTCGTCGTTGTAGTCGACGCCCATGAAGTAGCTGTACCAGGGCTCCATGCCCAAGGCGTAGATCAACACCTGTTTCGCGCGAAACGTCTCCAGCATCTTCGCCGCGCGGCCGAAGTCCGACCCGTTCAGGCGCCGCGACTCGCGGATCTTGCGGCTCACCGCCTCGGTGGTCAGCGCTCCGTACATCCAGGTGTACGGCGCCCCGACGCACTCCATGCCGATGGCCAGGATGTCGAGATCGCCGGTCAGCTGCCGGATGTGCTCGTACATGCGCGGCTCGAGGTTCGAGGAGTCGGCGCCGGCGTAAATCCGCTTGCCGTGCAGCTCGAAGAACCAGGCCGTCTTGCTGCGGATGTTCAGGTCGCCGTGCTCGCCGAGGAACGGGATGGAGACGATGCGGCCGGCGGGCACGGGGAGCTCCTCCATGTCCTCCACCTCGATGGCGTTGAAGCCGAGCTGGCGGAGCAGCAGCTTCAAAGACGGATCGGCCAGCGTGCCGCCGTTGTTCTTCGGCACCACCACGGTGCCGATCTTGTAGCGCAGCTGGAGCAGGCTCTCGATGTTGACGTGATCGCTGTGGTTGTGGGTCAGGCAGACGTAGTCGATGTGCTCCGGCAATTCGCTGTAGCTGATCACGTTGGAGGCATTGGCCTCGGCGCGATTGGCGATGACCGGGTCGACGAGGATGGTGGTGTCGCTCGTCTCGATGAGGAAGCCGGCGTGGCCGAGGTAGCGCAGGCGGACCTGCTCGGTCACCGGCTCGTAGACGCGCGTCGGCGCCGCGGTTGTGAAGAGCTCCTGCCACGGCAGGCCACCCTCCAGCAGGTCCGCGGCGAACCACTCCGCGAGCTGCGCGCCGGTGGCCGGCGTCTCGCGGGTGCGGAAGATCCGGTCCCACACCTTCGACTCGAAGGGGTGCTTGAGATGGAGATGGTTCGCGTCGGGCAGGCGCGGCGTGCTGAGCACGAACGGCCGCTGCGACACGCGGGAGAGCAGGCCGAAGGAGACCGACTGGATGGAGCGGTCGTAGTAGCGGCTGCGGTAGAGCAGGCTCTCGATCAGCCGGTAATTCGGCTGGTGGTAGAGGTCCATGAACAGCTCCACGTAGCCGCGGAGCAGCTCCGGCACCTTCTCGTAGAGCGGCTCGATGGTCTCGCCGGTGGTATGGCTCTTCATCAGCGCATCGAGCTGCTTCACGGCGTCCGCGAGCTCGCGGTAGATGCCGTACTGCTCATCCCACATGGCGATGAGCGCGCGCACGTCGCCCACCTGCTCGGCCGTGCAGTCGACGAACTCGCCGCCGCCGGCCATGCTCTTGCTCTGGTTGCCCAGGATGTGCAGCTCGTAGTTGTTGACGAAGGAGCTCATCAGACGGCGATGCGTCTTCGTCATGTACATCGCGTAGGTGATCGGCGCGACCAGGTTCGGCCACGCGTACCACTTGTTGACCAGAGGATCGACGTACACGTCCTCCCGCAGGTAGTAGAGCTGGTTCGGATCCACGATTGACTATTCCGTTCTCAGAGCCACGGAGGGCTCGATCATGGCCACCCTGCGGCTGGGCAGGACGACGGCGATGGCGACGATGATGCCGACGGTGAGGATGACGATGCTGAAGACCTGGACGTAGAAGGCCAGCGAGAAGCCGAAGAACGAGCTGGCCATCCATCCCAGGACGGAGGCGAAGCCGATGCCGATGCCGAGGCCGATCAGGACCTGCCACATCGACTGGCGGAGGAAGAGCATGATGATCTGGCTGTCGGTCGCGCCGACGGCGCGGCGGATGCCCACCTCGTGCGTCTTCTCCACGATGGCGTTCGCGGTGATGCCGTACACGCCGCAAAGGGAGAGCAGCAACGCGAACAGACCGCAGATGAACAGCACGCTCTGGCCGGTGGAGAGGATCCGCTTCGAGGCGCCGAGGGCCTCGGCGATGCGGCGCACGCCGCCGTTCTTCGCCTGCGGCGCGATGCGCGCCAGGCTCTGGTAGAACGCCTCCTCGGCCAGGTTCGCGCTCTGCTCGGAACGGAAGTAGACGCGCGGCTGCTGGTTGTCCGTCTGGAACGCGGAGAGATAAATCTCGTCGGTCAGCTCCGGAGCCTCGGTGAAGCTGGTGGTGATGTCCTTCGTGACGCCGACCAC
>DASYMJ010000345.1:0-20009 GCA_036009105.1 Thermoanaerobaculia bacterium | reverse complement strand
GGGACGTGCACTTCACCAACGAGGACGGCCCGGTGATCCAGGACCTGGTGCGGCGGACGCTGGAGACCGGCGAGCGGCAGGAAGCGGTGGTGCACGTCACCGCCACCGTCCCGTCCAAGCTGGGAGACGAGCCGGTGGCGGCGTTCGAGATGACCCTGTCGCTGAAGAAGCGCTAAGGCGCCGGCTTCACTTCCTTCGACACCTCGTTGTAGACCGTCTCGGTCCACTTGTCGAGAGGGACGAAATCGGTGGCGAAGTGTTCCCAGGCGGCGAGCACCTTCTGCTCCTTCATCTGCTGCAGCGTCAGCCCGTTCTTGACGCTGTCCGCCACGATGGCCCAGGTGCCCTTGAGCACGTCGCGGTAGCCTTCCAGCGAGGCCTTGTCGCCCAGCGGTCCGTGGCCGGGGATGACCCGCGCGCCGTCCGGCATGGTGGCCAGCACCTTGTCCACGTTCGCGATGAGGCCCTTCACGCTGCCGCCGTTGTCGGTGTCGACGAAGGGGAACATGCCGTTGAAGTAGTCGTCGCCCATGTGCACGACGTTGGACTTGGTGAAGTAGATGACCGCATCGCCGTCGGTGTGGCCGTGGGGGTAGTGGATGGCGCGGATCTCTTCGCCGTTGACGTGCACGGAGAGGCTCTCGTCGAACGTGATCACCGGGAGCGCCACCTTGCTGGCGGGAGGGGTCTCCCGGCCGGCGACTTTCGAGCCGCTGGCCAGGCGCTTGCGGACGTTGGTCTGGGCGATGATCGTCCCTTCCTTGCCGAAGACTTCGTTGCCGCCGGTGTGATCGCCGTGATAGTGCGTGTTGAGGATGAACCTGATCGGCTTGTCGGTGATGCCTTTGAGCGCCTCGCGGATCTTCGGGGCGAGCGGCGCGAACTGGTCGTCCACGATGACGATGCCGTCGTCGCCGACCGAGACGCCGATGTTGCCCCCCGCGCCGGTCAGCATGTACACGTTGCCGCTGACCCTGGTGGCCTTGACCTCCACCTTGCTGAAGTCCTGCTGCTGGGCGAAGGCGGCGGTGGCGAGGAGCGCCATGAAGAGGAGTGCTGTTTTGCGCATGGGTCGTATTCTAACGGGAAGGCGATCAGCGATCAGCGATCGGCGATCAGGAGCACGGGGGGCGGGTGATCGCTGATCGCCGATCGCTGATCGCCTCCCCCGGCATGAACGCTGACCTTCAAGCCGCGCTGGCCGCGGCCCGCGCCAAAGTCGAGTTTCACTACCCCTGGTGGCTCCGCCTCTTCCTCCAGCGCAACGTCATCGGCATCGTCCTGGGACGCAGCATCTACATCGCGCCGGCGATGCGGGAGCGGCCGGCGGAGGAGCTCGAGCAGCTCATTCGTCATGAGCTCGAGCACGTGCGGCAGGTGGCGCGGCTGGGCCTGGTGCGCTTTCTGTGGCGCTATCTGGCCGAATACGCCGCGCTGCGCCGGGAGGGAAAGTCGGCCGCCGCGGCCTACAATGACCTCTCGTTCGAGCGCGAGGCGCGGGAAGCGGAGAAGGCGTGAGCCGCGGATTCAGCTGCACCCTGTTTGGTTTTGCCATGACCCTCTTCGCCTGGTTCGGGCCGTGGGAGTGGCCCGCCGCGCCGGCCTTCACCACCATCCACCTCCTCTTTCAATCGCGCGGCATGGTCTGGACGGAGCTCTCCTATGGCGTGCGCGGCGCGGTGCTGGTGGGGCTCATCGTGATCAATGTCGCTTTCTGGGCCGCGGCGGCCGAGGCGGGGCTGTGGCTGGTGCGGCGCTATAATCGTCGGCCTCGACCGATCGAGGGAAGCCGCGCATGATCCAGTTCCACTCCCTCGAAATCCCGCAGCTCGAGCGGTTTCTCGAGCGCCACAAAGCAGGCCTTTCGCTGAGGAGCGAGGTCGACCTCGACCTCGTGCTGCGCCAGATCCTGCAGAAGGCGAACGAATTCGTGCCGGCCGAGTCCGGCTCCATCCTTCTCGACGATCCCTTCCACAAAGTCGCCTCCCGGCAGGAGAACGAGCTGGTCTTCATCGCCACCTTCGGCCGATCCAGCCGCGACCTGATCGGCCACCGCCTCTCCGCCCGCAATGGCATCGTCGGGCGCGTCTACCAGACCGGGACTCCCTACCTCTCCATGGACGTCGAGGAAGACTCGTTCTTCTATCCGGAGATCGACCAGCAGATCGGCCATAAGACGCATTCCATCGTGGCGGTGCCGATCTACCTGGGGAAGAACGTATGCGGCGTGCTGGAGCTCATCAACCGGCTGGAAGGGAAGACCTTCACCCGCCGGGACATGACCCTGCTGGAGATCTTCGCCGGCTACACCTCCTTCACCCTGCAGAACGCGCTCGACGCCAAGCGCGCGCACGAGCTGGCCAAGCGCGACGACCTCACCGGGCTGTACAACGACCGCTGGTTCAACGTGCGCCTCACCGAGACCCTGGCCGAGGCGCGCGGATCGGGGAAAGAGGCAGTGCTGATCTTCATGGATCTGGACCGCTTCAAGATCATCAACGACCATCATGGGCATCTGGCCGGCAGCCAGGTGCTGCGCGAGGTCGGGTTCCTGCTCAAGCGCATCGTGCAGCGGGGCGACGCGACCGTCGCGCGCTACGGCGGCGACGAGTTCGTGATGATCCTTCCGGAGACGGGCGTGGAGCAGGGGCTGGCCATCTGCGAGGAGATCCGGCGCTCGGTGGCGGCCACGACGTTCCTGGAGCGGGAGTGGGGCTTCAGCATGCCGCCGCTGCAGCTGCGGGGGATTCTCTCCGCGTCCATCGGGCTCGCCCATTACGTGCCGGACGGCAGCTCGACGCTGCCGGTGGAGCAGGAGAAGAGCGAGCTGCTCAAGCGCGCCGACGCGGCGATGTACCGCGCCAAGTCGCTGGGCAAGAACCGGGTGGTCGTCTATCGCGCCGGCGAGGACATCCGGGCCGGGCTCACCGAAGCGGCCGGCTGACCTTCGCGCAGCCCCGGAGCGCGGGGCAGGAACGCGCCCTCACCAGTGCCGCGCTCGCCACCAGAATGAGCATCTGCGGGTCTGCGAGTGTAGCGCATCGCGCGGACCGGAAAACAGACTGCCGCGGGCGGGACCTCTCTGCTATCGTTCCCCATCCTTCCAACACCTCAGGAGGTTCCGATTGAAGATCAAAGCCGAATACATCTGGATTGACGGACAGAAGCCGACGGCCAAGCTTCGCTCGAAGACGAAGATCCTCGACGGGCCGGTCAAGAAAGTGGAAGACATCCCGGAGTGGGGCTTCGACGGCTCGAGCACCTACCAGGCCACCGGCCACTTCAGCGACCTGCTGCTCCGGCCGGTGAAGATCGTCCGCGATCCGCTGCACGGCGAGCACGACCTGCTCGTGCTGTGCGAGGTCCTCAATCCGGACGGCAGCGTGCACTGGAGCAACAGCCGCGCGCATCTGCGCGAGGTGGCCGAAAAGTACAAGGACCACGATGCCTGGTTCGGCATCGAGCAGGAGTACACCCTCTTCGAAGGCAACAAGCCGCTCGGCTGGCCGGACAAGGGCTTCCCCGCGCCGCAGGGCGGCTATTACTGCGGCGTCGGCAACGATGAAGTCTTCGGCCGGGAAGTGGTCGAGGCGCATGCGCAGGCCTGCATCGAGGCCGGCATCTCCATCGTCGGCACGAACGCGGAGGTGATGCCCGCGCAGTGGGAGTTCCAGATCGGCGCGCTCGGACCGCTGGAAGTGGCCGACGAGCTGTGGCTCGCGCGCTGGCTGCTGTACCGCATCGGCGAAGAGTTCGGCGTCGCCGCGACGCTCTTTCCGAAGCCGGTCAAGGGCGACTGGAACGGCGCCGGCGCGCACACGAATTTCTCGACCAGGGAGATGCGCCAGCAGGGCGGCATGAAGTTGATCGAAGAGGCGATGAAGAAGCTGGAGAAAACGCACGACGAGCACATCAAGGTCTACGGCGCGCACAACGAGGAGCGCCTGACCGGACTGCACGAGACGGCGCCCATCCACGCCTTCCGCTACGGCACCTCCGACCGCGGCGCCTCGGTGCGCATCCCCATGGCCACCTCGAACCTCGGCTACGGCTACTTCGAGGATCGCCGCCCCGCGGCGAACATGGATCCCTACCAGGTCTGCGCCGCGCTGATGGAAACCGTGCTCGGTGACTAAATAGAGAACACACGCCCTTCTCCCCGTGCAGGCGGGGAGAAGGTTTATACTGCCGCCGCCGTGGAGCTCACCAGCAAGACCGTCGCTCTCGCCATCGCGTGCGCCATCGCGCTGCTTTCGCTGGCGGCGCTGGCCGACGATCTGACCGGCGACGACACGTTCGACCTGCTGGCCGAGCCGGTGGCCATGGCCGTGGCGACGTTTGCGCTGGCCACGCTGGCGCGCGTCGCGGAAATCCGCCGCGGCGTCACCGGCCCGCAGTGGGTCCTCACTCTTTCCGACCCTCGCTCCCCGCCGTGCGCTTGAACGCGCTGCGGCGAAGCGGCGGCATTTCCGCGCGTCGGCTTTCCCCTAGGCCGGCGTCCGGGCTGCGGAGGTGCCGCCACTTGACGGCAGCGATTCGAATTCTCTTTCTCGCGTTCTTCGCGCTTCCCGCGCTGGCGCAGATCCAGGACAACAGCTTCCTGACCGAGGAGGCTTACAACCAGGATCCGGGCGTGGTGCAGCACATCAGCATCTTCCAGCGCGACCGGCTCACCGATCAGTGGACGACGTCGTTCACCCAGGAGTGGCCGGCGCCCGGCCTCAAGCACCAGCTCAGCTACGGGGTGGGGACGGCCGGCTCGCGCTTCACCGACCTCGCCCTGAACTACCGCTATCAGCTCCTCGGCGACGCCGAGGCCCGCCTGGCCATGGCGCCGCGCTTCACCGTCACCCTGCCCACCGGCCGCTGGCGCGAGGGGGTGGGCAACGGCGCGATCGGTTACCAGGGCGCGCTGGCCACGAGTCTGGTGCTCGCCCCGCACTGGCAGACCCATTTCGATGTCGGCGCCGGCTACGTGCCGCACGCGCACGACCCGCTGGCCGGCCGCCGCGACCTGCCGAGCGTCAACCTCGGCCACAACCTGGTCTGGCTGCCGGCCAACCGCATCAACTTCATGCTGGAGACGGTGTTCAGCCGCGCGCGCGGCTTCGACGGCTGGGAGAACCAAGCGTTCGTCAGCCCGGGCGTGCGCTGGTCCTACGACTTCCCGAGCGGCCTGCAGATCGTGCCCGGCATCGGCGTGCCGATCGGCGTCGGGCCGAGCGCGGGCGAGCGTTCCGTGCTGCTGTACCTCAGCTTCGAGCACCGCTTCCGAGCGCAGAAGAATTGACGCGCCGCGGCACAGACTGGGAAGAGCTCGCCCGAGACCGGCCCTACTACCGGCTGCTGACGGAGGAGGGGCTGGTCGAGGTCGAAAGCAGCGCGGCCGCGACCTCCGCGTTCCTGGAGACGGGCGAGGCCGACCTCTCCCGGCTCCTGTCGGCGGTCGCCTCGATTATCGCGCACGACCTGGCCCTCACCACGGCGCTCGATTTCGGCTGCGGCGTCGGCCGCCTGACCCTGCCGCTGGCGCGGAGAGCGGACACGGTCTTCGCCTGTGACATCGCCCCCACGATGCTGGAGCACGTCCGGCAGAACGCCGAGAGCGCAGGCTTGCGAAACATCACGCCGATCGGCAACGACCACCTCGCCGCGATGCCGGACGGCAGTTTCCGCTTCGTCTGCTCGCTGCTCGTTTTTCAGTACATCCCTCCAGCGGCCGGCCGCGAAGTCATCCGCACGCTCTTGCGCCTCCTCGCGCCCGGTGGCATCGCCGTGCTGCAGGTCACCTTGGCGCCGCGCCGCGATGCACTGCGCCGGTTGGCTGCTCTTTCCAGGAGGTGGTCACGCGGCATCGAGACCTACCGATACGACCTCTCGGCCATCGAGAACGCCGTCGAATCGGCTGATGCACGGATCGTAGGCCGTCTGCCCATGCAGGGCAGCGACATGCTGATCATCGAGAAGGGACCGGAGCTCAGCGGTCCGTGACGAGCCGCGTCTCGAATCACCCCTCCTCCAAACCGGTCAGCCGCACATCCACCCCCCGCACCCCCTCCATCGCCACGAGCTCCTCCTGCAGCGGGTGCAGGTCGAGGGCAGGGGAGGGCGGCGCGGAGAACGCGGCGAACCACAGCACCTCGTTCGCCTGACGCGACGTCGTGCGCCGCAGCGGTGCGATGCCGGCGCGCTCCGCGAAGCGTCGCCACGCCTCGTTCACCCCGCCCACCGCCCCCACCTCGCAGGTGACGCGCACCTCGGTCGTCTGCGGCAGGCGGGTGCGGGGAGAGGCGGCCACGAAGCGCTCCAGGCTGCGCATCAGGAACTGGATGACCAGCATGGCGCCGAGGAGCATCACCGCGACGCGGGGTTGTCCCAGCCCGGTGGCCACGCTCATCGCCGCGTTGGCCCAGAGCGTGGCGGCGGTGGTGACGCCCTGCACGCTCCCTTCGCGGTGGATGATGACGCCCGCGCCGACGAAGCCGATGCCGGTAATCACCGCCGCGGCCATCTGCGCGGGATTGTGGTTCTGCGCCCCGAACGTGTTCGACAGCATGGCGAACGCCGCGGCCCCGACCGCGACCAGCATGTTCGTCTTGATGCCCGCCGCCTTGTGCCGCCACTCCCGCTCGATCCCGATGAGCGCGCCGAAAAGTGCGGCCAGCGCGATCCGCTCGATGACGATGTGCAGTTCGATCACGATGCCGATATTAAACTCGAACCCGCATGCGCATCCCTCCACGGCTCGGCGCGCTGATCGCCGTCGTCTTCTGGGGCATCTCCTTCGTCGCCACCAAGGCCGCGCTGCGCGAGGTCTCGCCGGTCACGCTGATCTTCATCCGCTTCGCCATCGGCACCGCCTTCCTCCTCCTCGCCTTGCGCGCGCTGCCGCCGCGCGACGCCTGGCGCGAGCTCCTCCTGATGGGACTGGTCGGCGTCTTCATCCACCAGATGCTGCAGGCGTATGCCCTGACCATGACCAGCGCCGTGCACACCGGCTGGCTCATCGGCGTGATCCCTATCTGGTCGGCCATCCTCTCCGCGGCGCTGCTCCACGAGCGTTTCGGCTGGCCCAAGATCCTCGGTATCGTGGGCGGCTTCGCCGGCGCGCTGCTGGTGATCTCGCGCGGCCGGCTCAATGCGGACGTCCTGCAGCTGCCGTCCACCAGAGGCGACCTGCTCATTCTGCTGAGCACCGTCAACTGGGCCGTCTACTCCATCATCGGCCACCGCACCATCCGCCGGATCGGTCCGAGGCGGGCCACGACCGGCGCGTTCCTGGCGGGCGTAGGGATGCTCGCGCCGTTCTTCATCGCCCAGGCCGGCTGGCGCGAGCTGCCGCGCCTCACCGGCGCCGGCTGGGGAGCCATCCTCTTCCTCGGCATCGGCTGTTCCGGCCTCGGCTACCTCTTTTGGTACGGCGCGCTGGAGCGGGTGGAAGTCTCGCGCGTCGCCGTGCTGCTCTATCTGGAGCCGCTCGTGACGTTCGCCACCGCCGTGGCGCTGCTGCACGAGCCGGTGAGCGCCATCGCCGTGATCGGCGGTTTGCTGGTGATGGTCAGCGTGCTGGCGACGCAGTACCAGAGCGCCGAAGAGCCCGGTCACCGATCCGATACGAAGTGCGATACCTGAGGGCGAGCACGTCCCCTGCATGGCTTAATGAAGAAGCTACGGAGGAGATGGATGAAACGAGTGATGATCGCGTTGACGCTCGCCGCGCTCTTTGCGGGATGTGCAACGCCTCGGCAACAAACCCCACCGGCGTCTGCCGCCACTTCGACAGCTCCCGCCGACGCAAAGGCCGGCAGCCTGGAAGACCTCCCGGTCGGCGCCATCCCGAATGCCACCCTGCACGACGCGCAGCGCAACCGCGACCTGCCGCTGGTCATCGAGTACCCCACCCGCGGCGGCCCTTATCCGGTCATCATCTTCTCCCACGGCTACGGCGGCTCGAACAACGCCTACACCTCGCTCACCGAGTACTGGACCTCGCGCGGCTACGTCTGCATCAAGCCGAATCACGCCGATGCCGGCCTGCTGCGCGAGGCGCTGGCGCCGATGATCGAGGAGCGCCGCCAGGAGCGCCGGTCGCGCCGGCAGGAGCCCGCTGCCGCGCAGCCGGCCGGCCCGCCGCCGCCTGACCCGGAGTCGATCTGGAAAGGGCAGACGGACGCTGACTACCGCAACCGCGCGGCGGACATCACCCTGATCATCGACAACCTGGCCACCCTGGAGCAGAAGTATCCCGAGCTGAAGGGAAGGATGGATGCGGCGCGCGTCGGCGTGGGCGGCCACTCCTACGGCGCGCTGACCACGATGACGGTCGCGGGCGTGAAGCTCACGAAGAACGGCGCTGCCCTCCGCGTCATCGACCCGCGGGTGAAGGCGGGCGTGGCGATGTCGCCGCAAGGGGTTTCCGCGGACATCGGCACCACGTCCGATTCGTGGTCGGAGGTGCGCGTCCCCATGCTCTACATGACCGGCTCGCGGGACTACGGCGCCGAGGGGCAGGACCCGACCTGGCGGCGCCAGGCGTACGAGAACAGCCCGCCGCCCGACAAGTGGCTGGTCTGGATCGAAGGCGCCACGCACATGTCCTTCACCGGCGGGTTGGGCAACCTGACCCCGCAGGAGCTGGACCGCCGCCAGCAGGCCGTCCGCGACGCGCAGGCGCGCGGCATGGACCCGCGCAACGTCGGCGGCCTGCCCGGCCGGGGCCGCGGCTTCGGCACCATCCGCATCGCCTCCCTCGCTTTCTGGGACGCTTACCTGAAGGGGGATGCGAAGGCGAAGGACCGGCTCAGCGGATTCAACAGCGAGAGCGTGAAGGTGGAGAAGAAGTAGCGGTCAGTCATCGTTCTGCCGAGGGCGCGGCGCCGAATGCGTCGCGCCACACGCGGCGGAACTGGCGCGAGGTCTCGAAGCCGCAGCGCTGCGCCACCGCCTCGATGGTCAGCATCGGATCGTGCAGCAGCGCGCGGGCGCGCTCCAGGCGGACGCGGGTGGCGAAGTCCTTGACCGAGATTCCGGTCTCGCGGCGGAAGACGCGGGTCAGGTTGCGCGCGCTCATGCCCGCCACCTCGCCCAGCCCGGTGAGCGTGTACTTCTCGCCGGGGTTCTGCACCAGCCAGTCCTGGATGCGATGCACGCCGGGATGGAGATGCGTGCGGTAATCGAGGTAGATGCTCTGCTGCTGCTGCGCGCCGTCGCGGCGGATGTAGACCACCATCTCCCGGGCGATCTCCGCGGCCAGGAGCGGCCCGTGGGCCTGCTCGATCATCCCCAGCGCCATGTCGATGCCGGAGGCGATGCCGGCGCTGGTCGTGATGCTGCCATCGGTCACAAAGAGCCGGTCGGCGAGCACGCGGGCGGCGGGGAAGCGGCGCTGCAGATCGCTCGTGCGGGCCCAGTGCGTCGTGCAGCGCCGGCCGGCCAGCAGGCCCGCCTCGCCGAGGAGGAAGGCGCCGGTACAGACGGAGGCGACGTGCGCGCCCGCCGCGTGCGCCTCGCGCAGCCAGCGCAGCACCGGCCGCTCGATGCGCTCGGTCATGCGGTACGGCATGCCCGGCACGATCACCAGGTCGCCGCCGCGCACCACGGGCAGCGGCTCGAGGTCGGCGATGGTCACGCCCTGGTCGCAGCGGACGCGCTCCCGCGTGGAGCAGAGGCGGATGCGGTAGCGAGGCCGCGTGCGCGCGGCCTCGCTGAACACCTGCAGCGGCCCGGCGAGGTCGAGCATCTCGACCTCCGGCAGGATGAGGAAGATCACCTGTTGGATGGCGCCAGCGCTCCTTCCAGTTCCGCGACGAGGTCGCTCACCTTGACGATGCGCGCGAAGCGGCCGCGCAGCACCCACTCGGTGTGCCGGGTGACGCTGTCGGTGTCGTACTCCTCGCCGGTCTCCCAGTTGACCAGCGGAAAGGTCCGGGTGGCCTCGGTCACGAAGTCGACGTCGTAGCCGAGGTCGGCGCCGATGCGCGTGGTCGTCTCGCAGCACTGCTCGGTCTGGATGCCGGTGACGACGATGCGCGTGACGCCGAGGGCGGTGAGGCGCTGCTGGAGGTCGGTGGAGGTGAAGGAGTTGCGGGTGTTCTTGATGAGGAGCGGCTCGTTCTCCCTCCGTTCGATGAAGTCCATCAGCTTGAAGTACGGGCTGTCGCGTCGGAACTCGCCGTCTTCATCGGTGTGCATGATGAAGAGGACCGGCAGGTCGGCCGCGCGCCAGGCGCCGATGAGCGCGGCAACGTTGCGCTCGAAGTCCGGATTGCTGCGCCGCTCCCACCGCGGCTTGGCCTTGAAGGAGTCCTGAGCGTCGATGACGAGAAGCGCGGAACGTTCGATCGGTTGCTTGTTCATGGGTCCAATGTACAGCCGCGGGTGGGGGAACGGGGGACGGCGACCGGTCATTTCGGGCCATGAAGAAGTTGCTGGTTGCTGGTTACTGGTTGCTGGTCGAGAACGCAAAGGCACATCGGACCAACAACCAGCAACCAGTAACCGGTAGGGAAACCCCCTTCTCCGTCACTCCTCCCTAGAGAAGGAGGCTCCCATGCTCGAACAGCAGCCGCAACCGAAGAAAACGTTGCCCTGGCGCGAGGCCGCGGTGGTGGTCGGCTCCATCACCATGTCGGCGGCGGCGATCTACTTCTGCATCCAGCAACGGGTGATGTGGGTATTGACGCCGTTGCCGGCGCTGCTCGGCATCGTCTACCACCTCATCAACCTGGCGCCGCGCTACGACAACCGGCGCGCGCTCTTCGACAGCTACAAGCGCTTCGTGGAGCGCTTCGAGCTGAACTGGAGCGGCGCGCGCGACGCGGCCGACCTGCCGCGCGTCAGCGAAGATCTCTCCGAAGATCCGGCCTCCCATCAGCCGAAGCTCTCCTCGACGCTCTGGGGCGCCGCGGTGCTGACCGCGATCTTCTCCATCCCCGCCGCGGTGGGCGGAGGGGGCCTCGATCTGCGCCCCATCAACGAAGCCGGACGCGGCCTCGTCTACGCCGGCCTCGGCGTGTACGCGTGGGTGCTCATCATGATGGTCGGCCGGATCAACTCCGGCGGCATGAGCGCCCGCTTCATGATCACCGCCTCCATCCGCTCCGCGGTGGCGATGGTCCTCGGCTACGCCATCGGCGCCACGGGCCTGATCAAGTCCGACTTCCTGGCCGGCAACGCCGTCTACTTCCTCACCGGCCTCTTCTACCCGATGGCCCTCGACTACCTCAAGGACACCGCGATGAAGGTCTTCCATCGCAAGGAGCCGGTGACCAAGGCGCTGCCGCTGCAGATGGTGGACGGGGTGGACGACGTGGTGGCCGACGTGCTGACGGAGCTCGGCGTGTGGGAAGTGCAGCACCTCGCCACCTCCGACGCCGGCACGCTCACCGTGCGCAGCCTCTTCTCCTTCGGCCGGGTCACGGACTGGATCGATCAGGCCATTCTCATCACCTATGTGCGGGAGAAGGTGGTCGACCTCCGCGCGCTGGGCATCCGCGGCGCGACGGACATCGTCTCGCTGATGAAATCGACGCGCAGCGAGAACGCCGCGAGGCGGCAGGAAGCGGCCAATACGCTGGCGAAGATGGCGAGCGTGATGGGCGTCGAGCCGCACGTGGTGGAGATGATGACGACCACCCTCGACGAGGACTACCAGGTCAACCTGCTGGCCGACCTCTCCCAGCACGAGTACGACCACGAGGGGCCGAAGTCCGTGCCCGCGAAGCCGATGGTCGAGGCGGGCAGCCCCATGCTCTCCGCGCGGGGCGACGACAAGTCGTACATCTCGCCGGCCATCGTCCGCCAGACGGTGCTCGACTGGGTGGAGCGCGAGCTGCGCGAGGAGGCCGCCGCCCGCGCCGCCGACTTCCGGGCCCAGAATCCCGACACGCCCACCCCGCCGGCGGAGTTCCTCGCCGCCAGCTACACGGAGGCGGTGGACGCCGCGCTCAAGCGCGCCCTGGCCGGCATGCGCCCCACGCCCGGGGCACAGATGCGCAACGTGTACGACTCGGCGTTCATGGGGGAGCTGGGGTGAAGATAGTTGCTGGTTGCTGGTTGTTGGTCTGATGTGCCTCGCAGATCCGCGGAGCGCATCGGACCAATAACCAGCAACCAACAACGGGCCACCCACTACAATCATCGACGCCTTGTCCGACGACCCCACCTCCTTCCACACGCCCTGGACGACGAACCTCGATCTGGAGCGGAAGCTGACCGAGCAGCGGCTGCTCAACGAGCAGCTGGAGCTGCTCGGGACGGCGGTGCACGTCACGGCGGAAGGGATCGCCATCCTGACGCCGGCCGTGGAGGCGATCGGGCCGCGCATTGCGTTCGTCAACGACGGCTTCTGCGCGCTGTACGGCCGCGAGCGGGATGAGGTGATCGGCGAGACGCCGCTCATCTTCGGCATCATCGAGCGCCATCAGGCCATCTTCGACGCGCTGCTCCATCACGTCTTCGAAGGCCGCCCGTTCGAGGCCGAGGCGACGGCAAGGCGCAAGGACGGCCGCGAGTTCGAGCTGCAGGTGAACCTGGTCCCGGTGGAGGACGGCGGCCAGCTCACGCACTGGGTCGCCTTCCTGCGCGACGTCACCGCGGCCAAGACGCAGGTGCGCATGCTCCGCCATCAGGCCATGCACGACGGGCTGACCGACCTGCCGAACCGCACGCTGCTCTTCGACCGCCTGGAGACGGCGATCCACAAGGCGCGCGAAACGCGCAACCCGCTCGCGCTGCTGCTGATGGATCTCGACCGCTTCAAGGAAGTGAACGACACGTTCGGCCATCACTTCGGCGACGTGCTCCTCAAGCAGGTCGCCTTCCGCCTGCGCAACCAGCTCCAGGACGCCGACACCGTGGCCCGCCTCGGCGGCGACGAATTCGCGCTCGTGCTCCCCAACGTCGGCGACGCGAACGGCGCCGCCACCACCGCCCGCAACATCCTCAACACGCTCCAGCAGCCGTTCGTGGTGGAAGCGCAGGTGCTCGAGGTCGGGGCCAGCATCGGCATCGCCCTCTATCCGCATCACGGCCTCGACGCGCGCACCCTCCTGCGCCGCGCCGACGTGGCGATGTACACCGCCAAGCAGTCGCAGCTCGGCTACAGCTTCCATCGCGAGGACGCCGAGCCGCGCAGCGCCGATCAGCTCGCGCTGGTGGTCGAGATGCGCCATGCGCTGGAGCGCAACGAATTCGAGCTTTTCTATCAGCCGAAGCTGCACCTCCGGAGCGGCCTCGTGACGCGCGTGGAGGTGCTGCTGCGCTGGAACCATCCGCAGCGCGGCGTCCTCGCGCCGGGCGTGTTCATCCCCATCGCCGAGCGGACGGGACTCATCCGCCCCATCACCGACTGGCTGCTCAACCGCGTGCTGCAGCAGGTGCGCGAGTGGCAGGACGGCGGCAAGCCGGTGCACGTGGCGGTGAACATCTCCGCCAAGAGCCTGCTCGAGCAGACGCTTCCCTCGAAGATTCACGCGCTGCTGGAGAAGTGGCGGGTCGATCCGCGCTTCCTCAAGATCGAGATCACGGAGAGCAGCATCATGGCCGATCCGGCCCACGCGCTGGCCATCCTCTCCCTGCTGCAATCCCTCGGCGTGCGGCTGTCCATCGACGACTTCGGCACCGGCTATTCGTCGCTCACGCATCTGCGCCAGCTGCCCATCGACGAGATCAAGATCGACAAGTCGTTCGTGACCGGCATGACCACCAGCGACGCCGACGCGTCGATCGTCCGGACGGTGATCGACCTCGCGCACAACCTCGGCAAGCAGGTCTGCGCCGAGGGGGTGGAGGACGAGGAGACGTGGCGCGCTTTGCGGGAGATGGGCTGCGACCTGGCCCAGGGCTACTGGATCAGCCGGCCGGTGAATGCGGAGGGGTTGATGCAGTGGCTGGAGCTGACCGGCTGGGGTCTGAAAAAAATGTAGGGCCGGCTCTCAGCCGGCCCAGCATCAACGGATCCATCGGGCCGGCTGAGAGCCGGCCCTACATTCAGAGCTTCAACGTGATCAACTGCCCCCGCACCGCCTCCGCCTGCAGCAGCCACGCGATCCATTCGGCAACCACGGAGCGCCGCTCATCGGTATCGATGGTGTCGGGCAGCAGCGCGTTGCCGCCGAGGGTCTGCACGAACGAATTCAGCGCGCTCTTCGCCGCGCCGTAGGCGCCCAGGCCTTTGGGGCGGGTGAGGGAGGCGGCGGAGCTGATGGCGATGATGCGCGCGCCGGACTCCAGCCGCGGCAGCACGGCATCGTAGGCGCGGACGAAGCTGAAGAGGTTCGCGTCCATCATCCTCGTGAAGTCCTCCGGCGAATGGCCGGGAGCGAAGGCCCCGGCCAGGGCGACCAGCGCGTAGAGCGGCTCCGCCGGCACGTTGTCCAGGGCGCGGTTCAGCGCGATGCATTGGTAGTCGCGGGAGAGGCGCGGCACCACGACGCGGCCGAGGTCGCCGGTGGCGCCGGTGATGGCAATGGTCTTCACGGATTCACTTTGATCTTCCCCCGCTCCCGCTCGGTGCGGTCGATCCGCTTCAGCTCCGCGTTCACGGCGCGCCGGGAGACCCAGGTGCGCGGCGTCTGCGCGATCTCGGTGCCGGTCAGGGCGAACGGATCGACGTTGAAGCCGGTCGTGGTGCGGACGGAGCCGGCCAGCGGCATGGCGAAGGCGTTGAAGCGCCAGCGCATGCCGAGGGCGCGGAAGACGATGGCGCCGGGGAGGAACTCGACCCGGCCCGCCCGTTCCGGCGCTTCATCCACGGTGAGGATCTGGCGCAACCGGTCGCGGGAAAAGTCGGGCGGCGCCGCCTGCTGCTCCTGCGCCCCCGCCAGCCCGGCCACCCCGAGTGTCAGAATGAGTGCCGCCATCCGCTTCCGCATCGATCCATCTCCTTCCTGTGCTGGGACTCCATCTATGCAAAAGCGTTACACATGGCTCACAGGGACAGGCAACTTTTTGAGACAGCATGCGTTGATCCGCATCGAAAGGAGTCACCGGTTTTGAAAAGAGCACTGACGTTCATCGTCGCGCTTGCGCTCGCTTTGGTCGCGAGTGGGCAGGAGCGCGACCGCAGCAAAGTCGCCGACAAGTACAAGTGGGATCTGTCCCAGATCTATCCGACCGACGAAGCCTGGCGCGCGGCCAGGGACGACTTCGCCAAGCAGATGCCGAGGATCGCCCAGTACAAAGGCCATCTCGGCGACTCCGCCGCCTCCATGCTGGCCGCCGCCACGACCCTGACCGACCTGAACAAGACGCTGTCCCGCCTCTACGTCTATGCCGCGATGAAGTCCGATCAGGACACGCGCGTGGCCGCGTACCAGGCCATGAAGCAGGAGATGGATCAGCTGGCGACGCAGTTCGGCGCCGAGGCTTCCTACATCGAGCCGGAGATCCTCAAGATCGATCGGGCGCGGGTGCAGGGCTTCCTCCGGCAGGAGCCGAAGCTCCGCCTCTACGAGCACTACCTCGACGACATCCTCCGCCGCCAGGCGCATACCCTGACCGAGGCGGAGGAGAAGCTCGTCGCCGATGCAGGTCTGATGGCCGGCAACGCCGGCGATACCTTCGGCATCTTCGCCGACGCCGACTTCCCGTACCCGAGCGTGACGCTCAGCAACGGCAAGACGGTGAAGCTGGACAAGGCCGCGTTCAATCAGTACCGCGCCGTGGCCAACCGGGAAGACCGGCAGAAGGTGATGGACGCCTTCTTCAACGGCCTGGGCCAGTACCGCGGCACGTTCGGCTCTACCCTCGGCGGCAAGATCCAGAGCGACATCTTCTTCATGAAGGCGCGCAAGTACCCCTCGACCCTGGCCGCGACGCTGGACCAGTCGAACATCCCGACCACCGTCTACACCAGCCTCATCGACGGCGTGAACGCGAATCTCGATACGTTCCACCGCTACCTCCGCCTGCGCAAGCGCATCCTCGGCGTGCAGGAGCTGCACTATTACGACCTCTATGCGCCGCTGGTGGAGAACGTAAAGCTCGACTACCCGGTGGAAGAGGCGCAGAAGAACGTGCTCGCCTCGCTGGCGCCGCTCGGCACCGACTACACCTCGGTCATCCAGCGGGCCATGAACGAGCGCTGGATCGACCTGTACCCGAACGAGGGGAAGCGCTCCGGCGCCTACTCGCAGGGCGGCGCGTACGACGTCCACCCGTACATGCTCATCAATTACAACGGCCGGTACGACGACATGTCGACCCTGGCCCACGAGCTCGGGCACACCATGCAGAGCTATTTCTCGAACAAGACGCAGCCGTACCCGACCGCGGATTACCCGACCTTCGTGGCCGAGGTGGCGTCGACGTTCAACGAGGCGCTGCTGATCGATTACATGCTCAAGCAGATCAAGGACGACCGGGCCCGCCTGTCTCTGCTCGGCAATTACCTGGAAGGGATCAAGGGGACGGTGTTCCGCCAGACCCAGTTCGCCGAGTTCGAGCTGCGCGCGCACGAGATGGCGGAGAAGGGGCAGCCGATCACGGGCGAGGCGCTCGACAAGCTGTACCTCGACATCACCCGCCGCTACTACGGTCACGACAAGGGCGTCTGCATCGTGGACGACTCCATCGCGCACGAGTGGTCGAACGTGCCGCACTTCTACCGCAACTATTACGTCTTCCAGTACGCGACGTCCTTCACCGCCTCGGCCGCCCTCTCCGAGAACGTGCTGGCCGGCGACAAGGCGGCGACGCAGCGCTACCTGAAGTTCCTCTCCGCCGGCGGCTCGAAGTACCCCATCGAGCTGCTCAAGGAAGCCGGCGTGGACATGACCACCTCCCAACCGCTCGACCTGACCATGAAGAAGATGAACCGCGTGATGGACGAGATGGAAGCGATCCTGAACAAGACGAAGTGAAGAAAATGTAGGGCCGGCTCTCAGCCGGCCTAACTATCCGTTGATGACGGGCCGGCTGAGAGCCGGCCCCACATTTCCCCTCACCGCGGGCGGTCCATCAAATACAGATCGGAGAGCAGCCGGGTGTAGGAGTAGATCGCGGTCGAGCCGTCAGCCGTGGTCAGGATCGGCCCGACGTTGATCAGGCCGGACGGATCGGCCGGCATCGCCTCCCGCGCCACCTCCCGCCGGCCGGTCGCGAGATCCACCTTGTAGAGCACCGCCGGCACGCGGCCGAAGGAGCCGACGTACACCGACCGCCCGTCGGACGTGAAACGGATCGGCACGTCAGGCCCGTGCAGCGCGGGCACCGGTTCCGGCTGCCCGCCGTCCACCGGGTAGAAGTGCCACTGCCGCTCCGCGTCGCGGCCGAGGACGCGGCGGCCGTCCGCGGTCACGAGGTGGCCGCTGACGTTCTCCGGCGAGATGGCCCGCGGCGGAGTGCCGTCGATCGCCTGCACCCATAGCCGCGGCCCTTTGCCCGGCTCGTTGCCCTGAAAGAGGATGTGCCGTCCATCGGGGAACCAGCGCGCATTGCGGTGGTTGATCCTGTCGCGGGTGATGGCGCGCGGCTGGCCGGCGCCGATCGGCAGCATCATCACCTGCGGCGGCTGCTGATTGCGGGAGATGGAAAGCACCCACTTGCCATCGGGCGAGAGCCCTTCCGTCGTCCCTTCACCGAGGCGGATGGCGGGCGTGGAGCCGTCGGTCGAGCGGGTGTAGATGCCGAAGATCGAGCCGCCCGCCTCGCCCGACTCGGAGAAGAGGACGGTCTTGCCGTCGGCGGAGAGATCGCGCGCCACGGAGTAGTCGAGCCAGGAGAGGTCGCGCTCCTTCGTCTCGCCGGGCAGGATGGCCATGATGCCGGCCCGCACGGACTGATGGGAGACGAGGGCGCGCCCTTCGCGGTCGACGTCGTGCAGCCAGAGCGCGTCGGTGCCGTTGGTGATCACCCGGCTGTGGCCGCGCAGGTCGACGGTGCTGATGGAGCGGCCGCTGTCGTTGCGGTCGGCGCCGAACCAGAGGCGGTCGCCGTCCGCGCTCCAGGCCAGGCCTTCGATGGCCTGGTACTCCGGCGTCAGGGCGCGCTTCTCGCCCCCCTTCACCGGCACGAGCGCCACGGCGCCGCGGTCGTCGTTCAGGAAGGGGTGGTCGATGAAGGCCAGGCTCTTGCCGTCCGGGCGGAAGCGGGGATGGGAGATCCAGCCGACGGTCGAGTACAGCACTTTGCCGATGGGAAACTCGACGCGCGAGCGGCCGCCGATCATCCGCACGATGGCGAGCTGCTCACCGTCCGGATGCCAGTCCGCCGCCTCGACGTCGTCCAGCACTTCGCGCGGCGCACCGCCCGTGATCGGCACGCGGGCCAGCGTCCCGCTGTAGCGCAGGTAGCCGATGGGATGGCGCCGCAGGGAGATGGCCAGCTGGCCGGTGGTCGATACGGCCAGTAGATCCGCGCCGCTGAAGCCGAGGTCGCGCGACTCGGGCGAATCGGGCCGCGCGGTGTAGACCGCGACCGGATTGCCGCCCCACCGCGCGCCGTAGAAGATGGTCTGGCCGTCCGGCCCGAAGCGCGCGTTGAGCAGCGTGCCGCCGCGGAAGGTGAGGCGCTGGAACGTCGGCGGCGGCGCCTGCCCGCGCCGCGTGCCAAACCAGTACGCCGCGCCGAGGGCGAGGGTGGCGATCGCGGCGAAGGCGAGCAATCGCAGCACGTGGCGCGCGCGCATCCGCAGCAGGCGCGGGTAGGAGATGACCTGGCTGGTCAGGCCGGACATCGCGCCGATGTCGAACGCGAGGTCGCGCGCCGACTGGAAGCGCTCGTCGGGGTTCTTCTCCAGGCAGTGGCGGATGACCCGCTCCAGCGCGGAGGGGATGCGCACGTCGAGCTCGTAGAACTCGGGCGGCTCGTCCTTGAGGATGGAGTTCAGCGTCTCGATGGGGGAGTCGCCGCGGAAGGCCTGCCGGCCGCTGACCATCTCGAAGAGGATGGCGCCGAATGCGAAGAGGTCGGAGCGGTGGTCGCCGGACTGCCCGCGGATCTGCTCCGGCGCCATGTAGCCGACCGTGCCGAGCAGGCGTCCGGGCTCGGTGGGCGTGCCGGCCAGGGTGATGGCGTGCTCGTCCACCGCCGGCCCTTCGTGATGCCCGCCGATCAGTTTCACCAGGCCGAAGTCGAGGATCTTGACTTGTCCGTCGCGGGTGATGAAGAGGTTCTCCGGCTTGAGATCCCGGTGGATGATGCCTTTCTCGTGCGCCGCCGCCAGCCCGCGCGCCACCTGCACCGCGTAGTCGACCGCCTTGCGCGCGGGAATCGGTCCCTGCCGGATGCGCTGCCGCATCGACTCGCCCTGCAGCAGCTCGGAGACGATGTAGCGGATGGGCCCCTCGCTGCCGATGTCGTACAGCGAGACGATGTTGGGATGGTTGAGCATCCCCGCCGCCCGCGCCTCCTGCTCGAACCGCCGCGTCGCCTCGGCGTCATTGGTATACGAGCGGGAGAGCACCTTGACAGCGACCTGCCTGCCCAGGCGGGTGTCGAGGGCCCGGTAAACCTCCCCCATCCCACCCGCCCCGATCTGGGCGAGGATCTCGTAAGGTCCGAGTGTTGTGCCGGGCGGGAGCATGGCGGGGGAAGTATATGGTTGTCGGTTGTCTGTTATCGGTTGTCAGTAGCTTCGCCACCTTCTACTGACAACCGACAACTGACAACTGACAACTAGCGCGGCTTGGCGGCGCCCACCACCCTCCGCAGCTCCGCCTGCAGAGCGCCGGCGGAGGCGCAGATGTCCTCGTCGGTCAGCTCGGGGAGGAGGCGGTCGAGGATGGCCAGGGCGCCGCGCAGGTCCTTGTCCTGGGCCAGATCGACCGCGTCGTTGTAGAGCTCCACGTGCCGGTTGCGGGTGCGGTTCTGCTCCAGCTCCTCGGCCATCGAGGCGGCGCGGGTGCGCACCTCCTCTTCGACATCGTCCGTGGCGGCGACGAAGCGGAGGGCGGCGATGGCGTCGTCGATGCGGCCGAGGGCGAGGTCGAGGTTGGCGCGGTCGATGGCTTCGGAGCGGGTGGGGGCGGCCGCGGCCGCGGTGACAGCGCGCACGGGCGGGGCGGGCG
>DASYMJ010000344.1:0-11532 GCA_036009105.1 Thermoanaerobaculia bacterium | reverse complement strand
ATTGGGCCGGCTGGAGAGCCGGCCCTACATCTTTACCCGTGCGCCTTCAAAAACGTCTCCGGCTTGCTGAACACCTTCGCGATGTTCATCCCGTTGCGCACGGCGCTGAACGTCACCTTGCCGGTGGCGAGGGCGGCGCCGAGCTGGATGTACGTCCGGGCCCGGCCGCGCAGCTTGTAGCGGACGTCGAGAGCGTGGCGCCAGAGGGCTGAATACTCGGCGTAGAACTCGTCCAGGGGGAGCTTCGTCGGCAGCACGGCGTGCACGATGTCGTACAGCTCCCACTCGTGCGTCGTCACCTGCCGTTTCGCGGCGTCCCACAGGTCGGTGCCGGGGAGGGGGGTGAGGATGGAGAAGCCGCTGTTGTAGGCACCCATCTGCTCGATCCATTCGCGCAGGCGGGTGAAATCGTCGCGGTCCCAGGCGGGATCGACGATGAAGTTGGGGGTGAAGCCGACGCCGAGGTCCTTGAGGATCTCGATGGCCCGCACGTTGTTGCAGGCCTTGTTCTTCTTGTTCACCGCGGCCAGCCCTTCGTCCGTGACCGACTCCAGGCCGAGGAAGATGGCCAGGTCGCCGCAGTCCTTCCACTGCTCCACCAGGTGTGGAAACTTGACGATGATGTCCGTGCGGGTCTGGACGGTGAAGTACTTGCGGATGCCGGCCGCCTTGATCTGCCTGGCCATCTCCTCGCCCCGCTTCACGTTCATCCAGAAGATGTCGTCGGTGATGAAGATGTTCTGCGCCTCGATGGCCTGCAGCTCGCGCACGACCCGCTCGGGCGACTTCTCCCGGAACGTGCTCTCGTGGAACTTCCAGACCGAGCAGAAGTTGCACTTGAAGGGACAGCCGCGCGCGGTCTCCATCAGGGCCAGCGGCTTGCGGAAGTTGATGTAGTAGTGGTCGGCGTACTGCTTGATGAGGTGGCGGGCGGGGAGGGGATAGGTGTCGAGGTTGGGGCGCGCGTCGGCATGCCCGGTGAAGAACCACTCGCCGCCGTTGTTGACCTCCAGGCCGCGCACCTTGCGCAGGTCGCCGCCCGCGGCGAGCGCGTTGACGAGGGGCGGCATCACCTCTTCCCCATCGCCGGCGGCGATGGCGTCTATGCAATCGTGGCGGAACCAGTCGGGATCGCGGGACGCGTCGTGGCCGCCGATGACGACGAACGCCTTCGGCATCTCCTTCTTGACGCGGCGCGCGAGGCGGATGGTCCGGTTGCGCTCGGTGGTGAAGTTGCACTGCAGGCCGACCACGTCCGGATCGAAATCGCGAACCAGCTCCATGCCGTGCTCTTCGCCGTCGATGCGGAAGTCGACCACCTTGCATTCATGGCCGTCCTCCTCGAGGCAGGCGGCGACGCAGATGGGGCCGAGCGGCTCGACGAAGGTCAGCATCTCCAGGCCGAGGATGCCGCCGATGGGCGGTTTGATGAACGCGATTTTCATGTGCCGCGTATCGTAGCATTGCCCGTCCAGGATTCGGACACCGCCTGCCCCTTCGCCAAGTCATCCACCACCAGGATCAGCTGGTGGTCGTGGTCGCTGTACATCACCTCGATGTTCACCCCCGCCGCGGCCATGCGCCGCGCGATCTTGCCGAGCTGGCCCGGCTCGTCCTGCCGCAGCCGCTGCACGAGCACCTCGCGCTGGGCGAGCACGGTGATGCCGGCGCGCTCCAGCGCCGCGCACGCCGCGCCTTCGTCGTGAAAGAGAAAATGGGCGATGCCGCGGCCGTCCACGACGAACACGCCGCCGCCTTCGATGCTCACCCCGGCGTTGCCGAGGGCGTCGCCCAGGTCGGCCAGTGCGCCGGGGCGGTCGTCGAGAAGGATGGCCAGGTCCTTCATCGCGTCCTCACCGTCGGCTCGCAGCGGATGGGGAAGTTCACGGAGTTGGCGATGAAGCAGAGCTGATGCGCCTTCTCGTGCAACTGGTGGGCGAGCGCCGCGTCGCCTTCCGCGATCGTCACCACCGGGCGGAGGACGACCTCCTCGAAATGGCCGCCGCCGTCCTTGCGCAGCGCCATCCTGCCGCGCGCATCGTCCTGGTACTCCACCACCCGGATCCGTTTGCGCGCACAGAGGGCGAGGTAAGTGAGCAGATGGCAGGAGGCGATGGCCATCATCAGCATGTCTTCCGGGTTGTGCCTGGCGGCGTCGCCGCGGAACGCCGGATCGGCCGAGCCGATGACCTCCGGCTTGCCGTCGATGACGATGCAGTATTGGCGGCTGTAGCTGTCGTAGGTGGCGGTGTCTCCCTCCCACAGGAGGCGCGTTTCGTAGTTCATGCCGCTACGATAGCGCTTGCCGCGGCCCCACGCTTCGATTAGCATCGAAGTATGCCTGACATGGCCGCCATCGCCCAGCTCCTCGGCGACCCCACCCGCGCCCGCATGCTCGGCCTCCTCATGGACGGCCAGGCCCAGACCGCGACGGAGCTCGCCCTCGCCGGCGGCGTGCTGCCGTCCACGGCGAGCAGCCATCTCACCCGCCTCACCGACGCGGGCCTGCTGACCATCGCGCGGCAGGGCCGCCACCGCTACTTCCGCATCGCCGGCCCGGAGGTGGCGGCGGCCATCGAAGGGTTGATGAGCATCGCGCCGCCGGTGCGCCCGCTCCGCTTCGGGCCGCGCGAGGAGGCGCTGCGCCGGGCGCGCGTCTGCTACGACCATCTGGCAGGGGAGATGGGGGTGCGCCTCTTGGATGGCTTGCGCGGGAAGCGGGTCATCAGCGGTCCGGACGACGAGCTCGCGCTCACCCGCGCCGGCGAGGCGTGGTGCGAGCGCATCGGCATCGATCTGGAGGCATTGCGGGCGCGGCGCAGGCGGCTTTGCAGGCAATGCCTCGACTGGAGTCAGCGTCGCGCGCATCTCGCCGGCTCCCTCGGCCAAGCACTGCTGGAGCGGCTTTTCGCGCTGCGCTATGCGCGTCGCGAGGCCGGTTCGCGAGCTGTCGTCCTGTCGCCGCGGGGCGAGGCGTTCGTGGAGAGGCTGGAGCTGGCCTGAGAGCGCGGGAGGGGTCGGGCTGAGGTCCGACCTCCGTTGTATCCGGATGTGCGCGGGGCGGGCCTCAGGCCGATCCTTTTCGTCGCCTCCAGAGAAACAGCGCCGCCGACAGCAGCCCCGAGAAGCGGAACGACGGGTCGACGTAGCGACCGAGAACGTAGAACGCAAAGCAGCAGGCGCGGGCTGGTGATGTCTGGCATGCCGTTAGACGCGCCAGGCGTCCTGATCAGGCGATGGGCCGCAGCATCCGCTCGTCCACCGGGTTCTCCAGCCGCACCAGGCCACTGAGCAGGCGCTCATCGAGATCCGGGTCGACGGCCAGGGCCAGCGGATGGATGCGCCAGAGGTGCTGGATCACCACCAGCAGCGCGGCGTAGACCGGCTCGGCCTTCGAGCGCTCGTGGGTCTGGACCGGGTAGCGCCTGCCGAAGAGGTTGCCATCGACCGAGCGGAGCATGGCCACCGCGTGGTCGACCGCCCAGTGCAGCCGGGCGCCGAGCTCGCCGGGCGCATGGTTCGCGCGGGAGTGGCGCGCGCAGTCGGCCAGGCGGTCGAGGGCGCGGCAGAGCGCGCGCAGCTCGGCCTCCAGCGGCGCATGGCGGGGATCGTCGAAGGAGAGGGCGGCGTAGGGGGACCAGAGCACGTCCGTGATGCGGCGGACGTCGCCGTCCACCTTGGCGATGATCCACTCCAGGGAGGGGATGTGGCGCATCCGGGCGTTGTCGCCCCACGCCTCGAGCTGAGTCCCGTGCTCGGGCTCCGGATGTTGCGGTTCAGTTGCTAGCGTCTCTGTCATTTGTTAGCGTGCACCGCCATGAGCGCCGACCCGACGCAGTTCGAAGAGCCGATTCTCAGAATCCGGCGCAGGATCGAAGAGCTGACCGCGATGGAAGCGGAGCCGGCCAGGCAGGCTGAGATCGCTGAGCTCCAGACGAAGCTTACCAAAGTCTCGCACGAAATCTACGCCAACCTCACCCCCTGGCAGAAGACCCTCGTCGCCCGCCACGCCCAACGTCCCTACACCCTCGACGTCATCGCGCTCCTCTTCGAAGAATTCGTCGAGGTGCACGGCGACCGGAAGTTCGGCGACGACCCGGCCATCGTGGGCGGCTTCGGCCGCTTCCGGGGCCAGGCCTGCGCCGTCGTGGGGCACCAGAAGGGGCGGAACACGAAGGAGAAGATCCTCCGCAACTTCGGCCAGCCCCGCCCCGAGGGGTTCCGCAAGGCGCTGCGCATCATGAAGATGGCGGAGAAGTTCCAGCTGCCCATCTTCAGCTTCATCGACACCCAGGGCGCCTACCCGGGGGTGGGGGCGGAGGAGCGGGGGCAGGCGGAGGCCATCGCGGTCAACCTGCGCGAGATGGCCGCCCTGCAGGTGCCGATCATCGTCACGGTGCTGGGCGAAGGGGGCAGCGGGGGAGCGCTGGCGTTGGGGGTGGGGGACCGGGTGCTCATGCTGGAGCACGCCGTCTACTCCGTGATCAGCCCGGAGGGATGCGCGGCGATCCTGTGGAAGAACGCGGCGGCGGCGCCGGATGCCGCGGCCGCCATGCGCATCACCGCCCTCGACCTCAAGAAGCTGGGCATCATCGACGAGATCGTGCCCGAGCCGGACAGCGGCGCGCACAGCGACCCGCAGCTGGCCGCCGACACGCTGGCGCCGTACCTGGAGCGTTCGCTCCGCGAGCTGATGAAATTGAAGCCGCCCGCCCTGCTCGACGAGCGCTATAGAAAGTTCCGGAAGATGGGCGTTTACGAAAAGTCGTAATTCCGCACTATAATCGGCGAGGGTCTTCCCATCAGTGGACGAGTTGCCGGTTGCCGAGTTGTCGGTAGAACCGTTTCTACTGAACAACCGCCAGCTGACAACTAATAACTTTAGGAGGTCGGCTCTTGCGCAGCTCCCGACTGGTCACCCTCTCCCTCCTCCTCTTCGCCTTCGCCGCCGCCCTGCCCGCCCTGGCCCAGGATCCCAAGGTGGTCGGGCAGTGGTCCAACGTGCGGAAGTGGCCGTTCGTGGCCATCCACGCCGCGCTCTTCCCGGACGGCCGGATCATCGGCTGGGCGCGCAAGGACGGCGTGACGACGCTCGACACGTTCGTCGGCGACCCGCACGGCACCACCTTCACCAACATCCCGAACACCTTCGTCCAGCCGTTCTGCGCCGGGCAGACCTTCCTGCCCGACGGGCGCCTGCTCGTCGCCGGCGGCCATGACCGCTTCGACGGCTGGGGCGCCATCCAGACCACGATCTTCGACTTCCGCACCAACCGGTGGACGAAGAGCATGGACATGAACGCCGGCCGCTGGTACCCGACCACCTCGCCGCTGGGCAACGGCGACGTGCTGGTCGTATCGGGCGAGATGCCGCCCGGCACGGTGCCGGAGGGCTCCGGCCGCCGCAACGGGCTGCCGCAGGTATGGTCGCCGGCCACGGGGCGGTGGCGCGGTCTGACCAGCGCGATCGACAGCGGCATCGAGCTCTATCCCTGGATGCTCCTCGCGCCCAACGGCCTCGTCTTCATGGCCGGCCCCCGCGCCGGGACGGCGTGGCTCGACACCAGCGGCACCGGCCGGTGGACGCCCGGGCCGGCCAGCTCCGTGATCTTCCGCGACTACGGCTCGGCCGTGATGTACGAGCCCGGAAAGGTGCTGATCGTGGGCGGGGGGAATCCGCCCGCGCGGTCGGCGGAGACGATCGACCTGACCGTAGCCGCGCCGCGCTGGAGGCCGACCGATCCGATGCGCTTCGGACGCCGGCAGATGAACGCGACGATCCTCCCGGACGGCACCGTCCTGGCGACCGGCGGCTCGAACGGCCCCGGCTTCAACGACTGGCGCTCGCCCGTGCTCACGCCGGAGCTGTGGGACCCGAAGAGCGGCAGGTGGACGTCCCTGGCGCCCGCCGCCGTGACGCGCGTCTACCACTCCATCGCCTTGCTGCTCCCGGACGGCACCGTGCTCAACGCGGGCGGCGGGCTGCCGCCGTGGGGCGAGCCGCCACCGCCGCCGCCTCCGGGCGTGCCGCCGTACGAGGCCGGCCCGTTCCACGACTCCGCGCAGGTCTACTCGCCGCCGTACCTCTTCCGCGGCACTCGTCCGGCCATCACCGCCGCGCCGGCGACCATTCGCTACGGCGAGCGCTTCGCGGTGACGACGCCGAACCCGGCGGACATCGGCAGCGTGACGTTCATCCATCCCGGCGCCGTGACGCATGCCTTCGATGAGAGCCAGCGCTTCGTGCGGCTCGCCTTCACCGTGAACGGGAGCCAGCTGCAAGTGACCGCGCCGGCCAACGGCAACATCGCGCCGCCGGGGCACTACATGCTGTTCGTGCTGAACAAGGCCGGCGTGCCCTCCGTGGCGAGGTGGGTCGCCATCCAATGATCCTGCTGCTGGCGGCCCTGCTGATCCCGGACGTGCCGGTGATCGACCAGACCGGGCAGGCCCTGCACTTCCACCGCGACCTCATCGCCGGGCGGGTGGTGGTGGTGGCCTTCTTCTTCACCAGCTGTGAAGACGCCTGCCCCATGGTCGCCCATACGCTGGTCGCCCTCCAGCAGGCCCGCCGCGACCTCGCCATCGTCTCCGTCTCTCTCGATCCCGAGCACGACACGCCGGAGCGGCTTGCCGCATGGGCTCGCCGCTACGGGGTGAAGAAAGGCTGGACTTTGGTGACCGGTTCGCCGGCCTCCATGCGCCAATTGGCGAGGGCCATGACCGGCGACGACGCGAAGCCAAACCTGCACGGCGCGGTGCTCTACATCGGCAACGACCGGACGGGGGAGTGGGTGCGGGACACCGGGACGGCGGCTCCCGCGCACTACCTGGAGCTGCTCCGGAAGGTAAAAGTAGGGCCGGCTCTCAGCCGGCCCCCTGGATCGCTTGATGCCGGGCCGGCCGGGAGCCGGCCCTACATACCGTAGAGCGGGTTGCGGCCTCGCGTAAACTGGCCATAGAGATGTTGCACGACCACTGGCTCCTCCTCGAACCGCCGTCCATCCTCCCGCCCCTCCCCATCGAGCACGACAAGCTGCGCGCGATCTTCGCCCGGCGCGGCGTGGAGGACGCGGACGCCTTCCGCCGCTTCGTCGCGCCGACCCTGGACGACCTGCACGATCCCTCCACCATCCACGGCATGCAGCACGCCTGCGAGCGGATCGGGCGCGCGGTGCGCGATCACGAAACGATCCTCATCTACGGCGACTACGACGTCGACGGCGTCACCTCCATCGTCCTGCTCCAGACCGTCCTCCGCTCCCTCGGCGCCGACGCCGCGCACGTGGTGCCCCAGCGGCTCGTCGACGGCTACGGCCTCAAGACCGAGGTCATCGACCGGGTGCTGGTGGACAAGGACGTGAAGCTGGTCATCACCGTCGACTGCGGCATCACCAGCGTCGAGCCGGTGCGCAAGGCGATCGAGCGCGGCATCGACGTCATCATCACCGACCATCACCTCCCCCCCGGCACGCTCCCCTCCGCCGCCGCGGTGCTCAACCCGAAGCAGCCCGGCTGCGACTATCCGTTCCAGGAGCTGGCCGGCGTCGGCGTGGCCTTCAAGCTCTGTTGTGAGCTGATCCGGCGCAACGCGAAGAAGATGTCGATCGGATCGCTGTTGAAGATCGCGGCGATCGGGACCATCGCGGACGTCGCGCCGCTGGTCGGCGAGAACCGCACCATCGTCCGCCTCGGGCTGGACGGGCTGATGGACGCCCGCAACCGCGGCCTCCGCGCCTTGCTCAAGCGCCTCGGCCTCTCCGGCCGCGCCGTGCGGGCGAGCGACGTCGGCTTCAAGATCGGTCCCCGCATCAACGCCGCCGGCCGCCTGGCCTCGGCCGACACCGCGATCCAGCTCTTCGCCGCGCAGTCGGACGACGCCGCGTGGGAGCTCTGCGCGGAGCTCGACCGGATGAACGCCGAGCGGCAGGAGATCGAGCAGCAGGTGCGCGCGGCGGCCGAGGAGCAGATCGTCGGCGCGGAGCGCATCTTCGTCCTGGCCGGCGACGGCTGGCACAAAGGCGTGCTCGGATTGACGGCCGGACGCATCGCGCAGAAGCACTACCGGCCGGCGCTCGTCATCGGCATCGAGAACGGACACGCCGTCGGCTCGGCCCGGAGCATCCGCGGTGTCAACCTGCACGCGCAGCTCGAAGCAGTGGCGGACCTGTTCACCCACTTCGGCGGCCACGAGCTGGCCTGCGGCTTCTCCCTGCCGACGGCCAACCTGCCCGCGCTGCGGGAGCGGCTGGCGGAGCAGTTCCGTTCGATGGATGACGAGCTATTCGTCCGCACCGCTTTCATCGATGCCGAGGTGACGCTGGGCGATCTCGATGCGCGCTTTCTGGAGGCGCACGAGATGCTGCAGCCGTTCGGGTCGGGGAACCCGCAGCCGCTGTTCCTGGCCAGGGGAATCGAGGTCACCGGCACGCGCACGTTCGCCGAGGATTGCTGCGAGCTTTCGGTGCAGGACGGGACGGGGCGGCAGCAGGCGGTGCTCTGGCCCAGCGTCAAGGAGCTGGGGCCGGAGCTCGTGCGCGGCGGCCGGGTGGACCTGCTGTTCCAGCTCGAGCCGAGCGGCTATGCACCGAGCGGCCTGCGGCTCTCGGTGGTGGACGCGCGGCAAACGTAGGGCCGGCTCTCCAGCCGGCCCAGACGCGGCATACCGGATCGGCCGCCATGGGGCCGGCTGAGAGCCGGCCCTACGTTTTGTGACTCGGCATGAAACGCGTAAGTGCCCTGTTGACTGCGGGAGCGAATGAGAATCATCCGAATCCTGCGCATCGCGCTGCCGATCCTCTTTTTCGCGTTCGTGGTGGTGATCTACCTCAACTGGCAGCGGGGAAAGGTCAAGCCGGACAAGTCGAACCAGACGCCGCCGGTGGCCACGCTCACCTCCCAGACGGCCATCATCGAGTCGAAGCGCTTCGACGACACGCAGACCGTGGCCGGCCGCGTCGTCTCCCGCATCCGGGCCGACCGCCTGGTGGCCTACACCGGCGACTGGAACACGCTGGAAGGGGTCGCGCTCACCATCTACCGGCCGAACGGCCTGACCTACGAGATCTCCTGCCCGAACGCGCAGTTCAACAGCAAGACGAAGGTGGCGGAGGCGAAGGGCGGCGTGAAGGTGACGTCGAGCGACGGCGTGGAGATCACCACCGCGGAGATCCATTTCGACGGCAGCCGTCTCATGAACCACATCCCGGTGCAGTTCCGCATCGACCGCTGGACCGGCCGCGCCGGCGCGCTCGACCTGGACGTGGAAGGGGAGACCCTGCGCCTCTTCGAGAAGGTCGATGCCACCATGAACCCCGCCTTGCCGACCGAGGCGCCGATGATGATCCGCGCCGCGGACGGCCTGTTCCGGCGGCGCGAGAACGACGCCACCTTCAACACCGCGGTGGAGATGACGCGCGCCGCCGACCGGCTCACCTGCGACAAGCTCGTCGGCCGTTTCACCCAGGACCGCAAGCGGATCATCGGCCTGGAAGGCACCGGCCACGTCGACATCGTCACCGCCAGCAACCCGGCCGTCGGCGAAGACCTCGGCGGCCGGAAGCAGATCACCTGCGAGCGCTTCTACAGCGAGCTCGCGCCGGACGGCACCATCAGCGCCATCAACGCCATCGGCGAGCCGGGGATGGCCCACGCCGTCTTCGACGGCCCGCCCCATCGGGACCTGGTGGCGAAGAACTTCCGGGTGGCCATCGCCAACCGCGCGGTGTCGGAGATCAAGGCCGACTCGCAGGTGGTGATGAAGGAGCTGGGCGAGGCGCCGCGCCAGATCAACGGGGACCGGATGACGGTCAGCTTCGACGTCCGGACCCACAAGGCCTCCAGCGCCTTCATCGACGGCTCGTTCAAATACACCGACCCGAAGAACACCGCGTCCGCCTTCCGGGCGAACTACGACATCCCGGCCGACCGGGTGCTGCTCACCGCCGAGCCGGGCTTCGATCCGACCGTCGTGTCGGAAGGGCAGACGGTGAAGGCGAAGCAGATCGAGTTCTCGCCCCGCGGCGGCACGGCCAAGGCGACCGGCAGCGTCATCGCGCAGCTCATCTCCAAACAGAACGGCCCCTCGGCGGACGGCACGAACCTCTTTCCGGCCGGCAAGCCGGTGTTCGTGAATGCCGATGTCTTGAACATGCGGCAGGCGAACAAGACGGCGGTCTTCAGCGGCAACGTGCGGGCGTGGCAGGAGACGAACACGGTCTTCGCGCAGGAGCTGCAGGTGCAGGGAGCGGGCGACCAGATCACCGCGCGCGGCAACGTCCGGACGCTGCTCTACAACAGCGGCGGCGCCGAGGCGCGGAAGACGCCGGTCACCACGCACAGCGACCAGCTCCTGGCGCGCCGCAACGAGCGCCGCATCGACCTGGTCGGCAACGTCAAGATCGTCGACGAGACGCGCACCGTCACCGGCGAGCACGCCATCATGTTCCTCGACGCGAACAAGAAGCTGGAGCGGATGGAGGCGGAGAAGAACGTGGTGATCGTCGATTCGGCCACCGGCCGCAAGGCGACCGGCGACAAAGCGGTGTACCTCCTCAAGACCAAGATGGTCCTGCTCGACGGCAACCCCGCCACCGCCACCGCGCCGAACGGAAACCTGAGCGGCCAGCAGGTGAAGCTCGACCTGGTGCGCAACAAGGTGGAGATCGTGAGCCCCACCCAAGGGACGCAGGGGACGTACAAGCCGGAGCATTAAATGTAGGGCCGGCTCTCAGCCGGCCCATCGTGCTTTACTGCGGCCGGCTGAGAGCCGGCCCTACATTCCCCTCGCTGATCGCCCATCGCCGAGTCGCATACAATGCGCGCCGGAAATGGCGGACGGCGAGAACAACCCGAACTTGCGGCTGGCGGCGTCGCATCTGCTCAAGGTTTACAAGAGCCGCAAGGTCGTGCGCGACATCTCGGTCGACATCCGCCAGGGGGAGATCGTCGGCCTGCTCGGGCCCAACGGAGCGGGCAAGACCACCACCTTCTACATGATCGTGGGGCTGGTCCGGCCGGACGGCGGCAGCGTCTCGCTGGGGGATGAAGACATCACCGCGCTGCCGATGTATCTGCGCGCCCAGCGCGGCATCAGCTATCTCCCCCAGGAGCCCTCGGTCTTCCGCAAGCTCACCGTGGAGGAGAACCTGCTCTCCGTCTTCGAGACCATGAGCCTGCCCCTGGCCGAGCGGCAGCGGCGGACCCGGCAACTGCTCGAGGAGTTCGGCATCACGCACATCGCGAAGAGCCGGGCGTACTCGCTTTCGGGGGGGGAGCGGCGGCGCGTGGAGATCGCGCGCAGCCTCGCCATCAACCCGGCATTCATTTTGCTAGACGAGCCCTTTGCAGGAATCGATCCGATCGCCGTTTTCGAAATCCAACGTATCGTCTCTCAGTTGCGCGCGCGGGGGATCGGCATTCTCATTACCGATCACAACGTACGGGAAACACTGAAGATCACCGACCGCGCCTATATCATCAAAGAAGGTGAGATTTTTCGGCAGGGTGTCCCCGAGAGTCTCTCGGCAGATG
>DASYMJ010000343.1:0-3216 GCA_036009105.1 Thermoanaerobaculia bacterium | reverse complement strand
CCGATCGCATCGCCCTGGCGCGCGAGTTCGGCGCCACGGATGTCGTCAGCGAGCGTGGCGAGGAGGCGGTCGCACGCATCCTCCAACTGACCGGCGGCCTCGGTGCGCATTCGGTGCTCGAGTGCGTCGGCCACGGCCAGTCGATGGAAACGGCGCTGCGCATCGCCCGCGCCGGCGGCGCGGTCGGACGGGTCGGCGTGCCGCAACACGACACGCTGCCTGCCGCGCAGGAAACGTTCTACAGGAACGTCACCATCGCCGGCGGCCCCGCACCGGTACGCGCGTACATCGAAGAGTTGATGCCGGACATCCTCGAGGGCCGCGTGCAGCCGGGCCGCGTGTTCGACCGCGTCACCAACCTGGACGGCGTTCCCGATGGCTACCGCGCCATGAACGATCGCGAGGCGATCAAGGTCATGATCGCGTTCTGAGGCGAATGATGGCTCCGAGCCCACGGGCACGAAAGAGTCACGACGACCGGCGCAGACGTCAAAGCGTTCCAAAAAGGAAGACCTATGGCAAACGTAGTCGTCGTCATCGGAGCGGGCCAGATCGGTCAGGCCATCGCCCGGCGGGTCGGCGTCGGGAAGCATGTCCTGCTGGCCGACATGCGGATGGAAAACGCGAATGCAGCAGCCGAGGTGATGGGCAACGCCGGCTACGACGTGAGCGTCGCGACCGTCGACGCCTCCTCGCGTGAGGCCGTGCGCGCACTGGCCGCGATGGCGGCGAAGCGCGGCGACGTGACCGGCCTGATCCACGCCGCCGGCGTCTCCCCCACGCAGGCGTCGCCCGCAACCATCCTGAAAGTCGACCTGTACGGCACGGCACTCGTCCTCGAAGAGTTCGGAAACGTGATCGGCCGCGGTGGCGCCGGTGTCGTGATCGCCTCGCAATCCGGACATCGCCTTCCGCCTCTCTCCGTCGAACAGAACCGGGCGCTGGCCACCACGGCCGTGGAAGAGCTCCTCAGGCTGCCCTTCCTGCAACCCGACCAGGTGACCGATTCGCTTCACGCGTACCAGCTCTCCAAACGGGGGAACTCGCTGCGGGTGATGGCCGAAGCTGTTCGGTGGGGCAAGCGCGGTGCGCGACTCAACACCATCAGCCCGGGCATCATCATGACTCCGCTGGCCAAGGACGAGCTCAGCGGGCCGCGCGGCGAAGGCTACCGGCGGATGATCGAGCTCTCCACCGCCGGCCGCGCCGGCACGCCGGACGAGGTCGGAACGGTCGCTGCGCTGCTGATGGGACCGGACGGCGGATTCATCACCGGCAGCGACTTCCTCATGGACGGCGGAGTCACCGCCGCGTACTGGTTTGGCGAGCTCGCTCCGCAATGACCGCGCGCGGCAGGACTGGCGCTGGTATGTCCTCGTTCCCTGCACGGTGCACGCGCTGCTGCTCGCGGCCAGCGTCCTGCTGGCGTCGCGCACGACGCGTGGGACACTGTGACGTTTCTGCTCTTGCCGGGGCGCATCACGAGCGCACTGACAGAGCCGCACCGGCGGACGATTCGAGAAGGAGAGAATGATGCAGATCAAACGGAACGGCACCCAACCCTCGGCCACAGGTCCGGAACAGACGTTCAGCGGGAGCGTACGGATCGACCCGCTCTTTCAGGCGAACGATCCGTGGCGATCGATGGGCGCATACGTGACGTTCGAGCCCGGCGCGCGTAGCGCGTGGCACACGCACCCTCTCGGACAGGTCCTGATCGTGACTGCCGGCTGCGGCTTGGTGCAGAGCGCCGGGCAACCGGCGCAGGTGATCCGCCCCGGCGACGTCGTGTGGTGTCCGCCGGGCGAGAAGCACTGGCACGGCGCTGCGGCCGCGACGGCGATGACGCACATCGCCATCGTCGAAGAGCTGAACGGTAAAGGCGTCGAGTGGATGGAAAAGGTCACCGACGCCGAGTACCAGGCCGCGAACGAGGCGGTATGACCAAGATTCCGATCCTCGGCGCCGCGGCGACGGACGCGCGATTGACTCTGTTTCTCCGCAACACCAAGGACCGTCTTCACCCGACGCCGGAACCATCCTCCCCTAAAACACCTTGACGAACAGCGCGCGGTCGACGAGCACCGCCACCTGATGCGTCGTCTTCCACCGCTCGCCGTCGGCGGCCCACTGCGGGCTGTAGATGATGTGCAGATTTGCGCCGGACCGTGCGAATGGGTGGAAGATCTCGATCGCGGGATTGACCAGGTTCACCGCCGAGCCGCCGCGGTTCGAGATGCCGCCGACGGTGAGCGTCGGACGGACGAGGATCCTTGCCCGGTTCAGAGCGAGCGCTGGGAACCGGTTGGTGTAGGTGAGCGCGCGCTCGTCCCGGTCGCCGGTATCGACAAAAATCCCATTCGTATTCGCGTTCGTCCGCGTCTTCGTGCCGGAGACCGCGAGCGAACCGAAGAAATCGTGGCCGGCGATGCGGAACCAGGTGTCGGTATCGATGGCGAACGTCCGCTCGCGGCCGGACGCATGCCGCGTCCCAAGGGTTGCTACGAAGACCTCGGTCTCGATCGGCTGCGTCGCGAACGTCACCCGCGAGCGGAGCATCACCGGGATGCCCCCACCGGCCGGCACCGGCCAGTACCACGCGGCATGCAACGTGTCTTTCGATTTCGACGTGGCATCGCGCGTCCGCGACAGCGGCAGGAGATTCCCCTGGCGCGGCTTGTTGCGGTACTCCCACCGCGCCGCCTCCCCATCCTCCGCCTTCATCTGGGTCCGCTTGTAGTCGAACTGCACCGACCGCCAGGAGAAACTGTTCGCGAGATGCACATAGCCGATGTTTTCGCCGAGGGGGCGGAAGCCGTCGCCGCTCAGGTTCGAGCCGGCGCCGACGACCAGGCGGGAGATCAGCACCGGCCGCCCGCCTCTCTCGCGCGGATCGAGAAAATCGTCGGGATCGAAAAGCGGGCGCTGCGCGGACGCCGTCAAGGCCGTGAGTAACGCGAAGAGGACTGCGGCGGCACGAATCATTTGATCACCTCGATCTCGGCACGTTCCAGCTTCAGCTCACCGAGCTTTTTGATGTCCAGCGAGATTGCATTCGACGAGAGCGTCGGCGCGCTCCGTCCCTTCCCCTTGGCCCGCTGCACGATCAGGCGATAGACCACGCCGTCCCGGTTCAGCACCAGGGTGCCGTCGTCGACCACGATGTCATCCAGGAGCAGGCCGAGGGTCTGTCCTTTCCGATCGGCCGGGCCGAGA
>DASYMJ010000342.1:0-22417 GCA_036009105.1 Thermoanaerobaculia bacterium | reverse complement strand
CCGACCACATCGGCATCGGCTCGATCAACTCCCCGATGCAGTGCATGATGAAACAGGTCTGCGCCCAATGCCTCCAGCGCCACGTCGACCCCAAGACCGGCAAGGAGTCTTTCATCTTCTCCTGCTTCAACCAGGACCAGCCCCTCGACGCGGTGGACTTTAACAACCTGCGGGCCCGCCTGCGCCAGAACACGGTGACGGAGAAGCTGACGAACCTTTGGCTGACCCGGTTGCTGGCCTCCGACCGCGAGCACGCCGAGGTACGATAAAGCTCATGAGAATCACCACCGCACACGTCGTTCACGGGCAGATCGTGCTGGATGAGTGGGCCGAGCCGTTGCCGGAAGGAGCGGAGCTTGTGATCGGGCTTCCCGATGAGGTGGGAGAAGCAGAGCTGACAGCCGATCAGCTGGCGGAGCTGGATGAATCAATCGCCGAGGCCGACCGCGGCGAGCTCATTCCGGCGGAAGACGCCCTGCGCGAGTTGCGCGCGGTACGGTGAAAATCGGCTTCACATCGCGCGCGCTCCGGCAGATGCGAGTCGCCGGTGCATGGTGGCGTCGCAACCGCCACAAGAGCCCGAACGCCCTGGAGGACGAGATCGATCGCGCGTTGTTGCTGCTGTCTTCTCACCCGCTGTCAGGACCTCCCGTACGCGCTCGCCCAGGCGTGCGCAAGATCGAGCTGCTCGTGACGGGATACCACCTGTACTACCGCGTCGTGAACGGCGCGATTCAGATTCTGGGGCTATGGCATGCTCGCCGCGGCAGCAAACCACGCCTCTGACCGCAGACTCGGGGCGCCGCCGAGGTACGATAGACGCGATGCAGGTACTCGCAGCCAAGGTAGTCGATGGCCGTATCGAGCTCGATGGCGAGCCACTCCCTGACGGTGCCTCGGTCTCGGCGATCGTTCGCGAGCGCGACGGCTTTGATGTCGACGCCGAGCTCGAGGCGGAGTTGCTGGCTGCTCTCGAGGAAGCCGACCGGGGGGAAGGCATCTCCGGCGAGGAGATGCTGCGTCGGCTGCACGAGATTCGGGACTGATGCAGATTCCCGTTCTCCCGCGCGCGGAACGGAAGAACCCGATGCTGCTGGAGCTTGAGATCAATGACGCCTTCGAGCTCATTCGAAGCGCACCGGAGGTAGGCGAGGCAGCGCGCAACACCCGACTCGCGGCGGTTCGCCGCGTGCTGTTGAAGGCGACGCAGTACTACCTCTATTACCGCGCCGACGACGACGAGATCGTTATGCTGTCGCTGTGGCATACGAGCCGCCAACGCGGTCCGCGCCTTTAGCCCTCCCCGCCGCCCGCCCCGCCAGAGCGCGATGCCGTAGAGCACGCCGCAGATAACGGAGTGGCGGGTCAGGGTGAGGAAGCGTGCGGCAAGCGCGAGGCTGCCGAGGAGGAGGGCGCGTCGCATGCGGCATGAGGCGCCGCATACGGTCGCGGCCGCAAGGCGCGGCCGCGACAGTTCACGACAAAGTCACGCTCTGGGTCAGACGAGCACCGAAGGCATGTCGCCGCTGGTCGTCGTGGCCGACTCGTCGGTGTTGCCTTTCGCCGCGGCGGCCAGCAGGCCGGCGCCGGCGATGAGGGCGAGCACGCCGCCGTAGAACATGGTCGGGTTCGACTGCGCGGATGACTTCAGGCGCGTGGCCGAGCCGCGGGCCATGTCCCGCGCCTTGTCCAGCAGATCGAGCAGGTCCGCCTCCTCGATCTGCTTGCCGACGTTCGTGCCCAGCTGGCTGCGCCACTGCTGCACGGTCGACTGCACAGTGTCTTCGTCGATGCCGACCTTGTGCAACAGACCCATCACGCCCTCGGGCTCACTGGCAGAGGTGACGCCGAAGGGGCGGTCGGTGCTGCTGTTCGTGCCGCTCGTCCCGCTCGTGCGCGAGGCAGAACCGGTGTTCATGTTGGTATTGGTGTTGGGGCGATTCTCGGATGAGTTCGACATAAAAATCCTCCCTTGACGAGAAGCTTATTTGCAATTGGGTTGCCGGGTTTCCCCTTCTCGGCACCGTCTCGTGACGCGGCGCTGAAAAGCGTTTGCTAGACTCCGGCGCCATGCGTCGATTGCTTTTCCTGCCGCTGCTCCTCACCCTCGCCTGCAACATGAACCAGACCGAAACCAAAGCGCCGGCCGCCGCGAGGCAAGCCGCCGCCGATGCGGCGCCGATCGTTCACGCCTACGTCATCGAGTTCCTCCGCCACAACCCGAGCGTCAACACCTACCTCGGCGGCGCCGGTCTGGACCCCTCGCTCGAGGAGGCCGACGGGCGGCTGCGCGATCACTCCCAGGCGGCCATCGACGGGGAAGACCGCTGGCTGAGCGAGACGCAGCAGCAGCTCGAGGCCGCGGCGCAGAGCACCGACCGGGACGTCGCCCTGGCCCAGATCCGCTATCAGCTGCACCTGCACCAGGTGCGCAAGCATCAGCATCGCTCCGTCGACACCTACACCGACGAGCCGTTCCGCGCCATCGACTTCCAGCTGCAGGGGATGACCCAGACCGGCGCGAGCACCTACGGCACGCCGGAAGAATGGGCGCTGGTGGTCAACCGGCTGAATGCGATCCCGCGGTACCTGGCCACCGCGCAGGCGCAGATGCGCGCCGGCATCGAGGCGAAGAACAGCGCCGACTTCCGGATGCTCTACCGCAACGGCGTCAAGACCTCGGAGAGCACGGCCAAGTACTTCGAGACCACGATGCCGAAGCTGGCCGAGGAGCGGATCGCGGCCGGGCCGCAGCGCGAGCAGTTGCTGGTGCAGATCAGGGAAGGGTCGGCGAAGGCGGCCAGGGCGTTCACCGACTTCCGCAACTTCGTGGCGAGCACTTATTTCGATGATGCGTCGAAAGAGGCCGGCATCAAGCAGGCGTTCGCCGGCGACCGCTACGCCTTCGGCGAGACGGAGTACAACTGGGCGTTGAAGAACAACCTGCGCATCGACAAGACCGCGGCGCAGCTGTACGAGGAGGCGTGGCCGATCGTGGAGCAGACGCAGCGCGACATGGCCGCGCTGGCCCGCGAGATCGGCGCGAAGCACCACTGGCCGCTGCCGGCGGACGACAAGCAGGCCGTGCGCGCGGTCATCGATCAGCTGGGGAAGGACTACCCGAGGTCCGATGCGGAGATGGTGCAGTGGTACAAGGACGCCGCCTTCCGCCTCGTCGACTACTCGCGCAAGACCGGTCTCTTCGACGTGCCGGCGGACTACAAACTGGAGGTCGTCGAGACTCCGCCGCCGTTGCGCGCCTCCATCGACGGAGCGGCGTATTACCCGGCGCCGCCGTTCAAGACCACGGGCGTGGGGCGCTACTACGTCAGCCCGACGGACAACGATCCGGCCATGCTGCGGGAGAACAACCGCTCCGCGCTGGCCGACCTCTCCGCGCACGAGGGCTTCCCCGGCCACGACTGGTATTACAAGGTGCTGCAGGCGGACAAGCCGTCGCCGGTGCGCTGGCTGACGCCGGGGGCGGTGGAGGACTCCTCCTCCATGTGGGAAGACTCCATGCCGTCCGAGGGGTGGGGACTCTACGCGGAGGCGCTGATGGCGGAGCCGCGGGCGAACGCGCCGAACGGGTTCTACACGCCGGAGGAACGGCTCTACCAGTTGCAAGGGAAGCTCTACCGCGACCTGCGGGTGCGCGTCGACACCGGAATCCACACCGGGAAGATGACCTACGACGATGCGGTCGATCTCTTCTCGCAGGTGGTCGACTTCCAGCCCGGCTCCTGCCGCGACGCGACACTCAGTGAAGGAAAGCGCGCCAGCTGTACCACCTCGGAGAAGGCGATCTTCCGCTACTCCAAGTGGCCGACGCAGGCCATCACCTACCGCCTGGGGAAAGACGAGATCTACGCCCTGCGGAACGAGGCGAAGCAGAAGCTGGGGGAGAAGTTCGACCTCAGGAAGTTCCACCTCCTCTTCATCAAGCAGGGGACCATCCCCACCGGCTACTTCCGCGACGAGCTGATGAAGCAGCTCGGGGCGCAGTGACCATGGAACAGCGCTGGTACGCCGGCCTCCCCGTGGTCGGCTCCCGCGAGCTGACTTCGGCGGAGCTCCGCGGCATCGCCGAGGTGTACCGGGTCGTGCTCTGGACGGTGGCCCGCAACGCGGCGCTGCTCATCGGCGCGGCGCTGCTGGTGGTCATCGTGACGAACTACAGCGCCTCCGCCGAATGGATCGGGCCGCTGGCCCTGGGCCTGACCATCGCGGCGCTGCGCAGCCTGCCGCGCATGCGCTGGTACTCGATCCTTTCCGCCTTGCGCATCCGGCGCGATCTGCGCGCGGGCTACGTTGAAAAGTGCGAAGGCGGGGGGATGCGCATCGAGGTGCTGCCCCACTCGGCGCTCATCTGGCGGCTCAACGACCGGCCCACCGATTACCCCCGCTTCGCCCACGCCGCCGCCACCGCCCCTCCCCCCGCCCACGCCGCCCTGGCCGCGCAGTTCGTCAAGCCGGCGACGGACGACGGCCGCGTGCTGATGCACCAGCGCGCGCTGACGCCGGAGGAGGTGGCGGAGCTCGACGGCCTCGCGCCGCCGATGCGCCTGGTGAACGTGGTGCTCGCCGTGGTCACGTTGGTCGGCACGATCGCGACGTCGATCGTGGCCTTGCGCGGCGACCTGCCATCGCTCTTCGCGCCGTTCGCGTTCGGGCTCCTCGCGTTCTGGAGCACGCGCGGCGTGGTGCGCGCGTGGCGCGGACGGCGGCGCATCGCGCCCGACCTCCGCGCCGGCTACGTGGTCATCGTGCGGCTGCGCGAGGAGTCGGGGGAGCTGAGCGAGGCGGAGGAGTACCTGCCCGGCTCGCGCATGCTGTGGACGGTGAGCGGCGCGCCGGCGCAATGGCGGATGAGCTTGGGGCGGCGCGCGTCATCCTGACATGAGCACCGCATCCGCGGTCTCCTCCGGATGGGAGAAATGCACCGCGTGCGCTCCCGGTAAATCGAGCACCGCCGAGGGATCGAGCTCGCGAATCCGCTTCGCATCGAGCAGCGGGTCGCGGGCCGCGGCCATGAAGCGCACGCGCGGCGGGAGAGGCGGCGTGGTGCGCATGTCGGGCACGTAGCGCCGCAGCGTGCGCCACCAGCGCAGCGCGCCGGCGCGCCAGTACGAGGCCAGCACGCGCGGATAGAGCGCGAGCGGCTCGCGCAAGGCATCCACCGCGAAGTCGAGGGTCATGCGGCGGAGGAGATGATGCTGCCGCGACCAGACGGGCGAGAGGAGTACGGCCTCGCGCACGAGATCAGGACGCGTCGCGGCGAGATGCGCCACCGCATTGCAGCCGGTGGAGTGGCCCAGCCACAGCGCATCGCGGATGCCCAGCTTCTCCCCCCATGCGCCGAGGATGCGGGCGTGCTCGATCGGGTCGGCGGGCGGCGCGTCGCGGCTCTCGCCGAAGCCGGGGAGATCGACCGCGATCGGCTCGTGGCCGCGGGCGTAAAGCACCCGTGCGAAGCGCTTGAAGTAGCGGCTGGACATGCCGAGGCCGTGCACCAGGACGATGTCGCGCCGGCGGCCGGCCTCGCGATGGGCGATGCCATCCGTCCAGCCGGCGATGCCCCAGGAGAAGGCCGGCCGCGCGAGCTCGACGCCGTCCGCCCGGTCCACCTCATCCAGGAACGACAGCAGCGCGGCGTTGAAGTGCTCCGGGTTCTCCCACATCGGCACGTGGCCGGCGCGCGGCACGACCTCCAGCCGCGAGCCCGGCACCTCGGCCGCCATCTGCCGCGCATAGGCCAGCGGCACGAGCGGATCGCGCTCGCCCCACAGCAGGAGCACCGGCATGGCCAGCTGGCGGAGGAGCGGCCGGGCATCGTCGCGCAGGAGGCGGCTGAAGGCGAGCATGACCGCGGTCGGCCCGGCGCGGAACACGTCGCGCGCGACGATGCGCGCGAAGGAGACGATGCCCGGCGGCAGGAAGAGGTTCTCCAGATGACGGCGCGGATCGATCTCGAACGGGATGCCGGTGGAGTTCACCAGCGTCACCGAACGCACCAGATCGGGCCGCCGGGCGGCGAGATGGATGGCGATCTGGCCGCCCATCGAGTTGCCCACCAGATGCACGCGCCGGCCGCCCTGCTCGATCCAGCGGGCCAGCAGCGCCGCGATGTCATCAAAGGTGAGGGGCAGATGCGACTGGCGGATGAAGAAGCGGTTGCGCCCGAAGCCGACCAGATCGACGGCCGAGACGGTATGCCGCTCGGCGAGCGCGTCGAAGTTGCGGCGCCACCAGTCGGAGGAGCCGCCCAGGCCGTGCAGGAGGACGACCGGCGTACCGCTGCCGCCGCGCGACTCCCAGAAAGTGTACGGCGGCAGCTCGATACGGTGGTGGTCGGTCCCGATCACCGCCCCATGCGCGAGTGCTCGACCATCAGGCAGCGGTCCTGAACGACCTTGATGCCGGCCTCGGCCAGCCGCCGGGCGGCCTCGTCGTTGCGGATGCCGAGCTGGAACCAGACGCTCTTCGGCTTCGCGGCGATGATGTCGTCCAGGTGCGGCGGGATGTCGGTCGGGCGGCGGAAGACGTTGACCATGTCGATGGAGCGCCCCACGTCGGCCAGCTTGCGGAACACGGGCTGCCCGAGGATCTCCGTCACGTCCGGGTAGTAGACCGGCACCGGGATGATCTCGTAGCCGGCCGCGGCCATATGCGCCGGCACGTAATGCGCGGCCTGATCGGCGTGCGACTCGGGCTTGATGCCGAGGACGGCGATGGACTTCGTGTCACGGATCAACTGAAGGATGTCCTCGGTGCTGGTAATGAGATTCGCGGTTGACATGATGAGGAGGCTATCGCAAATCGAGCCGCAGAGGGGAGTGGGCCGACCGAGGGGAAGCGGCCCTCCGCACCGGGTTGTGAGATGGGCCATCCAGCGGCGTCAATCAGGACCGAGGCGGTAGACATCCACGTCGACACTTCCGCCGAGTTCCGCGAGCCGATGGATCTGATCAGGTCGCAAGTGAATGGCCGGAACCTGTCCGTCTGCATAGATGACGATGCTCAACTCTACCCGGCACTCATGGCTCAATTGGCGCAAGGCATCCCAGTGCGGCGCAAGATGCGCGAACAGTGCGTCGAGACCGGCCTCAACCTCGATGAGTGGCTGCTCGGCCGACACTCGCCAGCCATTGCTGTGGTATGACCGTTTCGACTTCTCGATCCGGTCGTGAGTCCTGCCCGGTTCTCTGATTTCGGATGGCGGGAAAGGCTGACAGAGTTACGGCGGCCGGTCAACATGCTCTGCTCCGGCGCAGCCGAAGCTAGTTCCAGCACGAGCAGGCCGGCTGTGTTCACGGCTCCGTCGTGCAACTCTCAGCGCAAATGCGACGCAAGGCATCCGCTCATCGATCGAGAGCAGCTGGCAGCAGCGCAAAGCCGCCGGCGCGTGAGCTGCAGCGAAGCTCAGCTGCGCGCCTGCTGTCACGTATCGGTTGCAGGATATTCTTGGGCTTGTGCGAAGTCGCCCGATCGATGTAGACAGCATGCATGCGAAGCCGGGCACGGCAGACCGGAAAGCGGAATTTCAGCCGCCTTTCGAGCCTTTTCCATCGCGTCCCCAACACTACGAATAACAATCTGACAGCCGAGGTCCTGATGAAAAGAACGCTGTTTGCCGTCGCGCTCCTCCTCACCGCGTCCTCGATGTTCGCGGCCGATACCACCCGGCGCTATGTAGTGGCCATGCGCGGCGGTGTCCCGGCCCGCGAAACCTTCCGCCAGCTCGACGCCGACTTTGCAACCGGCAGGCGCGCGCTGCGCGTCTTCCCGCGCGTGCAGGCGGCGGCTCTCGATCTGACCGACGCCGAGGCGGCGCGGCTGCGGCAGGAGCCGGACGTCATCGCGGTCGAGCCCGCCATGGAGCGGCATCTGCTCGACTCCACCCCCGTCACGAATACCGAGCTCATCGCGGGCCGCAACCCGAACGGCCAGACCACCCCGTACGGCATCTCCCTCGTCAATGCCCAGCAGGTGTGGCCGTACAAGCGCGGGGACGCGATCAACGTTGCCGTGCTCGACACCGGCATCGACTACAACCATCCAGACCTCAAGGCCCAGTATCAGGGCGGCTACAACGAAATCTCCAAGACGGACGATCCGCTCGACAACAACGGTCACGGCACGCACGTGTCCGGCACGATCAGCGCCTCGGATAACGACCTCGGCGTGGTCGGCGTCGCCCCCCACGTGAAGCTCTGGTCGGTCAAGGTGCTGAACGCCTCCGGCAGCGGCCGCACCGACGGCATCATCGCCGGCATCGACTGGGTCATCGCCAGGAAGCTCGAGCTCGGCGGCAACTGGATCATGAGCCTCTCCCTCGGCTCCGAGGATTCGAGCCTCGTCGAGGAGCAGGCTTTCCAGCGCGCGGCGGATGCCGGCATCCTGACGCTCGCCGCCTCGGGCAACGCTTCGACGGCCGGCGTGCCGGCGGCGGTCTCCTATCCGGCGGCGTATCCCTCCGTCGTCGCCATCGGCGCGATCGATGCGAAGAGCGCGGTCGCCGACTTCTCGAACCAGGGGCCGGAGCTCGCGCTCGTGGCGCCGGGCGTCGACGTCCTCTCCACCCTGCAGGTCGGCAAGGGCTCCATCGCCTACGTCGGCACGGGCAGCTCGAGCTACAGCGGCGCGGCCCTCACCGGCTCCGTCAACGGCACCGTGACCGGCAAGTTCGTCTTCTGCGGCTTCGGCCAGCCGAGCGACTTCACCTCGGCCGTGAACGGCAAGATCGCCGTCATCTCCCGCGGCGCGGGCGTCACCTTCCACGACAAGACGCAGCGCGCGAAAAACGCCGGCGCGATCGGCGTGATCATCTACAACAACGACGACAGCGCGCTGAGCTGGACCCTCATCGGCGACGATCCGGCGGACCAGACGTATGCCTGGCCCACCGCCATCGGCATCACCAGAGAAGACGGCGCGGCGCTCGTGGCCAACGCCGGCGCGACCCTCACCATCACCCAGGGGCCGGATGACTACGGCTTCCTCAGCGGCACCTCCATGGCCACCCCGCACGCCTCGGGCGTCGCGGCGCTGGTCTGGTCCGTCGCGCCGAACGCGACCGCGGCGCAGGTGCGGCAGGCTCTCACCAGCACGGCGCACGACCTCGGCGCGAGCGGCTTCGACCCGGCCTTCGGCAACGGCCTGATCGATGCGTTCGCGGCGGCCAAGGCCCTGGCCCCGGCGGTGTTCGCCAATCCGGCCACGCCGGCGCCGCCGACGCCGACCAACGGCGGCTTCAACGGCCGCCGCATCATGCGCCGCCCGTAATCCAGACGTAGACTATTTGATCGCGCTCCGGCAGCCTTTGCCGGAGCGTGGTCGGACCCATTGAAGGAGATCGAGATGAACAGGACCCGTGCAGGCATTTTCGCCCTGGCCGCCTTCGCGCTTGCCGCGCCGCTGGCTTTGGCCGCTGACAAACAACAGGTTGCCCAGGCGCAGCCGGCCGCGCCGGCGACGACGAACGTCGAAACGCCGCAGCTGCAGATCCTCCCCCCGGAGCTCTCCGCGTTCTACGCCGGCATCGCCGCGAAGAACCACGTGACGAAGCTCGCCGGCGGCGCAAAGAGCATGGAATTCGAGAGCGCGGGCATGATCATGGTCGCCAAGATCGGCGCGGACGGGAAGATGACGTCGGCCTGCGTGGGCAGCGAAGCAGCGGCCCGCCGTTTCCTGCAGACCAAGGCGCCGCTGGCGCGCGTGGCGGAGGAGCAGTAGTCCATGCGCAAGCTCGGCATCCTCGCTTCCCTGACCCTCTGCGCGGCGCTCGCCTCTCCGGCGTTCGCCAAGGCCACCATCACCATCCGCAACACCGACCAGGCGGGCGTCGGCTTCAACGACCCCACGGTTGCCGCGCCGGTGGGCGGCAACCCGGGCACGACGCTCGGCCAGCAGCGCCTCAACGCGTTCACCGCCGCGGCCGACGTGTGGAGCAACACCATCGACAGCAGCGTCGAGATCAAGATCGATGCTTCGTTCGCGGCGCTCCCCTGCAACGCCACCAGCGCGACGCTCGGCTCGGCCGGCCCGACCCGCATCTTTGCCGACTTCGACAACGCGCCGAAGCCGAATACCTGGTACGTCTCCGCGCTGGCCAACAAGATCGCCGGCAAGGACCAGCATGACGACGGCACGGCGCACATCCGGGCCCGCTTCAACGGCGACCTGGACAAGCCGAGCTGCCTCGGCACGATCGGCTGGTACTACGGCCTGGACGGCAACCACGGCGAGAACATCGACCTGGTCGTCGTCCTCCTCCACGAGTTCGCCCACGGCCTGGGCATGGTGGGCAGCATCGTGGTCCCGGGCAGCTCCGAGACGCTGACGCCGGGCGCGCTGCAGTACCAGGGCATCCCCCTCGTGTACGACACGCTCGCCTACGACAACGCGACCGGCCTCCACCTCGACCAGGAGTCGGACGAGCAGCGGGCCGCGGCCCTCATCAACGATCAGAACCTGGTCTGGACCGGCTCGACCTCCAATGCCGCCGCCGCCAAGTACCTGCGCGGCCAGGCCGTGCTCACCATCGCCGGCAGCACGCCGGTCTCCAAGAGCTACGACGCCGGCTTCGCCTTCTTCGGACCGGAAGCGCCGGTTTCCGGCCTGACCGGCCGCCTCGCCGCCGCCACGGACGTGGCCGAGCCGGCCAGCGGCTCGACCTCCTCCGGCACGACCACCGACGGCTGCTCGGCCATCAGCAACGCCGGCGCGATCAACGGGCGCATCGCCATCGTCGACCGCGGCCGCTGCAACTTCTCGGTCAAGGCGAAGAACGTGCAGGACGCGGGCGCCATCGCCATGCTCGTGGTGGACAACGGCTTCGACAGCATCCCGCCGAACATGGCCGGCTCCGACGCGTCGGTGACCATTCCGGTGGTCAGCGTGACGAAGGTGAACGGCGACGCGATCCGCGCCGCGCTCTCCCAGAACCTCGACGCCACCATGCGCACGGACGCGACGCGCCGCAACGGCTCGGACGGCACCGGCTCGGTGAAGCTCTACGCGCCGCTCGACCCCTCCCCCGGCTCCACGTACTCGCACTGGGACGTCTCGGCCATCCCCAACCTGCTGATGGAGCCGCGCATCAACGACGACCTGACCCACGGCCTGGACATCACGAACGACCAGCTGAACGACATCGGCTGGAGCTTCGGCTCGTCCCAGCAGCCCTCGACCCCGACGCCGACCAACGGCGGGTTCAATGGACGGACCATTCTGAGGCGGAAGCCGTAAGAAAACAGTTATCGGTTGTCAGTAGGAGGTTCTACTGACAACTGACAACTCGTCCTACCGACAACTCGTCCCCACCCCAACGCCCCGCCGCGCTGCCCCGTAGATCGAAGCGATGAAACCGATCATCGCCTTCGTTCTCACGGTCGCAGCCGCGGCGACGGCGTGGGCGGCTCCCACCCGGCGCTACATCGTCCTCACCCGCCACACTCCCCGCCTCTCTGAGCAGCGCCTGTTTCGCGACGTCGACGCGTCCGCGGAGCGCGCCGTCCGCCCGTTCCGCAACGCGCAGGCCTTCGCCGCCGACCTCACCGCGGAGCAGGTCGCGGAGCTGCGCGCCTCGGGTGAAGTGCGGTCCATCACGCCGGTGGTGGAGCGGTCGCTGAACGACCTCGCCGCGGCGCCCCACGAGAACTACACGCTCGGGCAGACCGTCCCCTACGGCATCGACCTGGTGCACGCGCGCGACCTCTGGCCGGTCACGAAGGGCGAGGGGAACGTCAACGTGGCGATCGTCGATACCGGCATCGACTTCGACCATGCCGACCTGAAGGCGAACTACGCCGGCGGCTGGAACACCTACACGCTCACCGACGAGCCGCGCGACGATCACCGCCACGGCACGCACGTCGCCGGCACCATCGGCGCCGTGGAGAACACCATCGGCGTGGTCGGCGTCGCGCCGCGGGTGCGCATCTGGTCGGTCAAGGTGCTGGACAGCAAAGGCGTCGGCACCGATGAGCACATCGCGGCCGGCGTCGACTGGGTGATCGACAAGGCGAAAACCGAAGGCGGCCACTGGATCATGAGCCTCTCCCTCGGCGCGCCCGATCCCTCGCCCATCGAGACGGAGCTGTTCGCCAAAGCGATCGAGCAGGGCATCCTCATCGTCGCCGCGGCCGGCAACCGCGGCTTCCCGGAGATCGACTACCCGGCGCTCTACCCCGGGGTGATGGCCATCGGCGCCGTCGACGCCGACAAGAAGCGGGCGCGCTTCTCCAGCTGGGGGGTGAAGCTCAGCGTGATGGCGCCGGGCGTATCCGTGCTCTCCACGCTCCCCACCGGCACCGCCCAGGTCGCGGATGTGCAGGCGGATGACGGCACGCTCTTCACCGGCTCGCCCATCGCCGGCTCGCCGAAGGCTTCGATCTTCGGCCGGGTGGTCGACTGCAAGCTCGGCCGCCCGGGCGAGTTCCCGGCGGAAGCGAGCGGCAACATCGCGCTCATCCGCCGCGGGGAGATCACGTTCAATGAGAAGGCGCGCAACGCGAAGGCGGCCGGCGCCGCGGCGGTGCTCATCTACAACAACCCGGGCGGCATCGAGAACGAGGCGAACTGGTCGCTGATCCTGACCGAGTGCGATGACGTCAACCCCTGCCACGACCGGGAGGAGGACGTGAGCTTCGCCTGGCCGCTGGCCATCGGCCTGAACACGAGCGAAGGTCTGCGCCTGCTGGACAAGAGCAAGAGCGGCTCGTTCGCGGCGAGCTATCGCCTGGACGACTACGGGATGCTCAGCGGCACGTCGATGGCCACCCCCCACGTGGCCGGCACCGCCGCCCTGCTCTGGTCCCTCGCCCCCGACGCGACGGCGGAACAGATCAAGCTCGCCATCCAGAACAACGCCGCGGATCTCGACCAGCCCGGCTTCGACGCCTTCAGCGGCTTCGGCCTGCTCGACGCACTCGCCGCCGCGAAGGCGCTCGCGCCGCAGAAGTTCGGGCTGGAGGCGCTGCCCGCCTTTCCGGTGCCACCGACGGTGCGGAGACCGCGGTGAGAGTTGTCGGTTGTCAGTGACAACTCGCACTACAATTCGCCCCTCAAGGAGAGACGACGCATGCGGATCGGTGTACCGACCGAGATCAAGGACAACGAATATCGGGTGGGGATGACGCCGGCCGGCGCGGCGGTCCTCCAGAAAGACGGCCATCAGGTCATCGTGCAGGCCGGCGCCGGCAACGGCAGCGGCTTCTCCGACGATGAGTACGTCGCCGCGGGCGCCACCCTCCTCCCCGACGCCGACGCCGTCTATGACCAGGCGGAGATGATCGTCAAGGTCAAGGAGCCGATCGAGGCCGACCTCAAGCGCCTCCGGGACGGCCAACTCCTCTTCACCTACCTCCACCTCGCCCCCGTCCCCGACCTCACCGCGGCGCTGCTCAAGAAGAAGATCACCGGCATCGCCTACGAGACCATCGTCGACCAGCGCCGCACGCTGCCCCTCCTCACGCCGATGTCGGAAGTGGCCGGCCGCATGTCCGTGCACGTCGGCGCCTACTACCTGCACAAGCCGAACCGCGGCCGCGGCGTCCTGCTGGGCGGCGTGCCGGGCGTGCTGCCCAGCGACGTCGTCATCATCGGCGGCGGCGTGGTCGGCACCAACGCGGCGAAGATGGCCGTCGGCCTCGGCGCCCGGGTCACCATCCTCGATACGAACCTGGAGCGCCTCCGCTACCTCGACGACATCTTCCGCGGCACGGTGCAGACCCTCGCCTCGAACATCGCCCACATCTCGGACGCGGTGCGCCGCGCCGACCTCCTCATCGGCGGCGTGCTCATCCCCGGCGCCGCCGCGCCGAAGCTCGTCACCCGGCAGATGATCAGCGAGATGAAGAAGGGCTCGGTGATCGTCGACGTCGCCATCGACCAGGGCGGCTGCGTGGAGACCGCGCATGCCACGACGCATTCCAACCCCGTGTACGAGGTGGACGGGGTGGTGCACTACTGCGTGGCCAACATGCCCGGCGCGGTGCCGCGCACCTCGACCATCGCCCTGACCAACGCCACCCTCCCCTACACCCGCCAGCTGGCCCGGCTCGGCTTCCGCGGCGCGATCGCCGATCCCGGCCTGGCCGAAGGGGTGAACGTGTACGGCGGCGCGATCACCTACAAGGCGGTCGCGGAGTCGCAGGGGCGGGAGTACAACGAGCTTTCTTCGCTGCTCTGAGCCGGATGCCAGGGGGCGGGCCGCGGCCCGCCCCCTGCCGCCTCCGCCCCGCCGCGTTGCAACGGGTTAAACTCTCGCCCGCTTGACGAGCATCCGGGTCTCCCTCATCCAGCAGGACAAGCTCCGCCAGGGGGGCGCGGAGCTCATCGACGAGTGGCGCTCCGCCGACGGCGACAAGCTGTGGGTCGACATCAACGATCCCGTGCAGGAGACGCTCGAGCCGCTGCTGGAAGAGCGCTTCGGCTTCCACGAGCTCGCCGCGGAGGACTCCCTCTCTGCCATGACCCTCCCCAAGTACGACCCCTTCCAGAACTACGACTTCTTCATCTTCCGCGCGGTCGACGTCGACTTGAGCGAGCACGGCTCCCAGACCTACAAGCTCGCCGCCTTCCTCGGCAAAGACTTTCTCTTCACCATCCACAAGGACCCCATGCGGCCGGTGGACGACGTCTGCAACCGGCTGCCGGCCGACCGCCGGCTGCTCGCCAACGGGCCGGACTACATGCTCTACTCGATCGTGGACCAGATGGTCGACGCCATCTTCCCGCTGCTGGAGCGGATCGACGAATGCGTCGACGAGCTGCAGGAGAAGATCTTCGCCGACGCGCAGCCGTTCCATCTGGACGAGCTGCTGCACCTCAAGCGCGACGTGAACATCCTCCGCCGCATCTCCCTCCCTCAGCGCGAACTGCTCAACCAGATCTCGCGCGGCGACGCGCAGTTCATCCAGAAGCAGTACCTCATCTACTTCCGCGACGTGTACGACCACATGTTCCGCATCAGCGAGACCATAGACGTGGAGCGCGACCTGATGGCGGGGACGATGGAGGCCTACCTCTCCGTCATCGCCAACCGCACCAACGAGATCATGAAGGTGCTGACCATCTTCTCCTCGATCATGCTGCCCCTCACCCTCATCGCCGGCATCTACGGCATGAACTTCGAGCACATGCCCGAGCTGCACTGGCTGCACGGCTACGGCTTCGCCCTGGGCCTGATGGCGGCCACCACCAGCGTGATGATTCTCTGGTTCTGGCACGCCGGATGGCTGCGTCGAAAGAGCGAGCACCGCCCCAAACGGAAGAGGCTGTGAGGAACGATGAACGCCCACCCGCCCGGCGGCCTTTGTTCATCGTTCATCCTTCATCGTTCATCGTTCTGTTACTCAACGTTCCCCTGACTTGAGCGTATAAAAACTGACCGCTCGGTCAGCAGGCATGAAGCAAACCTCCAAAGACAGCGACCTCTGGCACGACTTCAAGCGCCAGAGCATCCAGCAGGCGGTCATCCGCCTCATGTGCCGCGACGGGCTCAAGAGCGTGACCATGGAACGCGTCGCGCAGGAGACCGGCATTGCCAAAGGCACCGTCTACCTCCACTACCGCGACAAGCAGGAGCTGCTCGACGCGGTGAAGGAATCGTCGCTGGCGCCGCTGACCGAGAAACTGAACGAGATCCTGGAAGGACCGAACTCGCCGGAGCGCAAGCTGCGCGCGTTCGTCCTCCGCTACCTGACTTACTTCGATGAAAAGCGCGACCTCTTCCGCATCCTGCTGTACGAGCGGGAGGTGACGCGCGTGATGGGAGAGCGTTATCAGACCGACCGCTACCGCAACCTCATTGACGGGACGGCGCGCGTGATCCGCGACGGCATCCGCAAGCGTGTTTTCCGCGCCGTCGATGCGCGCCACGTCGCGGCGATGTTCATCGAGAGCACCGTCGCCCTGGTGAACCAGCGCCTGCTCGACGAGTCGCCGCACCCCGTGGAAGACGACGCCGAGCTGGTCACGGACATCTTCCTGGCCGGCCTGGCCCCGGTGCCCGCGGCATCCCGCCGCCGAGGTGCCGCTTGAGGCGTTTGCTGTTTGCTTTGGTCTTGACCGGCTGCGCGGCCACCGCCCCCCACCCCGGCACCTCCGACGCGCCGGCCAGGCCGTGGACCGCGCCGGCGAACGTGGTGCCGCCCGCCGCATCCCTCGCCACCGGGAGCGAGCTGCCGGCGAGCTACACGCCCGGGCAGGCCATCTCGCTGGCCCAGGTGATCGACATCGCCCTGACGAACAACCCCGCCACGCGCACCGCCTGGCTCCAGGCCCGGGCCGCCGAGGCCGACCTCGGCAGCGCAAGATCGGAGTACCTGCCGCAGGTCGACCTCAACGCCTCGGTCACCACCTCGCGCGGCAACGGCCTGACCTTCGGGCCGAGCGTGGCGCTCAGCTACCTCCTCTTCGACTTCGGCGGGCGCGAGGCGTTCGTGGAGGAAGCGCGGCAGGCGCTCATCGCCGCCGACTTTTTGCACAACCAGGCCATCCAGGACGTCATCTTCCAGACCCAGCAGGCGTACTACGGCTATCTCGACGCGAAGGCACAGCTGGCCGCGCAGCAGACCACCATCGATGAGCGCAAAGCGTTTCTCGATGCGGCCGAGGCTCGGCATCGGGCCGGGGTGGCGACCATCGCGGATGTGCTGCAGGCGCGCACCGCGCTCTCGCAAGCCACGCTGACCCGCGACACCATCGAGGGCAACCTGCGCACCATCGAAGGCGTGCTGGCCACGACCATGGGCCTGCCGGCCACCACGCGCTTCGACTTTGGCGAGCTGCCGCTGGAGGTGCCGTCGCAGAAGGTGACCGAGACCGTCGATGCGCTGATCGGGCAGGCCGTCACCCGGCGGCCCGACCTCGCCGCCTCGCGGGCGCTGGCCGAACGGGCCCGGGCGCGGGTGCAGGAAGTGCGCGCCCAGGGGCTGCCGACCATCTCCGTCGCCAGCTCGGCCGGCTTCACCCAGAGCGGCACCCGCGACTCCGACACGCCGTACTCCGCGGGAGTCTCGCTCCGCTTCCCGCTCTTCACCGGCTTCCGCAACACGTACGACGTCCGGGCGGCCGAGGCTCGGGCGCAGATCGCGAACGAGAACGTGCGGGCCCTGGAGCAGGACGTGAATCTGCAGGTCTGGACGAGCTACTACGCGTTGCAGACCGCGACCACCCGGCTGGCCACGGTGCGGGACCTGCTGGCCAGCGCGCAGCAGTCGGCCACGGTCGCCACGGAGCGATATCGGGCCGGCGTGGGGAGCGTGCTCGACCTCCTGACGGCCGAATCGGCGCTGGAGATCGCCCGCGCGCAGGAAGTGCAGGCGCGCACGGACTGGTTCGTAGCAGTGGCGCAACTGGCGCACGACACGGGATCGTTGAAATGATGAATGTTCGAAAGTTGACGTTTGCAGCAATCCTCATCGCGCTCGCGGCCTGCTCGAAGGAGACGCCGAAGCCGCGCGACGAGGTCATCCCGGTCAGCGTTGCCGTGGCCAGACAGACCGACGTGCCGGTGCAGCTCACCGCCATCGGCAGCGTCCAGCCGATGTCCACCGTCGACGTCCGCGCGCTGGCCGGCGGCCAGTTGACCGGCGTCTCTTTCCGGGAGGGAGAAGACGTCCGCCGGGGCCAGCTTCTCTTCAGCATCGACCCGCGGCCGTATCAGGCGGCCATGGCCCAGGCGCAGGCGAACCTGGCCCGCGATCAGGCCGTGCTGCGCAACGCGGAAGCGGAAGCGGCGCGCTACACCGACCTGGTGAAGAAGGACTACGTGACCAAAGAGGAGTACGGGCGCATCACCTCCGCTGCGGAAAGCGCCCGGGCCGTGGTCGCCGCCGACCGGGCCGCGATCGAGAACGCGCAGCTGCAGCTGTCGTACTGCCAGATCCGCTCGCCGCTCGACGGCCGCACCGGGAGCCTGCTCGTCCACGCTGGCAACATCATCAAGGCCAACGACACGACGCCGCTCGTCACCATCAACCAGACCCAGCCCATCTACGTGCAGTTCAACGTCCCGGAGAAGCAGCTGAGCGACGTCCGCCGCCACCTCGGCACCAACATCCCGGTGACGGCGACGCCGCAGGGCACCACCAGCGCGGTGCAGGGCCGCCTGACCTTCATCGACAACAACGTCGACGAGAAGACCGGCACCATCACGCTGAAGGCGACCTTCCCCAACGCCGACCACGCCCTCTGGCCGGGCCAGTTCGTGAACGTCGCCGTGACGCTGGCCAACCGCGCCAACGCGGTGGTCGTCCCCGCCCAGGCCGTGCAGAACGGCCAGCGCGGGCAGTACGTTTATGTGGTGAAGCAGGACAAGGGAGTGGAGATGCGTCCCGTGACCGTCTCCCAGGCCGGCGACCAGCAGGTCGTCATCGACCACGGCGTCGCCGCGGGCGAGACCGTCGTCACCGACGGCCAGCTGCGGCTCACGCCGAAGAGCAAGGTGGAAGTGAAGTGAAACGAGTTGTCGGTTGTCGGTTGTCGGTTGTCGGTAGATACCGAGCCGCCTTTACTGACAACCGATAACTGACAACTGACAACTCATCACCATGAACATCTCCGCCATCTTCATCCGCCGCCCCGTCATGACCACGCTGGTCATGCTGGCCATCGTCCTGTTCGGCATCATGGCCTACCGCCAGCTGCCGGTGAGCGATCTGCCGAACGTCGATTTTCCGACCATCCAGGTCTCGGCCGGCCTCCCTGGCGCGAGCCCGGAGACGATGGCCGCCTCGGTGGCGACGCCGCTGGAGCGCCAGTTCTCCACCATCGCCGGACTCGACTCCATGACGTCGGCCTCCTCCCTCGGCTCGACCTCCATCACCCTCCAGTTCAATCTCTCCCGCGACCTCGATGCCGCCGCGCAGGACGTGCAGGCCGCCATCGCCGCGGCCGCGCGCCGGCTGCCGCCGAACATGCCGTCGCCCCCGTCGTACAACAAAGTCAACCCGGCCGACACGCCGGTCCTCTACCTCGCCCTCACCTCCAACACCATGCCGCTGTACGACCTAGACGAGTACGCCGAGACGATGATGGCCCAGCGCATCTCCACCGTGCAGGGCGTGGCCCAGGTGCAGGTCTTCGGCGCGCAAAAGTACGCCGTGCGCGTGCAGCTCGACCCGCGCGAGCTGGCCACGCGCGGCATCGGCATCGATGAGGTGGCGGACGCCGTCCGCAGCAGCAACGTCAACCTCCCCACCGGCGTCCTGACCGGCCCCACCTCCAATCTCACAGTCGAGGCGAACGGGCAGCTCTACAAGGCGGAGGAGTACCGCCGCATCACGGTCGCCTATCGCAACGGCGCGCCGGTGCGGCTGGAGGAGCTCGGCCGCGTCATCGACGACGTGGAGAACAACCAGACCGCGGCCTGGTTCAAGGGGCAGAGCGGCTTCATCCTCGCCGTGCAGAAGCAGCCGGGGACGAACGCCGTGGAGGTCTCCGATCGCGTGCGCGAGCTCCTGCCCACATTCAAGAAGGACCTCCCCGCCTCGGTCGACCTGCAGATCCACCGCGACCGCGCGGAGTCCATCCGCGCCTCGGTCACGGACGTGAAGTTCACCCTCATGCTGACCCTCTTCCTGGTCATCCTGGTGATCTTCCTCTTCCTGCGCAACCTCTCCGCCACGGTCATCCCCAGCCTCGCTTTGCCCCTGTCCATCGTCGGCACGTTCGCCGTCATGTACATCTTCGGCTACTCGCTGGACAACCTCTCGCTGATGGCGCTCACGCTCTCGGTCGGCTTCGTGGTGGACGACGCGATCGTGATGCTGGAGAACATCGTGCGGCACATGGAGATGGGGAAGAAGCCGCTCCAGGCCGCGTTCGACGGCTCGCGGGAGATCGGCTTCACCATCATCTCCATGACGATCTCGCTGGCCGCGGTCTTCATCCCCATCCTCTTCATGGGCGGCATCCTGGGCCGCCTCTTCCACGAGTTCGCGGTGACGATCACCTCCTCCATCCTCATTTCCGGCTTCGTCGCCGTCTCGCTCACGCCGCTCCTCTCCGCCAAGTTCCTCAAGCCGCATGGGAAGGAACAGCACGGGCGCCTCTACACGACGATCGAGCGCTTCTTCGAGGGCATGCTGGCCTTCTACGAGCGCGGCCTGCGTCTCGCGCTGCGCCAGAAGACGGCGACGCTCGTCGGCTCGCTCATCATCCTCGGCGCCACGGTGTGGCTCTTCACCGCCGTGCCGAAGGGCTTCATCCCGGACGAGGACTCCAGCGAGATCCGCATCAGCATCGAGGCCGCGCAGGGCATCTCCTTCCCCGAGCTGGTGCGCCACCAGCTGCAGGCCATGGCCATCGTGGCCAGGGACCCGCGGGTGGCGACGTACTTTTCGTTCTCCGGCCGCGGCGGCGGCTCGAACACCGGCATCATCTCCCTCCGCCTCAAGCCGAAGGACCAGCGCGACCCGATCGACAAGATCATGGCCGACCTACGGCCGAAGCTGAACGCCATCCCCGGCCTGCGCGTCTCGCTGCAGAACCCGCCCCCCATCCGCCTCGGCGGCCGGCAGGGGAACGCTTCCTACCAGTACACCATGTCTTCCGGCGACACCGACACGCTCTACGACGCCGCGGAGAAGATGACCCAGGCAATGCGCAAGACGCCCGGCTTCGAGGACGTGACGAGCGACCTTCAGCTGAAGAATCCGACCCTCGGCGTGGAGATCGATCGCGACCGCGCCGCCTCCCTCGGCCTGACCATGCAGCAGGTGGAGGACGCGCTCTACACCTCGTACGGCACGCGCCAGATCTCGACCATCTATGCGCCGAACAACGCCTACCAGGTGATCATGGAGCTCGATCCGAAGTACCAGGCGAACCCGCAGGCGCTGTCGCTGCTGTACGTCCGCACCGGCGCCGGCGACCTCGTGCCGCTCTCCACGCTGGCCAAGTTCGTCCCCACCTCCGGACCGTCCACGGTCAACCACTCCGGCCAGCTCCCGTCGGTGACGATCTCCTTCGGCCTCAAGCCCGGCCTCTCCCTCGGCGAGGCGGTGAGCCAGATCGATGCGATGGCTCGCAAGACCCTTCCTCCCACCGTCTCCACATCATTCCAGGGCACCGCGCAGGCGTTCCAGTCCTCGCTGCAGGGCCTGGGGCTGCTGCTTCTGCTCGCGGTGGCCGTCATCTACATGGTGCTGGGCATCCTGTATGAGAGCTTCATCCACCCGCTGACCATTCTCTCCGCGCTGCCGTTCGCCGGCTTCGGCGCGCTGCTCACGCTCCTGGTGTTCAAGGTGGATCTGTCCATCTACGCGTTCGTCGGCATCATCATGCTGGTCGGCCTGGTCAAGAAGAACGGCATCATGATGGTCGACTTCGCCATCGAGGCGCAGCGCCAGGGCCACACGCCGGAGCAGGCGATCTACGACGCGTGCGTGGTCCGCTTCCGGCCGATCATGATGACGACCATGGCCGCCCTGATGGGCACCCTCCCCATCGCCCTCGGCCACGGCGCCGGCGCCGAATCGCGCCGCCCGCTCGGCCTCGCCGTGGTGGGCGGCCTGCTCTTCTCCCAGACCCTGACGCTGTACGTCACCCCGGTCTTCTACCTCTGGATGGAGAAGCTGCGCACGCGCGGCCACAAACAGGAGCCCACCGCCCCCGACTCCCTCCGCGAGCTCGACCTGACCCCGGAGCCGGAGCCGGTGGAGGCGTAGGCGCTGCAGCGCCATAGACTTTCCGGAAGAAGCACCCGACCCTTTGAGGAAAGAAACAGCCCAGTTGTCGTTCTTCCTTTTCTGAAGATGAATTCGACATTGCCGATCGTCTCCTTCGGAGGCCATCGTCTGGCGGACGAAGCACTCTTCTTTTAGCTACGTCCCCCGCCACCGGTGAAGGCGTCACGCGTGCTACAGTTCCTTGCGTGGACTGCGTCGTTGAGATTTTCCGAAGTTTCGACGACGCGGAGCGGGCCGACGATCAGTTCTACGCGGACCTGACTCCTGAGGAGCGGATGGACATTCTGCTGGAGCTGGTGGAACGTCACCGGAGTGCTCTTGGCGAAGCTGCAAACCGATTTGAGAAAGTTCATCGGATTGTTGAACTCTCATCGTGTTGAATACCTCGTCGTCGGCGGCCACGCGGTGGCGTTTCATGGTCTGTGCTCGAGGCGTTCGGCTTCGGCAGCCTCGGCATCGCCGAGCGTGACCTGCTCGAACCCAATCGAGTCGTGCAGCTCGGTCATCCGCCGAACCGCATCGACATCCTCACGACGATCTCGGGAGTTGATTTCGATTCAGCCTGGCAATCGCGCGTTCAGACATTCATCGATGATCAGCCGGTGAGTGTTCTCGGTTGGAACGACCTGCTGCGAAACAAGAAGGCGTCCGGTCGGCAGAAGGATCTGGCGGACATCGAAAAATTGCTGGCCGTGGCCAGACGCAAAGGATCTGAC
>DASYMJ010000341.1:0-3520 GCA_036009105.1 Thermoanaerobaculia bacterium | reverse complement strand
CGCCGCCCGCTGCTCGCCAACCCGATCTTTATGCACCCTTAACCACCGCGCACCGCAATCCGTGTTATCCCTGCTGCAAATGACTCCGCGCAGCATCGGCAAGGCCGCCTCCCCCTGGCTCATCGCCATCGGCGGAACGGCGGCGGTGGCGGGCGGGGGGCATGCGCTGCGGCTGAATCCGAACATTGCCGGCTTCGCGTTCCTCATCGTCGTCCTGCTGTCCTCCATTCGGGGAGGGCTGCTCGTCGGCGCGGCGGCCTCCATCGCGGCGACGCTCTGCTACAACTTCTTCTTCTTCCCGCCGCTCTACACCTTCATCATCCACGAGCCGTCGAACTGGGTGGCGCTCGCGGCGTTCCTCGTCACCTCCGTGGCCGTCAGCCGCCTCGTGATCGCGGCGCGCATTCAGGCCGAGCGCGCCGAACAGCGGCGCAACGAGCTCGCCACCCTCTACGCCCTCAGCCTCGACCTCTTCACCGCCACGAACCGGGCCGGCTCCCTGGGCGAGGCGGCGGGCCGCGCGCTGGCGCACCTCGGCGCGCGCGCGGGCGGGCTCGTCCTCTTCGAGGGGAGCCCTCATCGCCACAACGTCATCTGGTGGACGGGCGAAAAACCGGACGAGATCGAAGAGCTCATCGCCGGCGTCGGGCGGTACAAGGAGCCGCTGGAGTTCCCCTCCCCCCTCGGCCGCGACGTCTACCTCCCGCTGCTCGTGAGCGGCAAGACCACCGGCGTGCTCGTCGCGCGCGGCACGGTGGCCTCGATGCCCGCCCTCGTCTCGGCGGCGCGCCTGGTGAACCTCGCCGTCGAGCGGGAGCGCTTCATCGAAGAGAACGCGCACATCGAAGCGCTGCGCGAGAGCGAGACGCTCAAGACCTCGCTGCTCCGCGCGATCTCCCACGACCTGACCACGCCGCTGACCGCGATCACGCTGCACATCGAGGCGCTGCGGCGAAAGGCGGCCGATGATGATGACTTGAAGCAGCCGGTAGCCGGCATCGAGGGCGAGACGGCGCGTCTCCGCCGCAGGATCGACAACCTCCTGGCCATGGCCCGCCTCGAGGCCGGCAAGTCGAAGCCGCGCCGCGAGCCGACGCCGCCCGCCGACCTCTTCCGCGCCGTGCGCGAGAACCTGCCGCTCGTCTTCGAAGCGCGCCCGGTGACCATCCGCGTGGAGGACGACTGTCCCGATGCGAACGTCGATCCCGCGCTCGCGCTGGAGATCCTGGTCAACCTGATCGAGAACGCGCATCGGGTGGCGCCGGCGGGAGCGCCGCTGGAGCTGACCGCGCGTATCCATCCGCTCGATCCCAGTCAGGTGCGGATCGAAGTGCTCGACCGCGGCCCCGGCGTGCCGGCCGGCATTGCGGACGGCAACGGCCAGCTCGTCGCCGGCGCCACCAGCGACGTGGCGCAGCGAGGGCTCGGGCTGGAGATCGCCCGCAGCCTCGCCGCGGCGAACGGCGGCAGCATCGGCATCGCGCCGCGCGTGGGAGGCGGCGCGGTGGCCCGGCTCGACGTCCCCTCGGCGCCGCTGCCGGACATCGTCGCGGCGGAGGCGCGATGAGCGCCGTCGTGCTGGTGGTGGATGACGACCCGGCCATTCGCGAGTCGATCGGCCGCGAGCTGCGCGCGCGCGGCTACACCACCGTGCTGGCCTCCGACGGCCTGGATGGCATCCGCCACTTCGACACCCACGCGCCCGACGTGGTGCTCACCGATCTCTCCATGCCGGTCTGCGATGGCTTCGAGCTGATCACCGCCATCCGGGCCAAGGCACACACGCCCATCATCGTGCTCTCCGTCCGCGGGGACGATGCCGACAAGATCCGCGCCCTCGACCTGGGGGCGGATGATTTCGTGACCAAGCCGTTCTCCGTCGCCGAGCTGCTGGCGCGGGTGCGGGCGCAGCTGCGGCGATCGGGAGCGGCGCCCAAGGTGCTCGCGTTCGACGGCCTGAGCCTCGATCTCGAGCGGCGCCGCGTCGCGTGCGGCGACCGGGAGATCCACCTGACCCGCACCGAGTACGCGCTCTTCGAGCTCCTCGCCACGAACGCCGGCCGGCCGATGTTCACCGATCACATCATCGGCCGCATCTGGGGCGACGCGCCCGGCACCACGCCGGACACAGTGCGCGTGCACATGAGCTCTCTGCGCAAGAAGATCGAGCCCGATCCATCGTCGCCGCGCTACATCGTGACGGAGCCGTGGGTGGGGTACCGGTTCATCGCCGAGCCGGTGTGAACTGCGCTCCTTAATGATCTCTTCACGAACCATTTCGCCCTTCCCACGGGTGATCTTTCGCCTTCCTTTGCGAGCGGCCGGGCGCGCCGCTGTTGCGGGTGGATGAGGAGGGCGCGATGTCGATCACGGCTGCTGGGGATGTTCGCCGTCACACGATGGCGACGGCGCTGCGGGTGTTTCTTTTCTGGGCGGCGGCAGCCGGAATCGTCGTGACCTGCCGCACGAACAGCGTGGCCGCCATCGCGGCGATCGTGGGGGCGGCGTTCGTGTACACGCACGTGTGCGCCAAGCAGGCGGGGGTGGCGCATGCGCTCGGCGTCGGGATCGCGTGGCTGGTCATGGCCATCGTCGCCGAGATCGTCATCAGCGGGTGGCTGGGGCGGGGGTGGTATGCGTTGATCGGTTCGCCGGAGCGGCCGCTGTTGCGCAATGTGTTCCTCTTTGTGTGGGTCTTCGCGCCGGCGCTCTTTGCGCAGCGGGAGGCGGAGCGATGAAAGGGATGTTCGCAGCGTGGCGGCGGCGACCACCTAAAGAAATCGTTAAGATTCGACAGGTCAATGAGATAGAGCACTAGACTGGAAGCAGATGACCGGCGTCCTTCGGCGAACCATCCTCGGCGAACGGCGCGACGTGACCGACCCGCACGCGCTGCACAACATCTCCCTCATCGCCTTCCTCGCCTGGGTCGGCCTCGGCGCGGATGGCCTCTCCTCCTCGGCGTACGGACCGGAAGAAGCGTTCCGCGCGCTGGGCGAGCATCACTACCTCGCGCTCGTGCTGGCGCTGGCCACCGCCATCACGGTGCTCATCCTCTCCGCGTCGTACTCCAGCATCATCGCGCAGTTCCCGACCGGCGGCGGCGGCTACGTCGTCGCGTCGCGGCTGCTCGGGCCGCGGGTCGGCGTCGTCTCCGGCTGCGCGCTCGTGGTCGACTACATCTTGACCATCACCGTCTCCATCGCCTCGGGCGGCAACGCGATCTTCAGCTTCCTGCCGGAGTCCTGGCACGCGTGGAAGATGACGGTGGAGGTTTCCGCCATCGTGCTGCTCATCGCATTGAACCTGCGCGGCGTGAAAGAGTCGGTCAAGATCCTGACCCCCATCTTCCTCCTCTTCCTGGCCACGCATGCGCTGCTGATCGGCTACTCGATCTTCACGCACGCCGGCGCCATCCCCGCGGTTTCGCATCGTCTTTCTACCGAATACTCGAACGGGCTCGCGACGCTCGGCGTCTGGGGCATGTTGCTCCTCTTCCTGCGCGCGTACTCGTTAGGCG
>DASYMJ010000340.1:0-15760 GCA_036009105.1 Thermoanaerobaculia bacterium | reverse complement strand
AAACACGACTCCACCCTCCGCCTCGTCCTCGACCTCACCGCCGACTCCTGGATTGCCCTCGACGTCGACGGCAAGACCGCCGTCAACGACGTCCTGAGCAAAGGGGAGCACCGGACGTTCGAGGCGAAAGAGCGCTTCCGCTTTCGCCGCATCGGCAACGCCGCGGGCCTGAGCCTCACCCTCAACGAGACGCGGGTCCCGCCGCTGGGCGACGAGGGCGAGGTGCGCAAAGAGGTCATCTTCGACCGCGATGCGCTGCAGAAGCTGCGGAGCTCCGCGCCATGAGCACCCCCTCGGCCGAGCTGACCGCAACGGCCGTCATCTCTCTGATCGAGTCGGGCTCCTATCCGCGCGACGTGATCCTCACCATCGCCCGCGGCTACCTGCCGCTGGGGCAGGAAGACCTGGTCGCGGTGCTGGCCTACCTCGCCGCTTCCGGCGATCCGGAGATCGCCGAGACCGCGCAGGTCGCGCTGGCGGACGTGCCGGCGCGCATCGTGGTGGCGGTGGCCGGGAGCGAGACCACGCCGGCGCAGCACCTCGGCATGATCATGCGCGCCAGCCGCGATCCGGTCGTGCTGGAGGCCGCGATCCGCAACCGGTCGACGCCCGACGCGGCAGTGGTGGAGCTGGCCGGCCGGGCCGACCCGGGGGTGCAGGAAGTGATCGTCATCAACCAGGCGCGCATCCTCCGCGCGCCGGAGATCCTCAGCGCGCTGCTCTCCAACGCCCGCCTCACGCCGGACGCGCGCCGCCGCGCGCTGGAGACGCGGGAGGAGTTCTTCGAGAAAGTGCGGCCGGTGTCGGAAGAAGGGGAGCCGATCGGCGAGCCGACCGACGAGATCGCCGTCGAGCCGCTCGATGCCATCGCCGACCTCCTCCAGCAGGCCGAGCAGGCGGCGGAGCCGGCGCCGGCCGGGCCGACCATCGACCTGCTGGAGACGGAGAAGAAGGACGGCAGGGCCCGGGCGGTCTGGGCCCGGCTGCAGAAAATGACGGTGGCCGAGAAAGTGCTGCTGGCCTTCCGGGGAGACCGGATGATCCGCATGCTCCTGGTGCGCGAGCGCAACAAGATCGTGGCCACGGCGGCCATGCGCAATCCGCGCATCACCCAGAACGAGGTGGAGTCGATCGCCGGCATGCGCAACGTGGAAGAGGAAGTGCTGCGCATCATCGGCAGCCGGCGGGAATGGATGTCCAAGTACCCGATCATGCTCACCCTGGCCCGCAATCCGAAGGCTCCGGTGGGCCTTGTGATCCCGCTCATCAATCGATTAGTCTTGCGCGATTTGAAGGGCTTGAAGGACGACAAGGGCGTCAGTGAGATCGTCCGGCTCACCGCACGCAAGTTCTATCTGGCTCGCACGCAGAGACACTGAAAAATCCCCGATGAAGGTCAATTACTACGAGGTGCTGGGCGTCGAACGGTCCGCTTCCGACCTGGAGATCCGCGACCGTTTCCGCAAGGCTGCCCGGGAGCAGCATCCCGACCGCTACAAGGGGCCGGACAAGGCGGAGGCGGAGCGCCGTTTCCAGACCCTGACCGAGGCCTTGAACGTGCTGACCAATCCGGCGCGGCGCAAGCAGCACGACGCCGAGCTGGCAGCCGGCATCGACAAGCCGACCATCGATTTCGCGCAGATCGCCAAGGCCTACCTGGCCAAGGGCGTGAAGGCGTGGAAGGAAGGCGACGTCCGCAACGCCTACGAGAATTTCGATCTGGCCGCCAAGCACAATCCGCAGGATGCGAAAGCGTTTCACTATCTCGCCCTCGCCGCGGCGCGCATGCCGTCCATGATGCGGCAGGCGGTGCAGGCCATCGAGACCGCCGTCCAGCGGGAGCCGGTCAACCCGGTCTATCTGAAGGATGCGGGACTGATGTGCAAGAAAGCCGGACTCTCCGCAAAAGCGGAGCGCTATCTGGAACAGGCCGCACAATGGGACCCCGAAAACGCAGAGGTGCAGACCGCGCTCGCTGAGCTGCGCGGAGTGTCGAAGGAAGCCGCGAAAGGGTTTACCCTTTTCCGGAAGGGTTGAGGATGCTGAAGGCAGCGGGTCTCACGCACGTCGGGCGGCAGCGCCAGCACAACGAGGATTCGTACCTCGTCGAGCAGGATGCGCACCTCTTCCTGGTGGCCGACGGCATGGGCGGCCACGCCGCGGGCGAGATCGCCTCGCGCATCGCCGTCGACTCCATCTCCGAGTTCATCCTGCACACCAAAGAGGATGACGGCACCTGGCCCCACGCCTACGACGAGCACTACAAGCGCTCCACGAACCGCCTCATGGCCGCCGTGCGCCTGGCCAACACGCGCGTGCTGGAGGCGATGCGCAAGGACGCCCGCCTGCGCGGCATGGGCACGACCGTGGTTGCCTGCCTGGCCGAGGCGGAGACCATGTCCTTCGCCCACGTGGGCGACTCCCGCGCCTACATGATCCGCAACAACCAGCTCAGCCGCATCACGAACGACCACTCCTGGGTCTTCGAGCAGGTGCAGGCCGGCATGCTCACCGAGGCGGAGGCGGAGAAACATCCTCTGCGCAACGTGATCACCCGCGCCCTGGGCGGCGCGCTGCAGGTCACCCCCGACGCCTCGGAGATCGAGATGAAGGCGGGCGACGTGTTCCTCCTCTGCTCCGACGGCCTGACTGGCATGGTTCCGGAAGATGAGATCCTGCGCGTCGTCACCCAAACGAACGGCGACATCCAGCGCGCCTGCGAGCTGCTCATCGAAGCGGCCAATGAGCGCGGGGGGCTGGATAATGTGACGGCCATTCTGGTGAAAGCGGAGTGAGTTGTCAGTTGTCAGTAATGAAGATCTATCGACAACTGATCACTGACAACTGACAACTATCATGCACGTACGAATCGACTACTGCGGCGTCTGAAACTACCTTCCCCGAGCCTCCAGTCTGGCGGCTGAGATCAGGAAGCAGCTCGGCATCGAATCCGAGGTCGTGCGCGGGAGCGGCGGGATCTTCGTCGTGACCGTGGACAACCAGCGCATCTTCTCCAAGAAGGACGAGGGGCGGTTCCCCACCGAGAAAGAGATCCTCGACAAGCTCCGCGAGCTGAAAGCGAGTTAGCAGGTGCCCGAGAACACACTGGTGGAACGGATCGGCGAGGTGGTCCAGATCCACGCCAACGCGAGGCAGGTCTATGGCGAGCCGGTCGAGCGCGGCGGCCTGACCATCATCCCCGTGGCCCGGGTGCAGTGGGGCTTCGGCGGTGGCGGCATCGGCCACGGCGCCCTGGAGCGGGGCGGCGGCGGCGGGGGCGCCCGCGCGACGCCGGCCGGCTACATCGAGGTGCGCGACGGCCAGGCGGAGTACCGCCCCATCCACGATCTCGGCAGCGCGGCGCCGTTGATCGCCGCGGGTGTCGCCGGCGTCATCACCGGCCTCCTCCTCGGACGCGCGTTCAGGAAGTAGCGCGGAAGATCATCAGCACGTTCTTCGACTGCTGCTCCGTCCGCCGCGCCTCTTCGCCCCACCGGTAGACCGTCTCCTGCCCCGGCCGGATCTCGGCGACCCCCTCCAGCACATAGCCGTGACGCAGGTGCCGCAGCATCCACTCGGAGATCCGCTTGTCGGCGTCCGGCCGCATCAGCCACGACTGCGCGCTGCTCACCATCACCACGTAGCGCGGCTTCGCGTTCTCCACCTCGGCGATGTACTCGTCCGTCATCTTCGTCGCGAACGGCTGCCGCTCGGTCAGCGCGTAGGTGTAGATGTAGCCGGTCGCCGATTTGCGCTTCGCGTAGAAGAAGATCTCCGGCTCCGAGCCGAGGACGGCGATACGCTCCTCGGGCCTGGTGTGCTCGCGCAGGTAGTCGGCTATGACTGGCGCCTCGACGAACGGGTTGCCCGGGTAGCTCGTCCGGATGTTCTCCTCCGCCGGCATGCGCATCCAGCGCCCCCACTGCGCGCCGATGCTGATGACCAGCGCCGCGCCGATCGCCACGGCCGCCGTGCGCGCGCCGAAGCGCTTGGCGGCCCAGTCGATCGCCGCGCCGGCGAGGAGGGCGGCGGGAGGGAAGGTGACGAGGAAGTAGTGCTCGCGGAAGTAGAAGCCCGGCATCACGGCCAGCAGGGAGGCTCCAAAAAATCCGAGCAGGAGCCCCTCACCCCCAGCGTTGGGCGCAAGAGCCCCTCTCCTCGCGCCGCGGGGAGAGGGTGGCCGGAGGCCGGGTGAGCGGCGCCCGGCGATGACGAGGCCGGCCACCACCAGCACCCAGAGCAGCGGCGCGCTTTTGACGATGCCGAGCAGGTTGAAGTTCAGCAGCTCGATCCCTTCCGCGAGCACGCCGATGGCCGCGTACTGCTGCGCGTATCGGATGGTCCAGAACCAGAAGCGGCTGAATACGCCCGCCGCCGCGAGCACGACGACCGTGGCCATCGCCACCGCCGCGCCGCCCGCGATCAGGCGCACCGCATCCTTCCTGCGCTTCGTGGCCACGAGCCAGGTCAGGGCGAAGAGCGCGAAGAAGATGCCGGGCTGCTTCATCAGCACGGCGAGCCCGAAGAAGACGCCGGCCAGCAGCGGCCGGTCGCGGGCGAGGAGCAGCATCGCGGCGGTGGCCATCAAAGCGACAAAGTGCGTCGCATGGGCGTAGGGACCCATCGCGCCGAAGCCGAGGGAGAGGACGGTGTAGACCGCGGCGGCGGTGAGGGCGCCGAGGTCGTCGTAGAAGCGGCGGGCCAGGAAGTAGACGAGGAGCGCCGTCGCGGCGGTGATGAGCAGCAGGCCGAAGCGGATGCCGCCCACGGTCTCGCCGAAGACGGCCATCAGGCCCGCGTAGGCCGCGTACGTGCCGGGGAACTTCATGTTGTAGACGAGCTGGTAGGGCGGGATGCCTTGCAGCATGAGCTGGCCGGCGTACGCGTACTCGCCCTCGTCCCGCTCGAGCGGCAGGTCGAGCAGCCGGACCCGGACGAGCGCGCCGAAGAGGAGGATGGCGACGAGCAGCAGCAGCGTGCGGCGTGTCATGGGAAACGTGTCATCCTGAATCCCGCAGAGGACGAAGGATCCGTACCGGGCTTGCGGGATCGTTCACCGTCTGCGCGGCTCAGGATGACACCAGGGCCTCAGATTACAATCAGTCGCGGTGAATCCCGAGGTTGAACAGCTGCGCCCGCGGCTGAAGGAGATCCTGTACCACTGCGCGGTGGAGGTGCGGGCGACGAAGGCGGCGCTACCTCTTCGCCACTCACCCCGCGCGAGGCGGAGACCGCCCGCCTCACGGCCATGGTCCACGACGTCGGCCTGCGCCTCACTCGACTACGAGCGCCTCTACGCCGCCTCGACCTCCCCCCGGACGAGGCGTTCCTGGAACTGTTGGCGATCGGCGAGCAGCGGCCACCGATCCAAAGCTGACCTCGTTCTGCTGATCGCTGATCGCCGATCGCCGATCGCTGCTCGCCGCCTACAGCTGCCGCTTGAACAACGCCGACCACCCATCCTGGATGCGATGCCACAGGGAGCGAGCCAGCCAGCGCTCCAGCGTCCACTCCTCGGCCAGCTGCAGGTCCTCCTCGAACGCGCGGCGGAGCTCCGTCGCGAGGTCGCGGTCCCAGATGCCGAGGGTGATCTCGTCGTTGATGCGGAAAGAGCGCGGGTCGAAATTCGTCGAGCCGACCGTGCACCACTCGCTGTCGATGATCATCACCTTGCAGTGCAGCCCGCGCGTGTACTCGTAGACCCGCGCGCCGAGCTCCAGCAGCTCGCCGTAGTAGTGGTGGCTCGCGTGCTGGACGATGGAGAAGTCGTTCGTGTCCACCGTCGGCAGCAGGATGCGGATCTTCACGCCGCGCGCCGCGGCTTGCGCGAACAGCTCCATCGCTCCCCGGGAGGGGAGAAAGTACGGGTTGGCCAGGACGATCTCCCGCCGGGCCGAGGTGATGGCGAAGTAGTAGAGCCGCTGCACCGCGCTGAACGTTCCGCGCGGAGAGCTGTACGCCACGTGCAGCGGTATGTTGCCGGCCCGCTCCAGCGGCGGGAAGAGGTCCTCCCGCGCGATGACCCGCCCCGTGGTGCGCGACCAGTTGTCGAAGAACGCCGTCTGGAACTCGGCCACCACCGGCCCCTCGCAGCGCGCCGCCGTGTCCCGCCACCCGTGCGGCGACTCCCGGCTGTTGCCCCACATGTCCGCGATGCCGTGGCCGCAGGTGAACGCGATGCGCCCGTCGACGACCACGATCTTGCGGTGGTCGCGATGGTTGTACCAGGCGAACTCGCCGATGCGCATGCGGTGGAAGACGCGGAAGTCGCACCCGGAGGCGCGCAGCTCGGCCCACACGCGCGGGTTCGTCTTCTTCGCGCCGCGCTGGTCGACCAGCACCCGCACGTCCACGCCGCGGCCGGCCGCCGCCATCAGCGCGCCGGCCACGCGGTCGGAGACCACGCCGTCCCGCCAGAGGAACGTTTCCAGGTGCACGTGATGCCGCGCCCTGCCGATCTCCTCGATGACCGCATCGAAGAACGAGCTGTTCTGGATGATGGTGACGCGGTTGCCTTCGATCACCCGCCCCCAGGTGTACGCGGCCATGGCCCGCATCAACCCCTCGCCGGTCAGGTGGCCATGGATCTCCAGCGACACGGCGGCCCGCCGCGTTTTGATGAACGCGCTGTACGCGAACAGCACCGTCGCAAGGAAGAAGATCGCCAGGAGCCAGTACACAGGCGCTCCACTCGTTGCAAGAACGATGAACGATGAAGGATGAACGATGAACAAGAGCCCCGCACCGCACGTTCATCGTTCCTCCTTCCTCGTTCATCGTTAATAATCGCCCCCATGAAGATCGACCGCGAGGAGGCCCGCCGCATCGCCGACCTGGCCCATCTGGAGTTCACCGAAGAGGCGCTGGAGCGGATGGCCGCGGAGATGACGAAGATCCTGACCTACATCGACCAGCTGCGCGAAGCCTCGCTCGACCCTCCCTCATCCGCCGCTGCTCCGGCGGCGACGCCGATGCGGGAAGACGTCCCCCTCGCATCGCTCGACCGCGAGCTCGCCGCGCGCAACGCGCCCGGCTGGCGGGACGGCTTCTTCGTCGTGCCGAAGGTGATCGGGGGGGAGTGATGAGCGACGACTTCCTGAACCTGCCCTGGACGGAGGCGCGCGGAGAGGTCTCGCCCGGCGAGTACGTCGCCGCCTGCCGTCGCGCCATCGTCGCCCGCAATCCTTCCCTCAACGCATTCCTCTGCGTCTCCGATGCAGCCGGCGAGGGGATGCCCATCGGCGTGAAGGACAACATCGTCACCACCGAGATCCCGACCTCCTGCGGCTCGCGCATCCTCCACGATTTCCGCTCGCCGTTCGATGCCACCGCCATCGCCCGCCTGCGCGCCGCCGGCGCGGTGGTCATGGGCAAGACGAACCTCGACGAGTTCGCCATGGGCTCCTCCACCGAGCACTCCGCGTTCGGTCCGGCCCGCAATCCGTGGGATCCGACGCGCGTGCCGGGCGGCTCCTCCGGCGGCTCGGCGGCCGCCGTCGCCGCGCGCATGGTCCCCATCGCCCTCGGCTCGGAGACGGGCGGCTCGGTGCGCCAGCCCGCCGCGCTGTGCGGCGTGGTCGGCCTGAAGCCGACCTACGGACGGGTCAGCCGCAAGGGCCTCGTCGCCTTCGCCTCGGGGCTCGATCAGATCGGCATCGTGAGCAAGACCGTGCGCGAGTCGGCCGAGGTGCTGGGGCTCATCGCCGGCCACGATCCGGGTGATTCGACCTCGTCCACCATGCCTGTCAACGACTACACCGCCGATCTCGCCGCCGGCGTCAAAGGCCTGCGCCTCGGCATCGTGCGCGAGGCGGTGGAGCAGCTCGGGGGCGAGGTGGGTGCGAACTTCGAGGCCGCGCTGCAGACGCTGCGCGACCTCGGCGCCCAGGCCGAAGAGGTCAGCGTGCCGTCGATCGGCTACGCCATCGCCGTCTACTACATCGTCGCGAACGCCGAGGCGAGCGCCAATCTGTCGCGGTTCGATGGCATCCGCTACGGGCACCGCAGCGCGCGGGCGCGGACGCTGGAGGATGTCTACTTCGACTCGCGTGGGGAAGGCTTCGGCGCGGAGGTGAAGCGCCGCATCATGCTCGGAACCTTCGCGCTGTCCTCCGGCTACTACGACGCGTACTACGGCCGCGCGCAGGCGGTGCGGGAGCGGCTGCGGGAGGACTTCCGCCGCGCGTTCGCCGGCGTCGACCTGCTGGTGACGCCGACCGTCCCCGAGCCGGCGTTCCTCATCGGCGCCAAGACGGACGACCCGCTCGCCATGTACCTGAGCGACATCTTCACCGCGCCGGCCAACCTGGTCGGCATCCCGGCCATCGCCGTCCCCTCCGGCTTCAGCGCGGAAGGCCTGCCCTTGTCGCTGCAGCTGATGGCGCCCCACTTCGCGGAGCGGTCGCTCTTCCGCGCCGCCTCCGCGTACGAAGGTGCCACTGCCTATTGGCGGCGCATGCCGCCAATGTAGGGCCGGCTCTCAGCCGGCCCAGCTATCCGGTGACCGCGGGCCGGCTGAGAGCCGGCCCTACATTTTCAGCCCGCCGGGGTCACGCTTTCGATCTTGTGCGTCACCTTGTAGTCCGCCCTGGACCAGGTGATGTTGAACGGCACCTTCATGCCGGCCGCGTCGCGGTAGTCATCAAAGTCGTACTGCTCCGGCAGGACGCCGAAGTCGGTCAGCGTCTCGCGGTAGCGCCGCAGCAGCAGGCCCGTCTCCTTGTCGAAGAAGAGCCGCTCCGGCCGTCCCGTCTCCGCCTTCGCCTCGACGATGTACGCATCGCGGCCGCGCACCTTTTCGGTGCCTGTCACCTGCATCCCTTTGAACATCTCCCTGATGCGCACCGGCCCGAGGAACGCGGTGCCCGGTCCGCGGTTCGCTTCCGGCGGATAGGAGAACTCGGTATCGATCTTCAGCCCTTCGGCGCCGAGGTGGAAGGCGACCGGTCCGCTCGCCGGCTCGGTGCGGCCGTTCATGCGCGTGGCGGTGGCTTTCGCGTCGAAGGCTGCCTGCTTCTCGCTCCCCGCGGTCTTGATGTAGCGCGTCACCAGATCCTCAGCCGACGGCAACTTGGAGAGGTCCGGTTTCGCCGGCGCGGGCGGCTGGTTCCAGCCCGCGGTCTCCAGCAGAGGCGTGGCCTGCGGGCGGAGGCGGCCCTGATGGCAGCTGTTGCACGTGACGGCGAGCTCGCCGCCGAAATGCCGCTCGTTGATGTCGCGCTGCATGAGGACCATGGTGCGCGCGACGTCCTTCGCCTGCTTTTCGTCCGACTCCCACTTGTCGGTGTGGCAGTGCGCGCAGGTGACGCCGAGGGAGTTCGACATGAAGGCCATGACCGGGATGAGCTGGGAGGTGGGGAGCCCGGTCAGGACCTTGATGTTCTTCTTCGTCTTCTCCACCGGCGGATCGCCGACGGGTTGGGCGGTGGCGAGAGTGGCGGCGAAGGAAAGAGCAAGAGCGAGCCTGCGGAACATGGCGCGTACGTTCGCAGAAGTGAGGCCGAAGGCGCTGCAACAGTTATGTAACGGCGTCTCCTGCAGCGCTGCTACAATGACTCATCGTGCGGGTGGGTTGGGTGCTGGTTCTCCTTTTTCAGGCTGCGGCAGTCCTTGCCGCGCCGGTCGTCTCCACCGACATCACCCCGCAGGTCCGCGCCTCGCTTACCGCCGACTACGAGCTCGAGGTCGTGGTCAAACCGCATGAGGGGGATGCCTGGTCGCGTCTGGCCCGGCGGGTGATGGGCGACGGCGACCGGTGGCGCGAGCTCGCCGCCTTCAACAGCGCCGCCGGCGAGAAGCTCACCACCGAGCAGCGCATCCGCGTCCCGTTCGCGCTGCTCAAGCCGGAGCTGCAGCGGCAGATCATCACCGCGCTCTTCCCCACCGACCGCCCGACCGAAGACGGCTGGCAGCATGTCGTCGTCGGCGCGGCCGGCATCGAGGGGGAGTCGCTCTGGAAACTCGCCGAATGGTTCACCGGCGACGGCGCCAACTACGCCGCCGTCCGGAAGGCAAACCCCAGTCAGGGACTCTCGACCCGCAAAGGTGACGTGATCGTCGTTCCCAAACAATTGCTCACCGCGGCCTTCGGCGGCGGCGAGACGGAGGGACAGAATGCACCGACGTCGGCAGCGGAGGTTCGGCACCCGGAGGACGATCCGGTTGAGCGTGGGACAACGGATGCGCATGCTGCGGAAACGGTGGAAGCCGTCGCCGTGGGAGCTCCGGCGCTGACGTTCGAGCGGGGAGGGGCCGAGCCGTATGCCGTCTATCGACTGCAGAAAGGCGAAGCCCTCTACTCGTCCGTCGCCATAAGGTTCACGGGGCGCGTCTATTCGAACGACGTCGGCGACGTGGTCGAGCGCATCGTGAAATTCAACGGCATCGCGGACGTGGCCCGCATCCCGGTCGGCTATCCGGTGAAGATCCCCATGGCGCTGCTGCTGCCGGAGTACCGCCCCCAGGGCGATCCGGCGCGCCTGGCGCGCGAGGCGTCGAGACGGGAGAGCGCGCGGCTGGCCAAACGCATCACGGCGAAGGGCCTGGCCGGCGTGCACATCATCCTCGACGCCGGCCACGGCGGGCGCGACTCCGGCACCACGCAGGACGGCCTGTGGGAATCGAGCTATGTGTACGACGTGATGTGCCGCGTCAAGCGCGTGCTGGAGAAGAAGACCGCCGCCAAGGTCTCCGTCACCACCAGGTCGAAGTCCCTCGGCTACGACGTGGTCGACCGAGACCTGCTCGATCCGGCCAACGACCACGCCGTGCTCACCAGCCCGAAATACACCCTGGACGACGCGCGCGTCGGCGTCCACCTCCGCTGGTACCTGGCCAACTCCATCTTCCGTCGCGCCCTGAGCGCCGGCGCGCCGAAGGAGAAGGTGGTCTTCCTCTCCATCCACGCTGACTCCCTGCATCCCTCGCTGCGCGGCGCCATGGCCTACATCCCGGCCGAGCGCTACGTGACCGGCACGTACGAGAAGACCGACAGCGTCTACCTCGCCCGCGCCGAGGTGCGGGAGCGGCCGGTGGCGAAGCACTCCGAGAAGGAGTCGCTGGAGGCGGAGGGGCTGTCGCGCGAGCTGGCCGAGTCGATCATCGAGGCGTTCGATGAAGGCAGCCTGAAGGTCCACCCCTTCGATCCGGTGCGCGACAACGTTGTGCGCGGCGGGCGGGAGTGGGTGCCGGCCATCATCCGCTACAACATGGTCCCCACCCGCACCCTGCTGGAGATCTGCAACCTCGGCAACGCCCGCGACCGCGAGCTGATGAAGACCAAGAAGTACCGCCAGCAGGTCGCGGACGCCATCTATCGCGGCATCGTGCGCTTCTACGAGGACCGGGAAGATCCCGCGCCGGCTGGCGTCGTGGCTTCGCGGATGAAGTAGCGCCGCGGAGCGCGCCGCATATAATCCGCCGCCGATGCCGCGCTCTTTCGAAGGAGACCTCAACGCAGATGGGCTGCAGTTCGCCGTCGTGGCCAGCCGGTTCAACGACGAGATCGTCGCCGGCCTGCTCGACGGTGCGCTCGATTGCCTGGCCCGTCACGGCGCCGCGGACGACTCCGTGGCTCTCTACCGCGTGCCGGGCGCGTTCGAGATCCCCACGCTGGTGAAGCACCTCATCAGGATGGGCGGCGTCGATGCCGTCGTGACCCTGGGCTGCCTGTTGCGCGGGGACACGCCGCATTTCGACTTCATCTCCGCCCAGGTGACCAGCGAGCTCTCTCGCGTGGCGGTCGATGCCGGCTTCCCGGTGGCCTTCGGCGTCATCACCTGCAACACGCACGAGCAGGCCGTGGCGCGGTCGTCGCCGGGCGCGGGAAACAAAGGGTGGGAGGCGGCGCTGGCGGCGATCGAGATGGCGAACTTGTGGCGCGCCGTTCGCACGCGGGAGAGCTGACCATGGGTGCCCGCCGGAAAGCGCGCGAGCTCGCGCTGCAGATGCTCTTTCAACACGACCTCAGCGGCAACGAGCCGGAGATGATCACCTCCACGTTCGAGGACCTGCAGAAGTCGAAGCCGAACACGCGCGAGTTCGCCGTGAAGATCTTCCAGGGGACGGTCGATCACCTGCAGGAGATCGACGACATGATCCAGCGCCAGGCGGACAACTGGCGCCTCTCCCGCATGGCCGTGGTCGACCGCAACATCATCCGCATGTCCGTCTACGAGTTCATGCACGAGACGGATACGCCGAAGCTGGTCATCATCGACGAGGCCATCGAGATCGCCAAGAAGTTCGGCACCCAGAAGTCTTCCCAGTTCATCAACGGGATATTGGACGGGATACTGAAACGCTACAATCTGGCCTCGTGAAGGGGCGATCAGCGATCGGCGATCAGCGATCAGGAGCACCGCGCGTCCGGACGACGGCGCCGATCGCTGATCGCCGGTCGCTGATCGCTCGTACGCCGGGGAGGGCCCATTGAGCCTCCTCGGCCGGCTGGAAGATCTCTCCCTCACCGACATCATCCAGATCGTTTTTCTCAGCCGCCGCACCGGCGTGCTGGAGATCATCGACGGCAAGGGGAGGCACACCGTCCTTTTCCGCTCCGGGCTCGTGGTCAACGCCTCCTCGCCCGGCCATCCCGACCTGGTCAGCTATCTCCTCGGGCGCGAGCTCATCGCGGAGCCGGGCGCGCGGATGCTGCGCAAGATGGAGGAGAGCGGCATCCCGTACGGCACGGCCACGGTCGAGCTGAACCTGATGTCGCCCACCGACCTGGGGAGCGCCATCCGCGCGCGCATCCTCGACGTGGTGACGCCGCTGCTGCAGAGCCGGGAGGGGGAGTTCAACTTCATCCTCAGCGATGCGATGAGCGCGCTCGACGTCGAGTACGACCCGGAGCTGATCTTCCGCGAGGGCGGCCTCTCCCCCCAGCGGATCGTCGGCGGCGGCGAAGGGGAAAAGATCAAGCCGCTCAAGGGCCTGGAAGAGTCGCTCAAGGCCGGCAAGGCCCTCCTGCGCGGCTCCGCCCCCGCCGAGACGACCCCGGCCTCGCTCAATCTCGGTCTCGGCCAGCCGCTGAACCCGGGGAAGGCCGACAACGTCGTGCAGTTCCCCAAGCCGGAGGCCGAGCAGCCGACCGCGTTCAGCCCCGTGCCGGACGAGCCGCTGCCGGAGATCGCGGACGAGGCGCCGCCGCGCGGGCCCGACTTCAAGCGGCCGGAGAGCGGCAAGTTCAAAGTGGCCGGCGGCCTGATCGAAGTCGAGTCGCCCGAGGCGACGTATCGCAATGTCGTTCTGTTCGAGCGCAACCCGCTGGTGCGCGTCGCCGCGCGACGCGCCTTCACCAAACACGGCGTGAAGATCTTCCAGTACGGCTCGCTCGACGACGTCCGCGGCGCGCTCACGGACCTCTTCCGCTCCAACAGCTTCTTCGTCAGCTTCCTCGAGCTGACCGATGCCGACCGCAACGCGGACGGCCCCACCGTCCGCATCCTGCAGCAGCTCAAGCGGCGCAATCCGCGGCTGCCGGTGGTGGTCGTCGATCAGGAAGCCGATCTGCGCCGCCGGCATGCCTTGCTGCGCGCGGGCGCCGATCTCTATCTGACCAAGCCCAGCCCGGCGCGCCTGCAGCCCGGCCTGGCGGAGGAAGAGCTCGCGCTCTTCGCGGACGAGCTGGTGCTCTTCGCCGACCGCGCATTCGCCAACTGGGAGCAGGTGACGGGCGGCTTCGGCGCCGACGCCGGCCGCCGCTTCTACGAGCTGGCCGACAAGGAGAACCTCGACCGCAGCTTCGGCGTGCTCAAGCAGCTGATCAACGAGCTGTCCAACCCGAACGACATCGCCCAGGTCTCCCAGACCATCCTCCGCCTCTCCGCCGAGTACCTCGAGCGCGGCGCCCTCTTCATGGCCAATGACGAGCACTTCGTCGGCCTGGGCGGCTTCGGCATCACCGGCGGGGTGGGCGAGGCGATGGACGCGCGGGTGAAGCGGATGAAGATCACCCGCGGCGCCCCTTCCATTCTGACCGACGTCGCCACGGCGGGCGAGCCGCACCGCGGCAAGATGCGCCGCACCCCGGCCAACGTGGAGCTGATCGAGCGCCTGGGGGGCCTGCTGCCGACCGAGGTCATCGCGCTGCCGATCATGCACTCCCAGCGGACGATTGGTATTCTGTACGGCGACAACGCCGAGCATCGCGCTCCCATCGACAGCATGACCGGTCTGGAGATTTTCTTGTCGCAGGCGGGGTACGCGTTCTCCAACGCGGTGTTCGCCAGCGCGGCGAAGCGACTATGAAGATTCTGGTTGTCGAAGACTCCTCCTCGATGCGCGCCTACCTCACGACGATCATCGAGGGAGGGACGGAGAGCTACGACCTCGAGATCGTCGAGGCGGCCTCCGGCTTCGAGGCGCTCAAGACGCTCCCTCACCACCGCTTCGACGCCATCCTGACCGACATCAACATGCCGGACATCAACGGCCTGGAGCTGGTCAGCTTCCTGAAGAACCATCCCGTCTACAAGACCATCCCCATCATGGTCATCTCCACCGAGTCGAGCGATGAAGACCGCCGCCGCGCCGCCGCCCTCGGCGCCGAGGAGTACCTGGTGAAGCCTTTCCAGGCGCCGGACCTGATCGACAAGTTGCGGCGGCTGCTCAAGGTGGCGTGATGTAGTTGTTGGTTGCTGGTTGCTGGTTACTTGCGCAGCAGCGCCTGGAACCGACAAAGGCGCAAGCAACCAGTAACCAGCAACCAGCAACTACAATTACGAGATGGCCCGTGACGACGACCGCCGTGCTCGCGAGGAGTTCACCTCCGAGGCCGAGGAGTTGCTCGATACCTTGTCGCGGGACCTGGTGGACTTCGAGGCGCAGGGGGCGAGCGTCCGGCCGGAGCTGGTCAACAAGATCTTCCGGGAAGTGCACTCCCTCAAGGGGCTGGCCGGCATGCTCGGGTTCACCGAGATCGGCGAGCTCTCCCACAATCTGGAAGACATGCTCGACCGGTTGCGCATGGGCAAGATCGCCATCTCCCGCGACCTCATCGACCTCCTCTACGACTCCGTGGACAGCCTGAACCGGCTGGTCATCGCCATCAACGATCCGTCCCTGGGGGGGCTGGTCGACATCACCGCGCTCACCCGGCGCATCCATCACGCGGTGACCCAGCAGCCGCAGCAGAAAGCGGACGACCCGTTCGCCGAGCTGACCCTGGAGGAGCAGACCAAGAGATCGCTCACCGAGTACGAAGAGCACCGCCTGCTGGAGAACGTGCGGGCCGGGAAGCACATCCTCTCCATCGAGGTCACCTTCGACTTCAGCGACTTCGACGAGCGGCTGCGCGGCCTGACCACCATGCTCAGCGAGACCGGCGAGGTGATCTCCACCCTCCCGGCCATCGACACCAGCGGCGGGGCCGGCATCTCCTTTCGCCTGCTCTACGGCTCCACGCTGAACGATGCGGCGGTGGCGGCGCTGAGCCCCGATGCGCGCGTCTCCTCGCTGCGCAAGCTGACCGCGCCTGCCCGGACGCCGGAGGAGGGGGGCGTCGCGGCCCCGGAGGCGGCGCCGGATGAGGAGCTGTCGCTGCGGTCGCTTTCGCAGACCGTGCGCGTCGACATCTCCCGGCTCGACCACGTGATGAACATCGTGGGGGAGCTGATCATCGAGAAGACCCAGCTGGAGGCGCTCACCCGCTCCATCGACGTCCAGCAGGCGCGGCTCGTCTCGCACGAGCTGGGGAAAGTCTCGCGCAACCTGGACCGGAAGCTCAACGAGCTGCAGCGCTCCATCATCGAGATCCGCA
>DASYMJ010000339.1:0-10255 GCA_036009105.1 Thermoanaerobaculia bacterium | reverse complement strand
CAGCTGGCGGCGGAGAATGTCCGGTCGCTTGGCGAGACGTTTGATTTAGTCCTGTCCAACAACGTTTTCGAACACGTTGCCGACATTGCAGCGGCAGTGAGGGCTTGCTTCAATGTCGTCAGGCCCGGTGGGCGGCTCGCGATCTTTACCGATCCGCTGTACTACTCGTCAGCCGGTTCCCACTTGCCCCTCGAGCCGTGGGAACACTTGTGGGCGGATCACGACACCAGCCGGGCGCGCATCATCAACATGTTGCCCAAGGATCACGCACTCCACCACATGAGCATGCAGCAGTTTCTGTTTCGCGAGATTACGCTGAACCGGATGCGTCTCAGTGATTTCGTCGCCGCCATCTCCGGAAGCGGATTTGCGATTCTCAACATTCGTCTCATTCCTGACCGGCATCTCTCGATTTTCAGCAGGTATCGCGACCGCCTTCAGGATTTATCGGTCATGGACTTGACGATCGAAGGTATCGCCGTAGAGCTCATCCGGCTGGCCGACTCCGAATTGCCGGCGGACGACCTGCTGACCACAGAGCAAGTCCGGAGCGCCGCTCATCAGGTAAGCCCGCGCTAGCTGACTGCAAATAGCAGGCGCGCCCATGCCCTGCTGGCGCATTCCACCCGGACATCGTACCGTTGGATGCGCAACGACATGCCCGGCCCCCTCCCGTCCCAGCCGCCCGCCCAGCCGCCGCCCTTGCCGGTGGTCGAGCCGCCGTCGCTGCTCGTGTATGCGGCGTTGTTGGGAGCGGGAGGCGCACTGGTGGGCATGGGGCTGGGGACGGAGAGCGAGCGGTGGTCGGGTTTCTGGTTGAACCTGGCCACGGAGCTGATCGGCGCGGTGATCATCCTCATCATCGTGGAGCGGCGGTTGCGGGCGGCGGAGCTCACCGTGCTGGGGCGCGTGGGAGAAGGCGTCGCGCGGCGGCTGTTGTTCGTCTTTTCGCGGGAAGCGCGGCAGCTGGTCTCGTATGCTACCGTCCTGACGGATCGCATCACCGCCATTTCCATCCGGCCGTACATGGACCGCGGCACGGTGGAAGAGCAGATTCTCGATGAGAGCGCGCAGGGCGGCGTGCTCGTGATCGGATCGGGCGGAGCGGGCAAGACGACGTTGCTGCACCAGCTGGCCGTTCTCACGGCCGTCGAATTGCTGGAGCGGCCAAGAAGCGCGCCCGTGCCGGTGTTGTTGCCGATGCGCTTCTGGTATGGCGAAGAGCTGGAACGGCTGATCCTGCGGTCCGTCAACCGGTATGCGCGGGTGTCGTCGCGCTATCTCAGGAACGCGCTGAGGGGTGGACGGATGCTCTGTCTGCTCGACGGCTTCGACGAAGTCTCGCGGCCGCAGGATGCCGTCCGCGCCATTGCCGGCTTGCGGAAGGCGTATCCAGCGGTGCGCATCGTGGTGACCACGCGCGGCGATAAAGCGCTGCTCGACGCCGGCTTCAAAGCGGTGGAAATCCCGGCGTTGGCTATCTGACCTGTGCGCTGGCCAGCGTGGCGAACCAGGTCTCCACGCCGCTCTTCATCCAGGTGACCCGGAAAGCCTCCCCATCCCAGGCGACCGACGGCGACTGCTCACCGCCCGGCTCCGTTGCGACGGCGAGCTCCGTGGAAGGAACGCCGGAGGAAGAGACGCGAGCGGCGTAGATGTCGCCCGGCCAGTTGCCCCACCACTCCCAGGCCACGAGGAAGCCGCCGGCGGGGGCGGAGGCGAGGGCGGGATGGCGGGCGAGCGCCGAGGCGAGCTCGATAGGAGCGGGATCGAGGAGGAGACCGGCGGGGGAAATGCGCGCGGCGAGAATGGATTGGGCAGAAGACTCCCACGCGCAGAGAAATACCGTCCCGTCAAAAGCCACCTGGGGCGACACGGCGGCGTCCGACGAGACATCAAAGGAGGCGCCGACCGGGAAGCCCTCCCCTGAGAGCAGCTGGGCGACGGCGCGATGCGACGCGCAATCCGTCCAGACGGCCAGATGGGAGGTGGGGGTGGAGGCCACGGAAGGGGTGGAAATACACGCACCCGAGCCGAGGGAGAGCGGCTGGGCGTCGCCGTCCGTCGCCCGCGCGAGCACCCCTCCGGCGGGATCGACCCACACCACGAGCGGCGCGGCCGAGGCGACGGAAGCGGCAAGGAGGAGCGGGACGAGGAGGAGCACCGAGGGACGGGACATGATCGACTTTTGGTACGTCCCTCCCTCGGGAAGCGTCTGCTATAATCCGCCCGCGTTTCTAGGTAAATTTTTCCGATGGACGGAAAATCCGACTCGACTACCGTCGAGATCTTTGGACAGACATACAACGTTCGTGGGGAAGGAGACCCGGACTATTTAACGGAGCTTGCGCGGTTTGTCGATTCGAGGATGCGCGAGGTCGCGGCCCAGGTTGCGACCATCGATCCGATGAAGATCGCCATTCTGGCGGCACTGAACATCGCCGACGAGTTCTCTCGATACCGGAAGCAGCGGGAAGATGCCGCGGATGCCTGGATCGAGAGGACGGAGGAAATATCGAACCGGCTCGGCAAGGTAATCAGCTGAGCCAAGTAGATCGAAACAAAGTTGTCGGAGTCCCTGCAGAGTTCGTGATGAATGATCTAACTCTTGAACCGATGCTTTTCTTACTTCGGGTGCCCGCGTCTCGGGTCGCGTGCACGCCTTCGCCGCGATCGCCGCGGTATCGGAAGGTAGCCTAAACGACACGACTAGGGCGCCCACCTGTTTTGGCAGGTTCAAGTAAGAATCCCTCACACGGCTCAGGCGGGGTTCTCCGATTTTTGGTTTCCTCCACTGCGTGAGCCTCCCCCCACCGGGAGGTGCAGTTTTGGAGATTTTGATTGCTGTTCTGATCGGCCTCGCGGGCGCCGTGGTTCTGGCGCTCGTCTGGAGGGCCGTGTCCCGCAAGAGCGCTCAGGCCCAGATCGACGAGGCCCGCCGCTCGGCGGAGCGCATCGTCGAGGACGCCCGCAAATCCGCCGAGTCGCGGGTCAAGGAAGCGGACCTCGAAGCGAAAGAGAAACTGCTGCAGATGCGGTCGGACTTCGACCGCCAGGCCCAACAGCGTCGCGACGAGATGAAAAACTCGGAGCGCCGGCTGCAGCAGAAGGAAGAGAACCTCGACAAGAAGACCCAGCAGCTCGACACCCGCATGGCCGAGGTGGAGAGCCGCGACAAGGCGCTCGGCAACCGCGAGAAGCGGGTCGAGGAGCGGGAGACGGAGCTCGATGAGCTGGTCGAGGCGCAGCGCCACCGCCTGGAGCAGGTGGCCGGCCTGACCGTCGAGGAGGCCAAGCGCGAGCTGATCAAGGGCATCGAGAACGAGGCCAAGCTCGAGGCGGCCAACATCATGAAGCGCATCGAGACGGAGGCCAACGAGCTCGGCCACCTCAAGGCCAAGAAGATCCTCGGCATGGCCATCCAGCGGATGGCATCCGATTACGTGGCGGAGAACACCGTCTCGGTGGTCGACCTGCCGTCCGAGGACATGAAAGGCCGCATCATCGGGCGCGAGGGGCGAAATATCCGCGCCCTCGAACTGGCCACCGGCGTCGACCTCATCGTCGACGACACCCCGGAGGCGGTCATCCTCTCCGGCTTCGATCCCATCCGCCGCGAGATTGCCCGTATTTCACTGGAGCGGCTGATGCAGGATGGCCGCATCCACCCGGCGCGCATCGAGGAACTGGTGGAGAAGGTCCGCCAGGAACTCGACCAGAAGCTGTTCGAGGAAGGGGAAGCCGCCGCCTTCTCCCTCGGCATCACGGACATCCATCCCGAGGTGCTCAAGCTATTGGGCAGGTTGCGCTACCGCACGTCGTACGGCCAGAACGTGCTGGTCCACTCGCTGGAGGTGGCGCAGCTGGCGGCTTTGATGGCGGTGGAGCTCGGCGTGAACGACACGATCGCCAAGCGCGGCGGGCTGCTGCACGACATCGGCAAGGCCATCGACCGGGAGATGGAAGGCACGCATCTCGAGCTCGGCCGGCAGGTGCTGGACAAGTACGGCGAGCGGCGCGAGGTGATTCACGCCATGGAGTGCCACCACGGCGATTACGATCCGACCACGGTCGAGGCCGTGCTGGTCAACGCCGCGGACGCGCTCTCCGCCGCGCGCCCCGGCGCCCGGCGCGAGATCCTGGAGAATTACGTGCATCGCCTGGAGCGGCTCGAGTCGATCGCCAATTCGATGGAGGGGGTGTCCAAGAGCTTCGCCATCCAGGCCGGCCGCGAGCTGCGCATCATCGTGAACTCGGAAAAGATCACGGACGAGCAGTCGATCTGGCTGTCCAAGGACGTGGCGCGCAAGATCGAGTCGGAGCTGCAATACCCCGGACAGATCAAGGTGACGGTGATCCGCGAGATGCGGGCGGTGGATTACGCAAAGTAGTGACGAGTTATCAGTTGTCGGTTGTCAGAGTTTTCTTCTACTGACAACTGACAACTGACAACCGACAACTCAATATGATCAAAATCCTCTACATCGGCGACGTCGTCGGCCAGCCCGGGCGGCGGGCCTTGCATCAAAAGCTCGAGCATGTGGTCGATCGGGAGAAGATCGACTTTTCCATCGTCAACATCGAGAACGCCGCGGGCGGTTTCGGCGTCACGGAAGCGATCATGGAGGAGCTCTCCGAGCTGCCCATTCACGCCTATACGTCCGGCAACCACATCTGGGACAAGAAGGACTTCGTCGACAATTACGAGCATTACGAGCACGTCATCCGTCCGGCGAATTATCCGGCCGGCAATCCGGGCAAGGGGCGCGTGGTGCGGACGACCGCGGCGGGGGTGAAGGTGGCGGTGCTGCAGCTGATGGGCAACGTCTTCATGCCGCCCTGCGACAATCCGTTCCACTGCGCGGACCGGGAGCTCAAGGAGATCACCGAGACGAAGGTCATCGTGGTCGACATCCACGGCGAGGCGAGCTCGGAGAAGCAGGCCATGGGGCGCTATCTCGACGGCCGCGTCTCCGCGGTCCTGGGCACGCACACGCACGTGCCGACCGCGGACGAGCGGCTGCTGCCGAACGGCACCGCGTTCCAGACGGACGTGGGGATGACCGGCGCATACGACTCGGTGATCGGCTTCCGACCGGAGGAGGCGCTGCACCGGTTTCTGATGAACACGCCGCGCAAGCTGGAGGTGGCCAAGCGCGACATCCGCCTCTCCGGCGCGATGATCGAGGTGGACGAGACGACCGGCCGCGCCTCGCGCATCGTGCGCATTCACGAAAAGGTCGATGACTGACCCTGCGCGCCTCGGCGTGGTCACTCTCGGGCACGTCCATACCGAGAACCTCGAGCCGCTGACGCCGCATTTTTCGCACATCGAGCAACTGGTGCTGGACATCCCGCCGCGGGTCGATCTCGACGCGCATCGCGCGGAGCTGAACCGCGCCGTCGACGCGGCGACCGGCGATTGGATCCTCGTTGTCCGGGAGCGGGAGATGATCGACGGCGTTCTGGCGAAGGAGATCGCCGAGGCGATGCGCGCGGCGAAGGCTTGGGGCTTCCGCATCCGGACCGTGGCTTTGTACGGAGGCTCGCCCTTACGCATTGGCGATCAGGCAGGGGAGCTGCGCCTGTTCCACCGCCGGCATTTATTGCGCCGCGGCGAGCTCGGCGTACAAGGGACGGTGGTACGCCTGGCGAACGCATTGCGGGCCATTACGTTCGCCACGCCTGCCGCGCATGGCGAGTATCTGGCCCAGAGCGGCGTGCGGCACTCGTTCGTGCGGCGTCTGCTGTTGTTCGCGCGCTATGCGGCGGAGGCGCGCACTATGGATAAGACGACGCTGCGGTATTTGTGGATCGAGGCTGCGTTCGGGCAGAAGGCGTAGTCACCGGCCGCTTTTGCGATCCCGTTTGAGTAAGCCCAGAATGGACAGCAGGTCGTCGTCCGGCGGATAGCGGAAATTCACGAAAATCCAGCGGCTGCCGTCGCGTTTTGCCTCCACCACGACATCCGGCTTCTTGCTGCGCTCCTTGCCGCAGACGCCGTGAACATCGACCAGATAGGCGGAGCCGACCTTGTGGACGCCGCCGACGACATAGCGTTCGCACGGCTCTTGTGTGTTGAGGAACGGATCGAAATCGAGCCCGACGATCTCGCTCGCCTGATCCTGCGCCGCCGAGTCCTCTTTGAGCGCAGCCGCGAGGCGGGACCCGAGGGTGAAGCGTTTGCCGGTGAGCACGGCGTCGGAAGGCCGTCCCTCGCCGGCGTGATTGGCGCGAGGGGCATACCAGTCATAAAACGCCTGCACGGACGACTGGAGCGCGCGGACGGTCTTCTGCTCGTCCGCCGGCGTGGGCGCCGCTGCCAGAGTCGCGCAACAGAGCAGCATGGTGAGCAATCGCATGTTTCCCTCTCCGCGGCCAGTGTACCCTTGACCGATGTTTGCATCGGTCTTCATCGGCACGAGCGTCGACGGATTCATCGCCCGGCCGGACGGCACCTTCGACTTTCTGCCCGCCGACGGCGGCGAGGCGCACGGCTATGAGGAGTTCATGGCCACGGTCGACACCATTGTGATCGGCCGCAAGACCTGGGAGACGGTCCTGGGGTTCGAGGCGTGGCCGTATGGGACCAAGAGAGTCGTCGTATTGAGCAGTGCCGCGCTCGATCTGAGCGGAGCGAAAGGGGCGGTGGAACAGCTGGCGGGGGAGCCGGCGGAGGTCGTCGCGCGTCTGGAAGCGACCGGGTCGCGCCATCTTTATGTCGACGGCGGGGTGACCATTCAACGATTTCTGCGCGCCGGTCTGATCCAGCGGCTGATCGTCACCCGCGTGCCGGTGCTGATTGGGGAAGGCATTCCGCTCTTTGGCCCGCTGGGGCGAGACGTCCGGCTGCGGCACGTCGCGACTCGTCCTTTTCCCAGCGGATTGGTGCAAAGTGAATATGAAATAATCGCCGCATGGGGAAACGGGTAAATTTCATCCGGCACAAGAGTGCCGAGATCCTGTTGATCGACTGGTCGGACGGGACGGCGGACGACATCCTGGAGGCGATCCAGGAGGCGAAGCGGCTGATCGCCTCGCGGCCGGCGCGGTCGGTGAGGACGCTGACCAATGTCGCCGGCGCGCGTCTGGAGCGGCGCGTGACCGAGGTATTGAAGGACTATGTCGCGCACAACAAGCCTTATGTGCTGGCCGGCGCGGTCGTAGGGCTCAACGAGTTGAAGACGGTGGTCTTCAACTTCGTCAACCGCGCCACCGGGCGGTCGCTGCGCGCCATGAACTCGGTCGAAGAGGCGAAGGAGTGGCTCGCCGCCGCGACTTAGGACTCACGCCATTGCCGCTGCCGCCAGCCGCCGCATGGGCGGGCGCAGGTTGCCGTTCGCGCGGAACTGGCGCGGCGACATCCCATAACGCTGGCGGAACTGCTGGCGGAAGTAGTTCTCCGAGTCGAAGCCGCAACGGCGGGCGATCTGGGAGACGCGCAGATTGCCGGCCTTGAGCAGCCGGGCCGCCTTCTCCAGGCGTTTCTCCTTGAGGAAATGGCTCAGGAGGCGGCCGGTGATGCGGTGAAAGCGGCCCGAGATGTACTGCCTCGTGTAGCCGAGCTCTTTCGTGACCGCCTCGACCGTGACTTCCTCGTCGGCGCGCAGGCGCCGGCGCACGGTTTTGATCAGGGAACGAAGTAAGCCGTCCATATCCCTTCTCCTGTGCCCAATGCGTTGAATGAGCCCACAGGCCGTCAAACGCACAAGCGCGCCCGGCGGACTGCTAAGTCAGCAACTCTGTAAGGATGTCAGCATTGTAGCGCAATCCGGGCGAGGGGTGGGATTGTGGAAGGTGTGATTTCTTGCAGCAGGGCCGTCAAAGGCCGAACTGCCGCAGGTGATGGTCGAAGTGCCGGTAGCTCAGCACCCCCCAGGCGCGCTCGGTGAGCTTGCCGAAAGCGGGATGCTCCGGCCAGACGCGCTCCCCCCGCCGCCTGGCGAACGCGTCGAACAGGCGCTGCAGCTCCGCCTTGGAACGCTCCGTGGAAGACGCGTCGCCGGCCAGCAGCTCCTTCGCCGTCGGCGCCCCTTTCGGGAAAGGCGCCAGGTACACCACCAACTGCTTGAGCGGGAAATACCGCAGCGGCAGCTTCTTCGACCTGGTGGCCAACTCGCCCACCGCCATCTTCAGGCTCTGCACCAGATGGGCGAGCATCTGGTCGGCGCTCATCCGCCCCCAGCGCGGCTGCGCCGCCGCCTCCACGCTGGCGATGCGAGCCAGCATCCGCTCCCGGTCCGCGTCATTCCACATCGATCTCATTTCCACCTCGTCGCGTCGCGCTCGTACAGTTTGCGCAGCAGGCCGTCCCAGCCGCGGTCCAGGTCGATCTCCAGCGAATTGGCCAGACAGAGGAGGACGAACAGCAGGTCGGCGATCTCCTCTCCGATGTCGCCTTCCTTCTCCCCCGGCTTGGGCCGTTTCTCCCCCGTATGATGGCTCACCGCGCGGGAAAGCTCGCCCAATTCCTCGGCCAGGCGGGCGATCATCATCAGCGGCCCGAAGTAGCCCGGCGTGTGCGTGGAGATCCACTCTTCGACCTGCCGTTGCATCGGCGCGTACGTCATGAGGGGCATTCTGCCCGTGTGCTACCATCGCCCGCAATGCGCATGGCCCCCCTGATCGCCGCCGCGGCGCTGCTGGCCCTCCCCGCCGGCGCCCAGGTGCACCTCATGATCAAGGCGGACGGCACCAAGGTCATCTCCAACTTCGGCGCCTCCGGCTCGCGCCGCGGCAGCGACTACAACTGGCTGGCCAAACAGCACAACCGGCCCTCGAAATGGGACCGCACCATCGAGCTTTACGCCGACAAGTACGGCGTCGATCCGGCGCTGGTGCGGGCCGTGATCCAGGTCGAGTCGGACTTCAATCCGGCCTGCGTCTCGAACAAAGGGGCGCGCGGCCTGATGCAGCTCATGCCGGCCACGGCGAAGCAGTACGGCATCGCCAAGGTGCACGATCCGGAGGAGAACATCCGCGGCGGCGTGCGCCACCTGGCCTACATGCTCAGCCTCTTCCCCGACCTCCCGCGCGCGCTGGCCGCCTACAACGCCGGCGAGAACGCGGTCCTCAAATACGGCGGCATCCCGCCGTACGAGGAGACGACGAATTACGTCAAGCGCGCGCTGACCGTCTATTACGGCCGGCCGTACGGGCAGGCGACCTCGTTCGCCGGCAAGCGCGGCGGGCCGAAGCTGCGCGGCGGCTTCGGCCGCGAGGCGATGGCGCCCATCGTTGCCCTGATGCCGGGCATGAAGTACCTGGGCAGTCAGTAGCGTTCGCGCCGGTGCAGAAGCGGCGCCGAATGCCGCGCGAACCGATTACAATCCGGTTCGCCATGCCCGAGCGTGACCCCCTCGTCGCACCACCGTTCGACCAGGGCGTTTTTCTGCTCCATTACAACCGGGGGCGGGAAGCGTTTCAGGAAGGGCGGTATGCGGAAGGGCGGCGCGAGCTGGAAATGGCCCAGCGCCTCCGCCCGGACGATGCCGACGTCCTCAACCTCCTCGGCCTGGTCTACTTCAAGACCAATGCGTTCCCCGAGGCCGAGGTCATCTACCGGCGCCTCGTCCAGGAAAACCCGAACGTCTTCATCCTCCACTCCAACCTGGGGCTGATCCTCTTCAAACAGGGGAAGCTCGACGAGGCCGAGCAGTACCTGCTGCGCGCCGTCGAGCTGCGCCCGAACTACGCCAAGTCGCATCTCTACCTCGGGCTACTCTACCGCCAGCGCCGCAAGCCGGCCGTCGCGCTGGAGCACCTCCGCTTCGCCGGCGCCGACAAGCTGGTGAAGGAAGTGGAGGCGGAGCTGAAGCCGGCCCGGCCCGAGCCGTTGCCGCCGCCGCCGCGACCGCGGGCATCCGAGATCTCCACCCAGAAGATCCGCGCGTTCACGGAGCCGGAGATCAACCGCACGCAGCCCGGCACGACGCCCGTTCCGCAGGCCGAGCCGCCCAGGCCGCCGGCCACGGGACCGCGCGCGATCACCGAGCCGATCCCGGCAATGGTGGTCGAGGCGCCGGCCGTGACCGCCGCGCGCAAGTTGCAGGAGGCGGTGGACGAAACCCAGCACGCCGAGGAGAGACGAATCGACCTGGGGCGCCGCATCGAGGGGGCGTCGAAGACGTTCACCCTGCACGAGAACGGCTTCCTGGAGATCAACTTCGCGCGCAGCGTGCACGTGAAGCGCGGCACCGTCTCCAGCTACTCCGGCAACCTCAAATTCCTCGCCGAGTCGGGCCTGCTCGGCACC
>DASYMJ010000338.1:0-4875 GCA_036009105.1 Thermoanaerobaculia bacterium | reverse complement strand
TGGGCGGGTAGTCGAGGCGCACCCGATGGCGGAAGCGCACCAGCTCCCGCCGCGGATCGACCCCCTCGGCGGGCGGCGTCCGGTCCGGGAAGAGCTCCTCCAGCAGCCGGACGGCCTGCAGGAACGTGAAGCGGTGCCCCTCTTCGAAGAGGCCGTCCGCTACAGCACGATCTTGCCGCCAGCCATAGGTGGCCATCGCTTCCAATCCCCTTCCCGTCCGATGCGGCGGACGACCAGTTGCGTGAACGAGTTCGTGGAGGCGTAGAGGCCGAAGAAGCGATTGAGCACGGCCCCGAGGAGGAAGGCGCTGCTGCCGACGTACTGCGCCTCATCGAAGGCGACCGCCACTTCCGTGCCGCGGCAGAAGCCCTTCCAGCCGTCGTTGCCGATGCGGCGGACGACCGGCCGGTAGGCCATCGACTGCAGGCCGCTGATCTGCTGCCGCTGCGAGGGCGCGTCGCTGAAGCAATAGAGGCCGAGGATCTCGCGCAGCGCCTTGAGGCTCTCCGGGCCGCTGGTGATGGAGAGGTAGTTGAGGGAGAGGTGGGAGACGAGTCGCCACAAGTCCTGGCCGCCGAGGGGCGGCGTCACGGCGCGGGTCGGCTTCTTGAGGGCGATGATGCGCAGCACGGGCAGCGCCTCGTCGGTCTGCAGCACCGCGTCCGCCGGCAGCTGCTCGGCCAGCGCGCGGTTGGTGCAGAGGAGCTGGCCGAAGACGACTTCGTCGGGAGGACGGGTGGGGCGGAACTCGAGGTCGCGGAAGGAGAGCATCAGCTCCGTGCCGGTCATGTCCTCGCGTTGGGTGGGGACGCGGCGGGAGTGCCAGAAGGCCTTCTGCTTGCGCAGCTCCATCGCGTGGTTGAACGAATAGAACGGCGCGTAGTCGCGCGTCGGATCGGCCGGGTCGGAAGTGCCGGAGATGCTGAGCACGGAGTGGATCTCCGTGGTCCGCTCCTTGCGCATGTCCGGCACGAGGCGGTACTCGATCTGGCGGTGATCGACGCGGATCGGCTCGCTGGTCTTGCGGAACAGATTCGCCACCGGCGTGCAGCCGAGGGCGAACGTCTGCGGCGTGAGGAGCAGCTTGCGGCGGGGCACGCGGTCGAGCAGGAACAGCAGGTCGACGGCCTGGCCGGAGGCGCGGCCGAGCAGGCCGCGGACGTCGATGAAGTGGAACTTCTCGGGGAAGGTGAAGTACTCCTGGAGCAGGCGGTACGCCGGATGCGACTGCCGCGGATAGGGGACGACCGACTCCTCCTCCTCGAAGCCGACCATGCCGATGGCGTCGTCCCCGAGGTACCGCGGCGCCTTCGCGCCGGCGGGGAGGACGGCCACGTGGCGGATGCTCTCGTGCAGCAGCTCGAAGAGGCGGCTGATCAGGATCGACTCGCCGCTCAGGAAGAAGCGCAAGGAGTCGACGCCGAGGACTTCGAACGGATCGGTGCGCGACTGGAGGCGGAGGCGCAGCACGTGCGCCACGTCCGACGAGCTGCCCAGGAACTCGAACTTCTCGGCCGGCTCCATCTCCGCTTCCGTGACTTCGATGGGCCAGAGCGTGACCGAGTAGGCGGTGCGGAAGCGGCAGACCTGCCCCTGCTCGGCCACGGAGAAGAGCGGCGTGTGGCGGGGGATGACGTAGCCGGTGGTGAGCTTGCCGCGATCGGGATCGAAGTCGAAGCGGGCCACGGCCATGGAGGGGACGGGGTTGAGGTAGTGCGGATAGAGGACGCCGAGGAGCTCGGCCGCGATCTCCGGAAAGTCGGCGTCCAGATCGCTCTGGATGCGCGCGGTGAGGAAAGCGAACGACTCGATGAGCCGCTCCACGTGCGGATCGGGACACTCGTCGCGCTGCAGCTCGAGGCGGCCCGCGACCTTGGGATAGGAGCGGGCGAAGCGCTCGCCCATGTGGCGGAGGTAGGTGAGCTCTTCGAGGTAGTAGCGGAGGAAGTCTTCGCTGGCGGCGGCGGTCACTCGGCCTCCTGGCGGAGAGGCGATCGGCGATCGGCGATCAGCGATCGGGAGAGCCCAGCAACCGAACGGCGACGGGGGCGGGTGGCGGCTTCCTGATCGCTGATCGCTGCTCGCCGATCGCTCCTAGTCCCCATGCACACTGACCTCTCCCTCTCTCAGCTGCAACACCGTCAGAAACGAAACCGGCTCGGGCACCGTGTCGGTGACCATGGTGGCTTCGATGCGGGCCATGAGGGCGAGCTCCTCGCCCGGGACCTGCTCCACGGTCACGCGCGGGTCGGACAAGCGTGGCTCGTAGGCCTCGATGGCCTTGCGGAGGATCCCGGCGATGCGGCCGCGATCGTCGAAGCTGCGCGCGGAGAAGACGGAGAGATCGGGGATGCCGTAGTCGATCACCGTCCGCTCCCGCCCCACGAGCTGATGCTGCGGCACGGGGCAGCGCGTGTTGAAGAGCTGCTCCAGCTCACGGCGCACCGACTCCCGCAGCCCGCGCCGGTCGAGCGTGCGCATGGGCCGCAGCTCGCGCCGCAGATGCGGGTCGCGGTCGACGAGGCGGTCGAATAAGGGAGTGCGGACGTCCATGGTCGTGAGAGTTATCAGTTGTCGGTTGTCAGTTGTCAGCAAAGACACCTACCGACAACTGACAACCGACAACCGACAACTGCGTGTGCGGAGCGCAAGGGCCCCGCACACGCAGCGCACGATCACTAACTGATGCTTCTCGTCTCCAGATTATGCGTCGCCGGCAGGTTGCTGTCGGCGGTGCCGTCGGCGTGTTTCTGGTCGAGGTAGGTGTACTGGACCACGCCGTAGTCCAGGGACACGTTCTCCACCGGGATGTCGCCGGGGCCGCCCGACACGCTGTAGTTCGAGATGATGACGTGCTGCATCGCCACCTCGAGATACTTGACCGGCTTGTTGTCCACCGCGCCGTCGGAGCGCCAGCAGGAGACGGTGGCCTTGCCGATCTGCTTGCCCGACCAGCAGTACTTCAGCAGCGCGTTCGTCGCGGTGTCGAGGTACTTGGTGAACGAGAGGTTCTGGTGGGTGGCCTGCTCCACCGTGCCGGAGCCGGCGGCGCTGCGGGTGGGGCTGGTGGGCTGTACGAACCCGTGACTCCACGAGAGGATCTCGATCTCCTTCTCGTGACCGGCCGCCGTGCTGCTGGCGTCGATGGCCGGCTCTTCGAACTTGATGTACATGTTGCTTGCCATGCTGGTATCCCTCCGTTAACTGCTGGTCATGCCGCCGCGGGCGGCGGGAGCTCGGCCACGAGGCGGATCGAAGCGGTCAGCTCCTCGAGCTGGAAGTGGGGGCGCAGGAACGCCACGGCGCGATACGCGCCCGGCTTGCCCGGCACGTCGAACACATCGATGCGCGCCTCGCGCAACGGATACTGCGCCTTCAGGTCCTGCCCCGCGTCGTCCGTACCGAGGATGTAGCTGCTGATCCAGCGGTTCAGATAGATCGAGAGCGTGTCCTTGGTCTGGAAGCTGCCGATCTTGTCCCGGCAGATCACCTTCAGGTAATGCGCGAAGCGCGACGCGGCGAGGAGGTACGGCAGGCGCGCGGAGATGCGCGCATTCGCGTTCGCCGCGTTCGTGTCGTACGTCCTCGGCTTCTGGGTGGTCTGCCCGCCGAAGAACGCCGCGTAGTCGGTGCCCTTGCAGTGGCAGAGGGCCACGAAGCCGAGCGTGTCCAGCTCCTTCTCCCGCCGGTCGGTGATGGCGATCTCGGTGGGGCACTTGAGCGCGACGTCGCCCTCATCGGTCTTGAACGTGTGCGTCGGCAGGCCGGTGACCTTGCCGCCGCCTTCCACGCCGCGGATGGCGGCGCACCAGCCGTACAGCGCGAACGCGTTGGTGATGCGCTGGCCGAGGGCGTAGGCGGCGTTGCCCCAGAGATACCTGGAGTGGTCGCGGCCGTCGGTGTCCTCCACCAGCTTGAAGTCTTCCGTCGGCACCGTGTTCGGGCCGTACGGCAGGCGGAGCAGCACGTGAGGCAGGGCGAGCGTGACGTAGCGGGAGTCTTCGCTCTCCTGGAACGAGCGCCACTTGATCAGCTCGGACGACTCGAAGAGCTTGGACAGATCGCGCGGGTTGCCCAGCTCGGTGAAGCTGTCCATGTCGAACAGGCGCGGCGAGGCGGCGGCGAGGAACGGCGCATGCGCGGCCGCGGCGACGCCGGAGATCTTCTCCAGCATGGCCATGTCCTGCGGATGGCGGCCGAACTCGTAGTCGCCGATGATCAGGCTGAAGGGGAAGCCGCCGAAGGTGCCGTACTCCTCTTCATACAGCTTCTTGAAGAGCTGGCTCTGGTCGAACTCGATGGCTTGGTCGAGGTCCTTGAACACCTCGGCCTTCGACGCGTTGAGCAGGCGCAGCTTGAGGCGCGTCGAGGTCTCGGTGTTCATCACGAAGTAGTGCAGCCCGCGCCACGACGCTTCCAGCTTCTGAAAATCGGGGTGATGCAGGATCTCGTTGAGCTGATTGCTGAGCAGCTCGTCGATGCGCGCGATCTGGGCCTGGATCATGGCCATCGTGTCGCGGCTGATGGTCATCCCCTTGTCCATGATCTGGGTCACGAACTCGCCCACCAGGTCCTTGGCGCGCTCCTTCTGGCTGGCGTCGCGGGCCAGCTTCCCCTTGTCGATGATCTGGTCGAGCAGCGACAGCTCGGTGGTCGCGGCTGCAGCTTCTGCCTGCGGTGCGGTCTCGTCAGCCATTGTTGCCTCCCGTGGTTGCTTCCTTGATCTTCTGCTGGCTCTCGGTGTTCGCGGCGATGTCCTGCAGCAGCACGTCGAGGTCGTCGTTGCCGTCGAGCTTGGCGAGCAGGTCGTTCAGGCGCTGCCGCGCCTCGAACAGCTTGCGCAGCGGCTCGACCTGCTGGACCAGCGCCTCGGGG
>DASYMJ010000337.1:0-6628 GCA_036009105.1 Thermoanaerobaculia bacterium | reverse complement strand
TGCGCGGCGTGGTTCCGGCGGAGATGGGACCGAAAATCTACGACGAGCTGGAAGCGCTGAAGGCGCAGGCCATCGCCGCGCGTACGTATGCGGTGCGCAACATGGGGCAGTTCCGCAACGAGGGCTACGACATCTGCCCGGGCCCGGCCTGCCAGGCCTACCTCGGCGCGGGCGGCGAAGCGGCGCTGAGCGACCAGGCGGTGAAGGAGACCGCCGGCCTGATCGCCACCTACAACGGCCAGCCGATCGATGCGCTCTACACCGCCACGTGCGGGGGCGAGACGTCCGACGTCGGCACGATGTTCCCCGGCCGCAACGAGCCGTACCTCAAGCGCGCGCGCTGCGTGGAGATGGAGATGACCTCCATCTCCGGCCGCGCGGACAGCCAGTTGCTCTCCGAGACACAGGTGAATGCGCGCGTGTTCGCCGCTCTGGCGGGATTGCCGGACAGCGGCGCGAGCTGGAGCGCGCGCGAGGTCACCACCGCCGTGCAGGCCACCGCGCGCATCCTCGGCTACACCGCGCCGGCCGGACTCGCGCCGCCGGTGTCCTCGCGGCGGGGAGACGTGTTGCGCTACCTCGCTTCCGCGCTGATGCTCGACCGCAACGGCCGGGTGCTGACCATCCCCGAGGATCGCAAGTACTTTTTCACCCGGGTCGGGAATCCGGAGGCGCCGGAGTACCTCGCCGCGGCGTTCCTCATTAAGTACGGCATCGTCCCCGCTCAGACCATCGACGGCATCGATCTGAATGCCGCGATGCCGCGCGAGGAGCTCTACGGCCTGCTCGGCTCGTGGCTGCGCGAGCACGACGCGTTGCGGGAGGTGACGGGGAAGATCTCCGCCGTCAACGCGCGGACGATCACGCTCAAGATCGAGGGGAAGAACACCGACTTCAGCCTGCCGGCGGGCATCCCCGTCTTCCGCCGCCTGAGCGACCGCTACCAGGAGTACGCAAACGTGCCGGTGATGATCGGCGACCGGGCGGTCCTGCAGCGCGACCAGCAGAACGCGGCCGTCGGGCTGATCGTGCAGGGCAACTACGACGGCGCCTCGTTCGACCGCACCTCGAGCTTCGCCAACTGGACGCGCACTTATCGCGCCGACGAGCTGGTCAAGTCGATCAACGCGCGCAATCCGATCCAGGAGCTGCAGGGTCTGCGGCCGGTGACCATCGACCCCTCCCAGCGGATCGCGGAGCTGGAGGTGACGGCGGAGGGCGGGCGGACGTTCATGCTGCGCGGCCTCCCGGTGCGCTGGTCGCTCAACGTGCCGGACAACCTCTTCGTGATCGAGAAGGGGAAGGACGCGGACGGCATGGACCGCTACACCTTCTACGGCAAAGGCTGGGGCCACGGCATCGGCCTGTGCCAGGTGGGCGCGTACGGCATGGCCTTCCGCGGCTGGACGTACGACCAGATCCTGCGGCGGTATTACAGCGGCATCGAGATCACCGCCATGAAGTAAAAAATGTAGGGCCGGCTCTCAGCCGGCCCGATATCAACGAATAGCTGGGCCGGCTGAGAGCCGGCCCTACATTTCAGGGCTCCGAGCCGAGGATCAGCGTGGCCAGCCCCACGGCCACGCGCCTGTCGATGGCACCGGTGACATCCAGCAGGTCCGCGGAGCGCCGCGCGATCCAGCCCGCGGGCTGCCCGTTGTACTCGAGGCGCAGGTTGGTCTGGAAGCGGCGGTCGAATTTGCCGAGGACTTTGCGCACCAGGGCGGCGCCGAGCGATTCTTCCGTGGCGAAGCCGACCTCCCGGCCGTCCGTCGGGTTGATGATGGTCCAGCGGTTGCGTCCCAGGCGGGAGAAGACGCTCTTCTGGATGTAGGCGAGCGTGCGGCCGTCGGGCGTCGACACGGCATGGATGGCCGCGGGGAACTTGAAGCGGGAGCGCTGGGAGAGCGTGAGCGCGGGATGGGAGCCGTCGTAGAGCGTGACGGAGGTCGCCGGCACGAGCATCACCACCAGGCCGGTGAAGAAGATGCTCAGCGCCAGGGTCGCAACGGCCGCCAGCGGCCGCCCCTCGGCCACCAGGAAGAGCGTGCCGGCGATGCCCGCCACGATCATCACGCCCGCCACCAGCGCGGCCACGGTGCCGACCGCGGTGGCGAAGCTGCGGTAGGTGAGGAGCACCACGCCGTCATCGTCGCGCACCCGCGCCGTCTCGCCGGCGGGCAGGCCGGTCATGAAGTGATAGCGGGCGCGGGAGAAGGGGGTGGGATGGGGCGGGGCCGGGGCAGCGAACGCCGCGTCACCGACCGGCTGGAGGGGCTCGGTGGGAGGCTCCTCCAGGAGCGCCGTCACTCCGCTTTTTTTTTTAGGTCCTCTTCCGTCACCTTCTCGTGCGGAAGCGTATCCATGGCCAGCCGTTCATGCTGGGAGGTGGGCTGGTCGGCCAGATCGTCGATGGCGGCGGCAACGGCCAGCGGCGCGACCGGAGCGAGCACAGCGGGCGCGGCAGCGGATACCGGCCCGGCGGCCGGCATCGGCTGCTCGAACGGCTCGCCCTTCGCCGGCTGCTGCGGATCATCCGCCTCGGTGGGCAGCTCCTCGGAAAAACGTCCGTAGCTATTGCCCATCCGCACTTTGGCTCCATGGGTGAGCGGGGCCACCCGGATGCGCTTGCCGTTGACGTAGGTGCCGTTCGCGCTGGCGAGGTCGTGCAGGACGAAGAATCCGCGCTCGAACACGATCTCCGCGTGGTGGCGGGAGACCTTCGGATCGCGCAGGATGATGTCGTTGCCCGGATCGCGCCCGACCGTGAACGGCCGGTGCGTCTGCAGTCGGTAGCTTTTCTCCGTGCCGTCGAGGCCGACGAAGAAGAGTTTGGCCATTGAGGCGAGATTCTAGCTCACTTGCTGCAACGGCTGGCGCCGCTGAATCTCGGTGACCAGCTCCTCCACGGTCACCGGTTTGGTCAGCCAGCAGCGGATGCGCGGGTCCATCGCGCCGTTCTCGGGCGCGGGCTGGCCGCTGATGACGATGATCGGAATGGCCGCCGAGGCGTCGGGGCCGAGCTTGTCCAGGACCTCGCCGCCGTCCATCAGCGGCATCAGCCAGTCGAGGAGCACCACGTCCGGCCGCTCGCGGGCGATCCGGTCGACCGCTTCGGCCCCGTTGGCAGCGAGTTTCACCTCGTAACCGTGCTGGTTGAGTCCGATTGCGTAGAGTCTCCGGACGTCGGAATTGTCCTCCACGATGAGAACCTTCGGCTTGCCCACGTCTGCCGCAGGTGCAGGCGGTGTGCCTGCCGGCCCGCTGTGCTATCCTCCGCGCGCTTTCAAGCTATGAATATCAAGAAACGCCTCCTCGACGGTCCGCGCATGACCCGGGCCATCCGCCGCATGGCCATCGAAGTCGTGGAAAAGAATCGCGGCCTCGATGACCTCCTCATCGTCGGGATCCGCAGCCGCGGCGTCCCCATCGGCGAGCGCATCGCCAGAGAGATCGCGGACATGGAGGGGCAGCCCGTCCCCTTCGGCATCCTCGACATCACCCTCTACCGCGACGACCTCACCACCATCGCCCCCCAGCCGGTGGTCAAGCCGACCAAGCTCCCCGAGCCGATCGACGACAAGGTCGTGGTGCTGGTGGACGACGTCCTCTACACCGGCCGCACCGTCCGCGCCGCGCTGGACGCCCTGATCGACTTCGGCCGTCCGAAGAAGGTCATGCTCGCCGTCCTGGTCGACCGCGGCCACCGCGAGCTGCCGATCCACGCCGACGTGATCGGCAAGACCGTCCCCACCGACGCGAACGAGGTGATCAAGGTCAAGCTGGTGGAGACGGACGACGAGGACGAAGTTCTGATCATGGAGAAGTAGAGAGAAGTAGCGCCCCCCGAGATGCGCACCGCCAGCTCCGCACTCCGCTCCAAGGACCTCCTCGGCATCGAGCCGCTCACGCCGGAAGAGATCACCCTGATCCTCGACACGGCCGAGGGCTTCAAGGAAGTCAGCGAGCGGCCGGTGAAAAAAGTGCCGGCCCTGCGCGGCCAGCTGGTCATCAACCTCTTCATGGAAGCCTCCACGCGCACCCGCGTCTCGTTCGAGATCGCCGAGAAGCGCCTCAGCGCCGATACCCTCAACTTCGCCGCCTCCGGCTCGGCCGTGGAAAAGGGCGAGACCCTCATCGACACCGCCGAGAACCTGATGGCCATGGCGCCGGACATGATCGTCATCCGCCACAAGTACCCCGGCTCCCCGAAGATGCTCGCCGAGCGGCTGCCGGCCGCCGTGATCAACGCCGGCGACGGCGCGCACGAGCACCCCACCCAGGCCCTGCTCGACGCCTTCACCATCCGCGAGCGCCTGGGGCGCCTGCAGGGCGTGAACGTCTCCATCATCGGCGACATCGCCCACTCCCGGGTGGTCCGCTCGAACATTCACCTGCTGACCAAGATGAAGGCGAACGTGACGCTCGCCGCGCCCCCTTCGCTCATGCCGGCGGAGATCGAGCGGATGGGCGTGCGCGTGGTGCACTCCCTGGACGAGGCCATCGAAGGGGCGGACGTCATCATGATGCTGCGCATCCAGCTCGAGCGGCAGGGGAAGCTCAGCTTCCCGTCGCTGCGCGAGTACTACAACACCTTCGGCCTCACCCGCGAGCGCCTGCAGCGGGCCAGGGAAGGGGTGATCGTGATGCATCCCGGCCCGATGAACCGCGGCGTGGAGATCGCCTCCGACGTCGCCGATGGACCGTGGTCGGTGATCCTGGAGCAGGTGACGAACGGCGTGGCGGTTCGCATGGCCGTGCTTTATCTGTTAGGCGGCGCGCATGGGAGTGGTGATGGAAATTGAAAATGGAAAATTGAAAACTGAAAAACGCCGCGTGCGCGGCGGCCTCTCCTGTTTTTTCAATTTTCAATTTTCAATTTTCAATTCTTCCGCCAGCCGCCCATGAACTTACTGATCAAAAACGGCCGCCTCGTCGATCCGAGCCAGGACCTCGACGCCAAGCTCGACGTGCTGATCGAGCAAGGCGCCATCACCCGCGTCGACAAGCGCATCACGGCTGATGTGGAGACCATCGACGCCGAGGGGCTGGTGGTGGTGCCGGGTCTCATCGATCTGCATACGCATCTGCGCGAGCCGGGGCAGGAGCACAAGGAAACCATCGCCACCGGCACGCGGGCGGCGGTGGCGGGCGGCTATACGGCGGTCTGCGCGATGGCGAACACCGTTCCGCCGAACGACGAGCGGGCCGTCACGGAGATGATGATCGCCGAGGCGGCGCGGCATGGGGCCTGTCGGGTCTATCCGATCGGCGCGGTGAGCAAGGGGCTGAAAGGGGAGGCGCTGGCCGAGCTGGCCGACCTCCGCGCGGCGGGCTGCGTCGGGGTCAGCGACGACGGCAAGCCGGTCTACAACGCGCAGCTGATGCGCCGCGCGCTCGAGTACTGCTCGATGCTGGGCATCCCGGTCATCGCGCACGAGGAAGATGCCGACCTCACCGAAGGCGGGGTGATGCACGAGGGCTACTACTCCACCCTCCTCGGCCTGGGCGGCATGCCCGCCGCGTCCGAGGAGACGCTCGTGGCGCGGGATGTGATCCTGGCTCGCGTCACCGGCGCGCATCTGCATGTTGCGCATCTCTCCACCGCCGGCGCGGTGGCGGCGGTGCGCGAGGCGCGCGCGCAGGGCGTCAACGTCACTTGCGAGGTCACCCCACACCACATCGCGCTCGGCGACGATGCGGTGCAGTCGTTCTCCACCAACCTGAAGATGAATCCGCCGCTGCGCTCGGCCGAGCATCGCCAGGCGGTCATCGCCGGCATCGCCGACGGAACCATCGACGCGATCGCCACGGACCACGCTCCGCATCACTTCGACGAGAAGAACGTGGAGTTCGATCTCGCCCCCTTCGGGATCATCGGCCTGGAGACGGCGTTCCCGGTCTGCTACGAGCACCTCGTCCGGGCCAAGCACATCGACCTGGGGCGCCTGATCGATCTCATGTCCTGCGGGCCGGCTCGCGTGTTCGACCTGCCGGGCGGCTCGCTGGCGAAGGGGAAGCCGGGCGACGTGACGATCCTGGATCTCGACGCGCCGTACGAGGTGACGAAGCCGTTCTATTCGAAGGCGGCGAACTCGCCGTTCGTCGGCAACACGTATCGCGGCCGCGCCGTGACCACCATCGTCGGCGGCACGGTGCGCTACGCTGCCGCGAGGCCGTCCAAGCCTGCGCCGAAGAAGAAGAAGTCGAAGCAATGAACACCAAGCGCGTGGTGATCGTCGACGACTCGACGGCGTACTGCGATCTCTGGTCGAACTTCATCCTGGAGCGCTATCCGGAGACGGCGAAGGTCGAGGCGTACGCGCATCCCTACGAGGCCTTGCCCAGGATCGACGCCTCCATCGACCTGCTCATCGTCGACCTGGAGATGCCCGGCATGGACGGCAAGAAGTTCGTCGACTACGCCACGCAGAAGGGCCTCTCCCCCCGCCGCATCGTGGTCACCTCCTCCCACTCCGCCGACGAGCTCCACCAGCGCTTTCGCATCGGGGAGACCATCGCCGTGATCAACAAGACGGAGGCGAAGCAGATGGAGGCGTTTTTGATGATCATCGATTCGGTGATGAGGAGGTAACGATGAACGAGGAAGGATGAACGATGAACAAAG
>DASYMJ010000336.1:0-18593 GCA_036009105.1 Thermoanaerobaculia bacterium | reverse complement strand
GCTTCGCCTCGATGCGCGCCACCTCGGTTTTGGCGTCGTCCGCCGCGGTCACGACGTACTGCGCTTCCTTGTAGCCGGGGGCCACGAGGCGCACGGTGTAGCTGCCGGGCTGGGCGAAGTCGTACACCTCGTCCGGGCCGTCGAACTGCTTGGCTTCGCCGATGGCCACGTCGTTCACGTACACCACGGCGTCCGCCGGCACCACGCTCAGGGTCATGCCGCGCCGGGCCCAGATGCGCACCGTGGAGGCGACCCCTTCCGCCCCCCCGCCCGTGATCACCGCGCGAGCCTTGCCGTTGACCGGCTCATTCGCGACCGGCGTGTTGTCGCCGGACATCAGCGAGCCGCCGGCCTCGGGCTCGCCGGGAGGGGCGGGGGCCGGGCGGGCGGCGGGGCGCGGGGGGCGGGGACGGACCATGTTCACCAGGGTGCTCGTGCGGTAGCGCAGGCCGGTGAACACCACCAGCGCCCCGAGCGCGACGAGCACGAGGCCGATGAGGAGCGGCACCCACTTCGGAAAGAGCGCCGGCTCCGGCACCTCGTGCGGCTGATGCGTGGGTCCTTCGCTCATCGGCGTGCTACGACTCGCTCGGCACCGCGTCCGGATCGATGGTGGTGGGGCCGTCGTCCGTGACCAGCGTCTCGTCATCATCATCGAGCTGGTCGAACGCGTCGCCGCGCTCGCGCACCAGGTCGAGGGCGCGCTGCTCGTCCTGCTCCGAAACGAAGATCCGGATCTCCCCCATCTTGCCGAGGTTCACCGGCTCCATGTGGAACTTCACGTTCTCGATCTGCGCCGGGATGCCTTCGTTCTCCAGGAACCCTTTCATCAGGTTCGCCTCGTCTTCGCTCCCCGCGCTGGCGATCTCGATCCAGGTGACGCCTTCTCCTTCGACCTTCTGTACGAGATCGTCATTTTCATCGGCCATCGAACTTCTCCTTACGGATTCAGAGTGACGGAGCCCGGTCGCTCCGCGGTGATCCTGCCAACCTTTGCATAGAACAGGCCGCCTTCCCGCAGCCGCGCCTCCAGCGCCTCCGCTTTGCCGGGCCCCACGGTGATCAGCAGCCCGCCGCTCGTCTGCGCGTCACACAGCAATGTGTACTCCGCCTCGGAGACCTTCAAGGTCACCCGGTTACGGAAGGTCTCCACGTTGCGCATGGTCCCCGCGGGCCGGTAGCCCTTCGCCAGGTATTCGCGCGCCTTCTCCAGCACCGGCACCGCCCCGACGCTCACCTCCGCGCCGACGCCCGAGCCGGCGCACATCTCCAGCAGATGGCCGACCAGGCCGTAGCCGGTGACGTCCGTCGCCGCGCTGACGCCGACCGCGGTCATGGCCTGCGCGGCGTCCCGGTTGAGCATGGTCATCCAGCGGATCGCATCGTCCAGGTCGGGCGGCGCGGTGCGGCGGAAGCGGCGGCCGCTCAGCGCGCGATGGGCGCTGACCAGGATGCCGTTGCCGATCGGCTTGGTGAGGTAGAGCAGGTCGCCGGCGCGCGCGGTGGAGTTGCGCACCAGCTTCTCCACGCTGACGATGCCGGTGACGGCGAGGCCGTACTTCGGCACGTCGTCGATGATGGTGTGGCCGCCGGCCACGGGGAAGCCCGCCTCGGCCGCTTTCGACGCGCCACCGGCGAGGATCTGCTGCAGGACCTCGAGCGGCAGCTTGTCGGTGGGAAACGCGGCGATGGCCAGGCCGAGGATGGGGGTGGCGCCCATGGCGTAGATGTCGGAGACGGAGTTCGCCGCGGCGATGGCGCCGAAGAGGAAGGGATCGTCGACGATGGGGGTGAAGAAGTCGACGGTCTGGGCGATGGCCAGATCGCCCCCTGGCAAAGCATGGATGCGCAGCACGGCCGCGTCGTCGTTCGTCCCGAAACCGACGACAAGATCCCCGACCCCCTCCTGGAGGGGGAGCTTGGAGAGCACGGCGCGCAGGTCATCCTGACCCAGCTTGCAGGCTCAACCGCCGGTCGTGGCGAACGACGAGAGGGCGGGGTAGGAAGTGCGGAGCTTGTGGCGCACGACGCTCATCGTACTGCGGAACGGACGGCGCCTTCAGCCCGCGGCGTGTGCGGCGCATGGGCGGGCTGAAGCCCGTCCTACATTGGATCGAGCGGCTCGCCCAGGACCGTGGCCCGGGCTGCTTCGCAGGCGGCGAGGATCTCCTGATAGATGGGGTAGGAAAGGTCGGCATTGATGGGGGCCGGCGCGGCGCTGTGCACGATCTCCGCGATCTTGGACGCGTAGTACGAGGCCAGCGGCAGCCGCTCGCCCGCCTGATGGAGCATGCGGAAGCCGACGGTCAGCTCTTCGAGCAGCTGCTGGCGGAACACGCCGCTCTGCACGTCCTGCTCGAGAGTTGCGTATTCGACGTTCATGGCAGGTAGCGCTCGATGAGGGCGAGATCGGCGCCGTAGGCGGCGCGCACGGACGTGCCGTTCTGCACGACGCGGGCCTCCGGCATCTTCGCCGCGTAGGCATCGCGGAAGGCGCGGGCGCGGGCGGCGGATTCCCAGGTCGTCTCCACCAGCACGGTCGGATCGCAGCGCTCGTCCTGCGCGATGGTGACGCGGTCGTTGGCCCAGCCGCGCGCCGCCTCGGGGCCGACCAGGAATGCCCAATGGAACTCGCCGAGGTGTTCCACCGTCAGCAGCTGCGGCACGGCCAGGGGCGGCGCGCCGGTGAACGGCACGCGCGGCGCGACGGGGCCGCCGGCGCGGGCGAAGTACTCATCGGGATGCAGCACCTCGCGCGTGGAGCGGGGCGGATCCGCATAGATTGCATCGACCGCCTTCCAGCCGCCCCGGCGATAGGCGGTGATCACGAACTTGAGGCCGTCGATGTAGGGGAACTTCAGCGACTCGACGAAGTAGCGCGGCGCGCCGGCCTCGATCGTCTTGTCCGCCGCGGCCGCGCTGGTGAGCATGCTCAGCATCGAGTCGTTCTTCACCATGTCGTCGAACGAGGCGCCCATCCCCTCGATGACCGAGGCCATCATCACCAGCGAGGCGTCGCCCTCCATCAGGGAGTGGTAGGCGAGGCTGGCGTCCCAGTCGTTGCGCATGGCGTAGTCGCGCGTGCCGGCGTCGAAGTGCTGGTCCTGCAGCGCGTGGGTCAGCTCGTGCAGGACCACGGACGACTCGAGGAGCTCCGCGTTGCCGAGCGGCTTGGCGGCGTCCGGCAGCGAGTCGAGGGAGTAGTAGGTGTGGGAGAGCGGATCGTAGAAGGCGAGGACCTGCCCCTGCAGCAGGGTGATCATCTTGCCCACCGGATCCTCCACCTCCTCGTCCACCAGGCGCAGCGAGCGGAGGATGAGGGCGTAGTCATCCGCTGAATACGGCGTGCTCTTCATCATCTCGGCGCGGAGGATCTGGGGGAGGTCGGCGCGCAGCACGCTCTTCGTTTTCACCGGGTGCAGAAACTCCAGGCCCCGGATGCGCGACACGGCGGCCATTTCCTTCTTCAGCGGGGGGGCGGCGGCCTGCGCGGATGTGACGAACGGGAAAACGAGGAAAACGAATGCGAGGAGGCGTTTCGGCACGGGTGGCTCAACCCCTTTTGCGCGGGGGGCCATTCCACTTAGAATGCGCGGGCTAATCCATGGAACGCGACGGCGAGCGGATCGAGATCACCATCAGCAGCCGCTTCGAAAACATCGAACTGGTTCAGGTGATCGCGGAACATCTCTGCGAGAACGCCGGCCTCGATGAGGACGGCTCGCACTGGATCGGGATGGCCGTTCGCGAGGCCGTCGCGAATGCGATCAAGCACGGCAACAAGCTGGACGTGAAGAAGAAGGTGAACGCGACCTTCAGCCTCCGCGGTCACGAGTTGGAGATCACGATCTCGGATGAAGGGGCGGGGTTCGACCCGGAGAAGGTGAGCGATCCGCTCAACCCGCAGAACCTGATGAAGACCAGCGGCCGGGGCATCTTTTACATGAAGACGTTCATGGACGAGATCCGCTACTCGTTCCTGGACGGCGGCGGCACGTCGCTGGTGATGATCAAAAACCTGGCGAAAGGGAGCGGCATCGCCAGCACCAAAGCCTGATATGTTTCGCCGGTCCTGCCGGCAGGGAGAAGGAGAAAACCATGAAAGCCAGTTCTCGCAGTGTCAATGGAGTCGAGATCGTCAAGCTGGACGGCAAGATCACGATCGGCTCAGGCGACCAGCAGCTCCGGGAGGTCATCACCAACGCTCTGAACTCGGGGAAGACCAACCTCCTCCTCGACATGAGCGGCGTGACGACGATCGACTCGTCGGGGATCGGCGAGCTGGTCGGCTCATTCACCACCGTCACCAACCGCGGCGGCAAGCTCAAGCTGCTGCACCTGCCGGCCAAGCTCAACGAGCTGCTCCACGTGACGCAGCTCATCACCGTGTTCGAGGTTTACGAGAACGAGAGCGAGGCGGTAGGGAGCTTCTGATTCTCGGGTTCTGTGGTGTGCGACGGCCGCGGCAGGGTTCGCGGCCGTTTGTGTGTCTGGAGTTTTCAGTTATCGGTTGTCAGTGCCGGCGGCAGAATCTACGGACAACTGACAACCGACAACTCTCTTCTCACGGCCTTCTCGTCCTCCGGGTCGGCGTGCTCATCATCTCCTTCGGCGCGTTCCAGTGCATGGGCAGCGAGTTGGTGAAGATCGTCTCGTTGCGCTCCAGCCAGGTGGGAAACAGCGCCTCGGCCAGCCGCGGGTCGTTCACGCCGCGCTCGGGGATGTTCAGCACCTGCGCGAACGGGCGCACGTCGCCCAGGAAGTTCAGCTTGATCTGCAGCTTGTTGGGATAGCGCGTCAGCGGCGTGACGGCCGTCTCGCCCACGATGATGTTCACGTGCGCGGCCGTGTTGAACGACTTCTTCTCCCCCGGGTTCACCGAGATCAGGCGCGGCACGAGCTGGTGGCCCGGCACTTCCGCCCCGATGCTGACCGTCACGGTCTGCGTCTCCGGATCGTAGGTCGCCTCCGGGTTGATGTCGGCGAACGCGATGGCCGCGTCGCGCCGGTTCGTCACGTCATAGCGGATGCTGATGACGGTGGAAGTCTGGAGCTGGTCGCCGATCACCTCGGCGTCGAGGCGGACATCGTTCTCCGTCCCCACCACCCGCCGCGGCTCCTGCATGTTCACCGGCGTGGAGGTGGTGCACGAAACGGCGAGAAGCGCAGCGATCACGGACACTACCCAGCCAGTGCGTTTCAATGGGGCGTTCTCCTCGGTCGCCAGAAACGCTACCGCTCCCTTGCAAAATCCTCACTGCCGCACTTCCACGCTTCAGTACGACCCCACCGGCCCCTGATCCGCCGCCGAGATGCCCCGCGTGCCGGCCTGCCAGTGCACCGGAATGGCGTTGAGGAAGATCGCGTCGTTCGCCTCCACCCACCGGTCGAACTGCGCATCGCTGAGCGCCTGGGGCGTCTTCACCGCTTCCTGCTTCGCGATCAGCTCGCGGAACGGCGCCACGTCGCGCAGGACGTTGACCTTGATCTGCACGAAGCGCGGCACCACGACGAACGGCGACCGCACATTGGGGACGGCGACCTGCACCACGCCACCGCTGTTGAGCACCTTCTTCTGTCCCGGCGCGACCAGGACCAGATGCGGCATGGCGCCGTTCTTCGGCACTTCCGCGCCGATGGACAAGGTGATGGTGGCCGTCTCGCTGTCGTAGCTGACGTCGGAGATCTTGTCGGCCACCGCGACCGGCGTGTCGGTGAAGTTCTGGATCTGGTAGCGGACGTTCAGCGGCGAGCTGGACGAGACCGTGTCCTGGATGAGCTGCGCGTCGACGCGGACGTCATCTTCGCGGCCCAGCGCGCGGCGCGGATCGGTCATGTCGACCCCGTCGGCGTGAGCGCCGGCGGCGGTGTAAAGAACGACGATGGTCAATACCAGGAACAGGAACAACCGGGGAGATTTCACGGGATCCTCCATGCCGGAGGAGAGATCCGTTTCGGCTTGTGCACAGGTCGAGGAGGGATCGCCTCTTCTCGACTTCCACTCTTCTCAAATATTCGACGGCTGCGATGAGCCGATTCCGTCTCACAGCGAGAAACTTGCCAGGATTTATTTGCGCTGAACGCATGGCGGAGTCAGCCGCGCTATCCTAACCGCCATGCGGAAATGGATCGTTGTGGTGGCCCTCGGCCGGGCCATGGTGCCGGCCGCGTTTGCGGCGAGCGAGCTGACCTACCAAATTCCGGACGGCTGGATCGACCTGACCGATCCTTACGCCTCGACGGACAACATCCCGCCGTTCGTGGTGCAGGAAGCGCGCAGCGGCAAGTACCTCCACTACGCCGTCGATCCGCGCATGGTCACGGCGCAGGGCGCGCAGGTCTCGTTCAACGCCCTGGAGCAGGCCGGCAGCGGCCGCCTCACCAATGCCACCCTCCATCAGACCGCCGCGGAGATGACGAGCGGCGTCGCCAGCTCCGGCTTCACCATGAACGTGATGGAGATGAAGCTGCAGAAGCTCGGGGGCGTCGACATCGGCGTCATCACCTCCATCATGGAAACACCGCGCGGGAACCTGCAGCTCGTGCAGTACATGATCCCCGGCAAGACGCGCATCGCGGTGCTGACCTACGGCTGCCCGCCGGCCGAGCTGGACCGCTATCGCCCCATCTTCGAGTCCTCGGCCATGGCCACCACCGGCGCGTACAACCACGCGGGCCTGTTCGACATCAAGCGCATCGCCATGGCCGGCCTCCTCGGCGGACTGGCAGCCGCCGTGATCGCGGTGATCTCCGTCTCCCTGAGCAGGAACAAGAAAACGGCGCCCGCGCCAATCAGCCCGTCGACGCCGTTGCTGTGGGATTGCCCGACCTGCAAGCGGCGCGTGCCGATGCGGATCGACGCCTGCCGCTGCGGGGCGCCGCGGCCTTGAAAGCAACCAGCGACTCGTCTCAATCGATCTTCAGCACCGCGAGGAACGCTTCCTGCGGGATCTCGATCTTGCCGACGCGCTTCATCCGCTTCTTCCCCTCTTTCTGCTTCTCGAGGAGCTTGCGCTTGCGGCTGATGTCGCCGCCGTAGCACTTGGCGAGCACGTTCTTGCGCAGCGCCTTCACCGTCTCCCGCGCCACGACGCGGTTGCCGATGGCCGCCTGCAACGCGACCTCGAACATCTGGCGGGGGATGAACTCCTTCATCTTCTCCACCAGGAGCTTGCCGCGGCCATAGGCCTTCTCCTTGTGTACGATGAGGCTGAGCGCATCGAGCGCTTCGCCGTTGATGAGGATGTCCATCTTCACCAGGTCGCTCTCGCGGTAACCGATGAACTGGTAGTCGAGCGACGCGTAGCCGCGCGAGATCGACTTGAGCTTGTCGAAGAAGTCGAGGATGACCTCGTTCAGCGGCATGTCGTACACGATCATCACCCGGTTCGAGGCGACGTACTCCAGCTTCTTCTGCACGCCGCGGCGGTCGATGGCCAGGGCGATGATCGGTCCGACGAATTCGTCCGTGGTCAGCATCGTCGCCTCGATGAACGGCTCTTCGATCTTGGAGATGTACGAGGGGTCCGGCATCTTCTGCGGGTTCTCCACCTCCACCGTCCCGCCGTCGGTCGTGGTCACGCGGTAGCGCACGCCGGGCGCGGAGGTGATGAGCTCGAGGTTGAACTCCCGCTCCAGCCGCTCCTGGATGATCTCCATGTGCAGCAGGCCCAGGAAGCCGCAGCGATAGCCGAATCCGAGAGCGACGGAGGCCTCCGGTTCGTAGCTGAAGGAAGCGTCGTTGAGCTTGAGCTTCGCCACCGCATCGCGGAGGTTCTCGTAGTCGTCGGTGTTGATGGGGAAGATGCCGGCGAAGACCATCGGCTTGACTTCCTCGAAGCCGGGCAGCGGCTCGGGAGTCTGCTTGGCCAGGGTGATGGTGTCTCCGATCTTCGCCTGGACGATGTCCTTGATGTTCGCCGCAAAGTACGCGACCTCGCCCACCCCGACGCGGTCGAGCACCGTCGGCTTCGGCGTGAAGACGCCCATCTCCGTGACCTCGTACTCCCGGCCGGTGGAGATGAACTTCACCTTGTCGCCCCTCTTCAGCTCACCGTCCACCACGCGGATGAGACACATGACGCCGCGGTACGGGTCGTACCAGGAGTCGAAGAGGAGCGCGCGCAGCGGGCCGTTCGGGTTGCCGGTGGGCGGCGGGATGTGGGTGACGAGCTTTTCGAGGATCTCGTCGATGCCGATGCCGGCCTTCGCCGAGGCCAGGACCGCGTCGTGGGCGTCGAGGCCGATCACGTTCTCGATCTGCTCGCGCACCCGCTCCGGCTCGGCGCTGGGCAGGTCGACTTTATTGATGACGGGGAGGATGGCCAGGTTGTTGTTGATGGCCAGGTAGGAGTTGGCCAGCGTCTGCGCTTCGACGCCTTGTGTCGCATCGACCACGAGGATCGCGCCTTCGCACGCGGCGAGAGACCGCGACACCTCGTAGGTGAAGTCGACGTGGCCCGGCGTGTCGATGAGGTTGAAGGCGTAAGCCTGCCCGTCCTTGGCCCGGTACTGCACGGTGACGGCGCGCGCCTTGATGGTGATGCCGCGCTCGCGCTCGAGGTCCATGTCGTCGAGCATCTGCTCGTGGACTTCGCGCAGCTCGACCGCACCCGTGCGCTGCAGCAAACGATCGGAGAGCGTCGTCTTGCCGTGGTCGATGTGGGCGATGATCGAGAAATTACGGATGAACTGTGGCTCGGGCATCTGAGGCGGCGGATGTAACACGAAAGAGACCGGTTGTCATCCCGCCGCCGGGCCGCCGCGCTGGCCGGCCAAGCCTCGCCGCCATCCTCGGCGTGCTCCTAGTCACCGCCGCGCCATTGCGTGCCGCAATCGAGGCACACCCGTTCCCCGAGCACCAGGTGCGCGAGCACGATCACCGCCAGCATGATCGCCGCCACCAGCCCGGCGTGCAGCTGGAAGATGAGCACCGCCACCACGGCGGCGAGGAGCAGGACGAGATAGACCAGCCAGATCGTCCGCCCACCGCGCCGGACCCGCTCCGATCCGCAGTTGGGGCAGATCATCGCGGCATGATAGCGGTCGTCCGGGGAGGCTCAATCGGTTTGTACAGCCGCGGCACGCCCCATGCCTCCGATGCGTCCGGTGAGATCGTGAGGATGTTTGTCGCGATCTGCTGATGATCGGTTTGGGCAGAAAAACTGGGTGCTTCCGCCAAATCAGAATGTCTGCGGCTGCCAGGAACCCGATGTAGATCGGAAAGCTGCGCTGTCCCGACTCGATGAGTCGCCGAAGACAATTGACGGTCGTCATCATCTCACCCCTTTGCCTTGCTGGTGCTCGCGCTACTTTGTACGGCGCGGATCATCGTGAGGTACTTGTCACTGCGGTCACGGAGTTCTTCCAACATGGGTCGCAGGTGTGAGGCCTGCGAGAGGAGCGTGTCGACGTCCATTTCCTTGAACGGTTTGAGGAGCGACCGGAGTGTCGTCATCGGCGAGATCTGAGCTTTGTGGGATTGGTATTCTGCTTCGGTGATCTTCATCTCGGTCGCGTCCTCCGGTTCTTCAACGTTGAGCCGGGTCGCGAATGCCGTGCCGTTTTTGTCGTCGTACTTCTTCATGCTTGACCACAGACGGATGTCCTCGGCGATGCGAAGGACGTTCTGGTTGTCGTCGCCCTGTTTGCGCGGGTGCTTGAATGCCCATTGGAACAGCACCTCCTCCATATCGTCATCGAGCGTTAGGCGGTCAGGTGAGAGTCGGAACTGTTCAGCCGCATACTTGTTTTCCAGGATGTTCGTGAAGTAGTACTGATCATCATCGGTGAATTCATCGTCCTCGGCGAGCTTGTCCTCGAAACGCCGCTTGAAGTGGCTGAATGCGCTGGCAGCTTGGACGCGCTGCCTGGTTTTCCGCTCTTTGATCGAGACTTTCTGGCCGACCCTCGCGACGAGATCATTCTCGATGGCCAGATCTCGGCCGTCGGTATGGCGTTCACGAAACAGCTTTTCGTACAGATGCAGAATGAAGAGGTTTTCGGCATATGGAGGCCATGGTTGCGCGTGGGTGATGTGGCGGACTCCCATCAGGCGCGGAAGTTTCTCCTCCAGTTCTTGCGGCGAATTCGCGTCGATCGGATACACGATCAACTCGTCGGTCACGTTCACCACCGCTTCGACCTGCGCCACGTGCGCCGCTTGGTCGTCAAGCTCACGTTGTGTGTATTTGGATTTTCCGGCCTTCATCTTCGCGAGCTTTTCTCGCTCTTGCGGCAGGCGTTCGCGAATCCGCCGCAGAGTGACCAGTCGGGTGTTTCCTTCGAGTACGACGTAGTGATGCTTCTTCGTCTTGTGGTGTTCCCACACGAGCATGGAGTCGATCGGTTGCCACCCTTGCGCGATGATCGAGTCTTCCAAGCCGCCGACCAAGTTGCCGAAGTGTTCCAGCATCCGCGCTTCGAGGCCAGCCTGCACGTCGTCGGCGAAGATCAGGTTGTGGTCCTCGTATCCGACGCGCGATTCGGGTGCGATGCGCGGGTTGTTAGGATCGAGGTAGAGATCATCGAACTTCGCGGAGATCGGTTTTTTGAGGTCGCTCATCTGGACGTCCTTTCGAACAAAAAAAGCAGGCGAGGTTCATCGTTGATGAATTGATCGAGCCGGTCGATGACGTACCGCGGAATCGCTGGCAGGCCGCGAAGACTCGCGACGCTGGCGGCAAAGACGGCGAAGCGCTCGTCGGACCGCGCCGCCAGTACACTGGCTCGAACGCTACCGATCTGCTCACGGAAAATGGCGTCTTCGCCTTTGACGAGCAGGTGCGCCTCGTACCCGCCGCCAGGCAGTAGCAGCTTCACGCAACCGCCGAACGCGCCGCGTTCCGCGATGTACCGTGCAGTGATGGGATCGACGTTGTAGCAATCAGCGAGGAACGCCGCCAATTCGGGATCGATCACGGGGTCATATCGGAAGGTAATGTACCGGAGCCATGTGGTCGCTCCGTTCGCCCCGTATGGCCGGCTTACGCCGTCGGCACTGCTGGCGCCGGCTCCTTTGAGTTCCTGAGCGGCGTTGTGAATGGCGGTGAGCACGTCACTGTACCGACGCCATGTGGCCGACACGTCGTAGGCGGGACCGAAAGAGAACTTGCGACCGTAGGCGCGAAGGAACTCGATCGGGTCGGCCGCTTCCGTGCCGCGTGCGCAGAAATCATTGAAGATCCACCGGAACTCCGTGGAGTTGGCCTCCGTTTCAAGGAAGGCGGTCCACCGGGCGTCAGCAGGAAAGTTCGCCACTTCGCCGAAGTAGGGCAACCCGGTGAAGAGCAGACGGCACGTCTGCCCAGCCGCCACGCTGTCCAAGTTTTGGATGACGTGCTCCTGCAGTTGATCGTCGACATTATGCGTCTGCAGGACGGCGGCGACCTTTTCGCGAAGGTCGGTCGTCGAGGCATAGGTGATGTCCAGCAACTCAGGGCGGAAGCGGTCACTGATTTCCTGATAGAGCCAGCGCTGATCGAAGTAGTACTCCAACGCTTCGCTGCGGGCCTGGACGACAAACGCTGCCCGCTTTTCTGGCGAATACCGGACGCATCGACCGGCGGCTTGCATCAGCTTTACGAGGCTCTGCGATGGATAACTGATGACCACCGCGTTGATGGTGGGGTCGTCGAATCCTTCGAGAAGCAGCTGAGCGGATACGTAGATTGCCCGCGGTTTCTCTCGGAAGGTCGCCAGGAAGTGCTCCGGCGCGACATCGTGTGAGTTGCCCGAGCCGTGAATGTACCCGACGTCGTCGATGGTGAGCGGGTGATCGTCGCGTGCGCCGATCTTGTCACGAAGGACGTTGTAGAACTCGACGACGCGGTCGACTCGCGGCGCCAGCACGAGAACCTTGGTGAACTCACTGGCGGCTCGCTCGACAATGTCTTCGGCAAGTGCGTCGACCGATTCCGGCGACCAGTCGAAGTTCGGGACGCGGAACTCCTCGAACTGTGGAAGAACGATTACTCGCCGATCGGCAAGTTGACGATAGGTAATGCTGTAGGAGATCTGATCGATGCCGAGTGGAAGCTCGTCAGTTCGATTCGGCGTCGCGGTGAGGAACAGAGCAGCCAGCGCATGGTGCGCATCGAAGATCGGCTGGTAGGTCGGCGCCGCCGCGTGGTGGGCTTCATCAACGATCGCGAGCAGCGGTGATCCGTTGTTCGCCTCGAGGCACTCGCGGAGTTGCTTCTGCACCATGAGTACGTCGATGCGTTCACCGAGGAGTTTGGCTGAGTCTGCAGGAAGGCTGTGATCGCCGCTTGTCAGCATCTGCTGGAGCTCTCGGCGCGCTTGTTCGCGCAGATTCCGCTGGTGAGTGACCCAGAGGACAACGCCATCCGGATGCGCCTCGAGCCAGCGGAGAGCGATGCGCAAGGCGATTCGCGTCTTCCCCCCGCCGGTGGGAACGATCATGCCGATCTTCGCCCCTGCCCTGGCGAGGTCGCGCAGGCAGATCCGTTCCGCGTCCGCCTGAAATGACCAGTCGGCACCCTCAGCCACATTCCGATCCATGTGGGGAGGGTGTGGAACGAGCGTGAACCCGCAACGGGTGATCAGGTCGTTGACGACCGCAACGGGGTAGCCCAAACGCTCAGCCAGAGCCTGCGAAACATTCTCGCTTCCCGCTACCAGTGGCCAGAGTTTCTCCGCTCCCGCGGTCGCTTCGGCGAGCCGCGCTGCGTCTGGCTCCATGTTCATGACCACAGCGGCGGCGGCCTGAATCTCATGGAAGGTCGCCTCATTGAGGCTTCGCTCATTATGGCCGGAAAGCAGGGAATGGATTCGGTTGGGGTGAATGGTCTGAGACGAGTGCCGATTGAGCTCGTCACAAATGCCCAGCACCGAGCCACTTCGCCAGAATAGCGGAATCAAATACTTGGAAACGAGTCTGGAAACCCGCTCGTCAGTCATTGCGACCCGCGCCATCATCCGATAATAGTGGATTACGTTCCAAAATCCAATGTGAAGTTCCAAAACATATACGTGCGGCTAATGGACTCACCGGACGCTGCTGCGAAGAACGGTTTACGTGCGCTCCGGCGGGCTTCGGATGAAGCACCCAAGGCGCTGATTTCACGGCGTTCCGCAACCCCGAACGTAGGCGGCCGGCCGACGCCACCTTCGCCGCGCTGGCCGATCCAACGCCAAACGGGCAGGCTTCTTTGGTGGGCTCGGTTCGCAGCGGCTAAGCCAACAAACGCTGCGGGCCGTGCCCGCTTCGTTTTACGATGGAGTCCCGATGCACAAGCAGAACCTCGGCGAGATGCTCGTGGCGGCCAACCTGATCGATCCGGTGCAGATGCAGATCGCGCTGGCCGAGCAGCGGGAGACCGGCAAGCGCTTCGGCTCCACCCTCGTCGGGCTGAAGTTCATCGACGAGAACGTCCTGGCTGCCTTCCTCTCCAAGCAGATCGACGTGCCGTGCATCAGCCTCCTGCACATCGACGTTCCGAAGAAGGTCGTGCGCAAGATGAACCGCACGCTGGCCATCGACTGCCACGCCATCCCGGTGCGCATCGACGATTTCAACCGGCTGGAAGTGGCCATGGTCGACCCGACGGACGTCGACCTCGTCGACAAGCTGGAGCAGGCGACGGCCATGACCGTGGCGCCGCTCATCGCGCCGGAGAGCTCGATCATGGCCATGATCGAGAAGCTCTATCCGCCCGAGCTGGAGCTCGATGACACGTTGTCGGTGCGTCAGCGCGCCCCGCGCAACATGCCGAACGACCCGGTGTTCTGGGACATCATCGCGGAGCTCGACAGCGGCGACCTGGACGAGCGCCTCACCCGCATCGAGCAGCGCCTGGACCGGGTGTGGGTGCTGCTGGAGAAGGTGCTGCGCACGCTGGAGCTGAGGGAGCGCGTTTAGCAGGTGCGGCCTCCCTTCCCCCTCCCGCCCCCGGATCTTGCATGGTTGGGTCCGCAATGACACCCGAGGTGCTGCTCCACAAATTCGGATATCTGGCCGTTTTTGTCGGCACCTTGCTGGAGGGGGAGACCATCCTGGTGATGGCCGGCTTCTTCGCCGAGCGCGGCTACCTCGACTTCTGGCCGGTCGCCGGCGTGGCCTTCCTCGGCGCTTACGTCGGCCACATCGCCTGGTTCTGGCTGGGCCGCAAGCAGGGCGTGCGCATCCTGGAGCGCTTCCCGAAGATGAAGCGCCACTTCGGCAAAGGCATCCGCATGTTCGAGCGCTACGGCGCGCCGGCCATCTTCATCACCCAGTGGCTGTACGGCCTGCGCGTGACGTGCGCCGTGATCATCGGCATCTCCCGCATCTCGGTGATGCGCTTCCTGATCTACGAGGCGCTGACCTGCGCCGTCTGGTCGATCGCCATCACCTGCCTCGGCTTCTACTTCGGCCGCGCCGTGGAGTCGCTCCTGGGCCGCGCCGCGCACATCGAAAAGTACGGCCTCATCGCCCTGGTGGTGATCGCCTTGGGCATCTGGGGCTGGCACCAGTGGAAGGAACGGCGCAACGCGCGGACGGCGGGGGGAGCATGAAGCAGTTGCCGGTTGGACGTCATCTACTGACAACTGATCACTGACAGCCGACAACTATCCCTCGTAATGCACGAACTCCAGCTCCGCCTGCGCCGCGGCCAACCTGGCCACCGGCACGCGGTACGGTGAGCACGAGACGTAATCCAGGCCGCAGCCGCGGAAGAAGCGGATGGAATCGGGATCGCCGCCGTGCTCGCCGCAGACGCCGACCTTCAGCTTCGGGTTCGCCTTCCGCCCGTTCTCCGCGCCGTACTTTACGAGCTGGCCGACGCCTTCCACATCGATCGACTCGAACGGATCCCTGGGCAGGATCTTCTTGTCCACGTACTCGGGGAGGAAGGTGCCGGCGTCGTCCCGTGAGTAGCCGAACGTCATCTGGGTGAGGTCGTTCGTGCCGAAGGAGAAGAACTCCGCCGCGGCCCCGAGCTGGCCGGCGATCAACGCCGCGCGCGGGATCTCGATCATCGTCCCCACGATCACCGGCATCTCGACGCCGCGCTCGGTGAGCACCTCGCCCGCCACGCGGCGCACCATCTCGCAGAGCAGCGTCAACTCCCTGACCGTGCCGACCAGCGGGATCATCACTTCCGGGCGCGCGTCGATGCCGTCCTTCTTCACGTCCGCCGCGGCCTGATAGATCGCCCGCACCTGCATCTCGTAGATCTCCGGATAGGTGACGGCGAGGCGGCAGCCGCGATGGCCGAGCATGGGGTTGGACTCGTGCAGCTGGTTGACCTTCGCCCGCAGCTCGACGAAGCCCCACCCCATCTCGCGCGCCACGGTGGAGATCTGCCCCTCGGTCTGGGGGAGGAACTCATGCAGCGGCGGATCGAGCAGGCGCACGGTCACCGGCATGCCCGGCAACTCGCGGAAGATGCCCTCGAAGTCCGCCTTCTGGAATGGCAGCAGCTGATCGAGCGCCTTGCGGCGGCCCTTCTCGTCACGGGCCAGGATCATCTCGCGCACGCGCAGGATGCGCTCCTCGGCGAAGAACATGTGCTCGGTGCGGCAAAGGCCGATGCCGGCCGCGCCGAAGAGGCGCGCCACCCGCGCGTCGTTCGGCGTATCGGCGTTCGTGCGAATGCCGAGCGTGCGCAGCTCGTCCGCCCACTTGAGCAACCGGTCGAAGTTGCGGTAGGTCTCCGAGTCCTTCGCATCCATCGAGCCTTCCAGCAGGACCTGGATCACTTCCGACGGCCGGGTGGCGAGCTTGCCGCCGATGATCTCGCCGGTGGTGCCGTCGATGGACACCCAGTCGCCTTCTTCCAGCGGCTCGTGCCCTTCGCTGCGCAGCTCGCCCTTCTGGTAGTCGACGCGCAGCATGCCGGCGCCGACGACGCACGGCCGGCCCATGCCGCGGGCCACCACCGCCGCGTGCGAGGTGAGGCCGCCGCGCGTGGTGAGGATGCCGGCCGCGCTGTGCATGCCGGCGATGTCCTCCGGGCTGGTCTCGATGCGCACCAGCACGACCGGCCCGTCCTTCGCCATCGACACCGCGTGCTCGGCGTTGAAGGCGATGCGTCCTGCCGCGGCGCCCGGTCCGGCCGGCAGGCCGCGGCCGAGGAGGCGGCCGCCTTTGAGCACCTTCTCTTTTTCGGGGGCGTCGAAGACCGGCGCGAGGAGCTGGATGATCTGCCCCGCCTCCACGCGCGCCACCGCTTCCTTCTGATCGATGAGCCCCTCGTCCACCATGTCGCAGGCGATCTTCACCGCCGCGAAGCCGGTGCGCTTGCCGGTGCGCGTCTGCAGGAGATAGAGCTTGCCGGACTGGATGGTGAACTCGATGTCCTGCATGTCGCGGTAGTGGCCTTCGAGCTTCTTGTAGACGTCCTCCAGCTGCGCGTAGACGGCGGGCATCGTCTCTTCCAGCGACTTCTCATCGCTGACGGCCTGCGCCTTGGAGATCGGCAGCGGCGTGCGGATGCCGGCCACCACGTCCTCCCCCTGCGCGTTCGGCAGGTACTCGCCGAAGAAGCGATGCTCGCCGTTGGACGGATTGCGCGTGAAGGCCACGCCGGTCGCGCAGTCGTCGCCCATGTTGCCGAAGACCATCGACTGCACGTTGACCGCGGTGCCCCAGTCGTCCGGGATCTGGTTGAGCTTGCGGTAGGTGATGGCGCGCTGGTTGTTCCACGAGTTGAACACGGCGCCGATGGCGCCCCAAAGCTGCTCGTGCACGTCCTGCGGGAACTCGCGGCCGCCCTTCTCGCGCACGATGCCCTTGTAGGTGGCGACGAGCTCGCGCATCTTGTCCGCCGGGATCTCCGCGTCGGTCTTCACCCGCGCGCGGTCGCGCAACGCGAAGAGCTCGTGCTCGAAGTGCTCTTTATCGATCTCGAGCACGACGTCGCTGTACATCTGGATGAAGCGGCGGTAGGAGTCGAGCGCGAAGCGTTCGTCGCCCGAGGACCGGGCCAGGCCCTGCACGGTCTCGTCGTTGAGGCCGAGGTTGAGGATGGTGTCCATCATGCCGGGCATGGAGGCGCGCGCGCCGGAGCGGACGGAGACGAGCAGCGGCTTCTCGCGGTCGCCGAACTTGCGGCCGACGGACTGTTCCACCCTGGCCAGGTTGTCAGCAACGGACTGCTTCAGCTCGGGCGGATAGCTCTTCTCGTGATCGTAAAAGTACGTGCAGACGGCCGTCGAGATGGTGAAGCCGGGAGGGACGGGGACGCCGATGTTCGTCATCTCGGCCAGGCCCGCCCCCTTGCCGCCGAGGACGTCTTTCATCTTCGCGTTGCCCTCGGCCGCGCCGTCGCCGAAGTAGTAAACGTATTTTTCGCTCACGGCGGCGATTATCTACGAAGTTCGAGATCGACGGAGCCGTACAGCGAGCGCGTGGCGTCCGTCTGCACGGCGCGATGCGGCTGCTCGCTGCCGTGGTTCACCAGCTCGAATCGGTCGAGGTCGACGCCGCGTTTCTGCAGCGCCGCGCGCAGCGTATCGAGCTTCGTCTGCGCCACCGCACGGTTCCGCGCCGCCGTGGCCTGGAGAAACTCGTTGGCCACGATGCGGGCGCTTTTCATCCCCGCCAGCCGGTCGAGCATCACGCCGCTTTCGCTCTCCAGCAGCTTCCCCTGCTCGTCGAAGCGGAGGCCGTACATCGGATAGCGGCCGTGCTTTTCGAGGTACGCGCGGAAGACGGCGTCGCTGATCTTTGGCCGCTCCGTGCACGGGGACTTCCGGCCGACCCACGTGGTGGCGATGAAGAGCGGCTCGGCCTCCTCGTGCCAGCGGATGCCGCTCATGTGGCGGCCGTCCGGCGTGACGCTGACCGCGGCCACGCCGAACTGCGCGCCCCTGGTCCAGACGAAGCGATAGAAGCGGCCGTCGCTGCCGCCGTCGAGGAGCACCTCGCCGTTCCGGCCGAAGACGTACGCGCCCTGCTGGGTCATCGCCGCGCGCTCCGTATCCATGGCCCAGCAGCCTTCCAGCGAGCCGGGATGCGCCGGCTCGATTGCGGTGCCGCGCGCGTGGACGGAGTTGAGGCCGATGAAGGTCTTGCCCGTGTCGAGCGTCGTCACGCGCAGATACGAGGCTTCCGTCGGCGTGACGTCGAACAGCTGCGCCTCGCCGTTGCGCTGCAGCTTGACGCTGGCCAGCTCGCGGAACGTCGTGCCGTCCAGCGAGGCCTCGAAGCGCAGCCCGACGGCGGTGCCGCTCTCCGCGCCGATGCGCGTGAGGCGCGTGCGCGACGGCAGCGCGAAGACGAGCGTCTGCTGCGCGTCGTGCGGCGGCGAGGTCCAGATCGAGCCCGGATCGCGATCGCCGTCGATGGCGCGGAGGACCGAGCCCTTCAGCGTGGCCTCCCCGGTGCGGGAGATCGCCACCGCGCCGTGCGCGTAGTTCAGGAGGTTCTCCCGCTCCGGCGCGTCATCGCGGTGGTCCGGCAGAGGAGGCGCCTTCGCGGGCGCGGCGAGCGCAAGGACGAGGAGTGCGAGTGTCATCCCCAGTCGCGGAGACGACGAAGGATCCGTACCGATCTTGCGGGGCGCCTGAATGTGCGGATCCTTCGCTTCGCTCAGGATGACACCTGTTCTCACGCGCGGTAGTCGCGGCGGGCCACGACGATCTTC
>DASYMJ010000335.1:0-23932 GCA_036009105.1 Thermoanaerobaculia bacterium | reverse complement strand
TTGTCAGTAGACCGGCCTACCGACAACCGACAACTGCCTCTACGCCCCCGTCGCGCACACGCCGTCCGCCGTGCAGCAGCCCGCCGCGGATGCGCTCTCCGGCAGGTTGTCCTGCAGCACCACGAAGACCTCCCACTGGTTGCCGTCCGGGTCGTGGACCCACGTCTTGTCCTGGGTGGCGTAGCAGCAGTCGGTCTGCATCTCGTCGCGCGTGACCAGGCCGCGCTCGGCCCACTGCTGCCGCACCGCGAGCACGTCGGCCGTGGAGCCGACCTGGATGCCGAGGTGGGAGAGGGCGCCTGCTCCCTGGAGGGTGGGGGCTTCGTTCAAGGCCAGGTTGAGCGGCGGATTCTGCACGTCGAACTTGGCATAGCCGATGCGCACTTTCGCCGGCTCGATGCCGAGCATCCGCCGGTAAAAGTCGATGCTGGTAGAGACGTTGCGGACGTTGATGGAGACGTGGGGCTTGAGGGCGGCCACTTCGTTCGTCATGTCATTCTCCTTACATTTGCTGATGCGAATGTATGTCCCGACATGACATTCGTCAAGGCGTATTTGTATCGACCGGACGCGACACCGTATTTGGCAACGTGATGCGGCACCTCTATCCGTTCGCGGTGACGTTGCGCCGGGCCGGGTGAGGGCCTCAGCGCGCCTGCTCGCGCAGCTCCTGCACGTCGGCGCCGCGGATCAGCGCGCCGGCGGCGATCGTGCCGGAGAACTGCGGCGCGGACAACCCGAGGCGCTGGCGGGCCTCGGCGAGCGCGGTGCGCAGGCCGGCGAGGTGCGTGGCGCGGATCACCAGCTGCGAATAGCTCGCGTCGAAGTTGAACGGCGCAAGGCCGCCGGCGGCGCGCATGGCGTTGACCAGCAGGCGCAGCTCATCGAGGTGGACGCCTCTCACCACAGTACCTCCGGCCAGGACCGGATCGTCCGTGAAGAGCAGCGCGTAGTCGACGTTCGAGCTCACCGCGTTGCCGGCCACCAGCGCCTCGACGCGATACTCGTAGACCACGCCGCGGAGAGGGCCGGAGGGATCGAGCTCCCCCTGCGGCGTCCAACCGCTGACGGCGGCCCAGGAGGAGGTGCCGGCCGGGCGGCGGTAGAGCGTCGCGGCAGACGTGCCGCCGGGGAGCTCCGCGTGGACGGCGATGCCGCTCTGCAGGCCGCGCGCGTCGATGATTGGCGCGTTCGCGGCGTAGGTGAAGCCGTGGGTCAGCGCGACGAACAGGTTCGGCCCGATGGTGACCGTCACGTGGGCCAGGCCCGGCGCGCTCACGGCGGGCGTGATGGCCTCGATGCGGGTCGCCGTCACGCTGAAGATCGTGGCGTTCTGGCTGCCGATCATCAGCGTCGACCGGGGCGTGAAATTCGCGCCGGTGACGGCGATGTGCGTGCCGCCGCCGGTCGGCCCCTGGGCCGGCGAGACGGAGGTCACGCTCAGCCGGAGGAGACGGAAGTTGACGGTGGCGGTGTTGGGCGAGGTGACCTGGACCGGCGTGCCGGCGGCGTGGCAGTCGTTGAAATCGCCGCAGCTGCCGCCGCCGGACAGGCCGATCAGATAGGGGCTGCCCGCCTCCACGTACAGCCGGTATTGACCGTTCGGCACCCCGTCACTCCCCAGCGTGTAGTTGCCCTGGGCATCCGTGCGGGCGGAGAGGCTGCCGGTGGTCGCCGCCACCAGCACATCGGCCACCCCCGCCCCGGTCAGGTCGTCGACCACCCGGCCGGCGATGTTCCCGTAGACCACGCTCGGCCGGAGGTGGAAATCGATGCCGGTGACGTCGGTGCCGTCCGGGACGGCGACCAGGTTGCCGGTGCGGGGATCGCAGCTCCCGGTGCAATTGCGGTCGGCATAGACCTGCGGGTCGTAGCGATACTGCGAGACGTCGGCGTAATACGAGCCGTTCGCCCCCTGCCACCGGTAGCGGCCGTTCGCATCGGAGACGGCGTAGCCGACAGAGACGCTGGCGGCCGAGTAGAAGCGCACCGTCACGCCCGGCAACGCCTTGCCGGTATTGACGTCATACACCGTGCCGGTGATGGCGCCGAAGCGCGGCAGCGCGATGTCGATGTTCGCCGACGTGCCGGCCGGCACGGGCGTCGCTCCCGCGGGGACCGGGCACGACTCGCCAATCGGGCAATCCGCCCGCACGTTCTGGTAGGCCATGGTGTGATACCCGGGGCCGGAGGCAACGACGTAGAAGGATGTCTCGCGGCTGAGCACCTTGGCGAAATACGATCCGTCCAAGCTTCCGGAGGATGTCCCCTCGTAATTGCCTCGGGCCGTTCCGCGGAGCCATACCTGCACGGTGGGGAAGCCGCCGGAGATCGGCTGGGCGGTCACGGCATCGAGGATGCGCCCGCTGATGCTCGTCTGGCGGGACAGCAGCTGCATGTCGCGCGTGACCGTCTGCCCTTCCGTCAGGACGATGGGTGTCGCGTTGGTCACATTGCACGGGCTGTATGGACAGTCGACGTTCGGGTAGAGCTCGTCCAGCGCATGCAGGTAGTAGGTACCGGCGGGCCAGCCGGCGAATGTGAACCGCCCATCGGCATTCGACGTGGCAGTCGGGTACGAGCTGACGTAGAAGCCGTTCGCGTCATAGAGCGCGAGGTTCATGAGGGTCAGCGGCGTGCCGGCCCGGTCGCGCAGGATGCCGGTGAGCCGCGCCTTGTTCACGGTCAGGCTGATGTCGATGCCGGCCGCGGCGCCGTCGATCTCCACCGCTACCGGCGTGGCGCCGCTCCGGTCGCACGGATACGCCGTGCACTGCGTGGCCGGATAGACGAACGTATTGAACCCGAAGCCGGACGCCTCCACGTAATACGAGCCGGGCACGAGCAGCGGCGAGACATACCGGCCGTTCGCGTCCGTGGCCACCGAGACCGCGGCGCTGGAGGAGCCGACGCGGATGAACGAGACCGCCGTCCCCTTCTCGGTCCCGCCGGTGGAGGCGTCGCGGATCGTGCCGGCGATCGTTCCGTAGCCGTGCAGGGAGAAGTCGATCCCGGTGGTGTCGACGCCGGTCGTCACCGTCACCGGCGTCCCTGCCGACCAGCTGCAGCCGGAGACCGGGCAGTTGTAGCCGGGATAGACCTGATCGATGGTCGGATCGCCATTGAAAGTGTAGCCCTCGCTGTGCGTCTCGACGGTGTACGAGCCGGAGACCAGCGAGTGCGACTTGTATTCGCCCGAGGGATACGAGGAGGCGACCTGGTCCACCAGGTTGCCGGACCCGTCGCGGATCCAGATCAGGACGCCCGGCACCGGCTCTGCCGTGCTCGCCCGCCGGACCGTGCCGCCGATGGTGGCGCCCTTGATCAGCGAGAAGTCGATGCCCGCCGTCTCGAAGCCGCTCGTCACCGTCACCCCTTCGTAGAACTGGCTGACATGGGCGGCGCTCCCCGCCTGGACCCGATAGCTGCCCGGGATCACCCCTTCGAAGCGGTAGGTGCCGCTCGCAGCGGAGCGCGCGTAGTCGTCGCAGCGCACGGCGTTGCAGAGGAAGACGTTTGCGGCGGCGACCGGGTTGCCCGTCGCCGCGTCGCGCACCGTACCGCTGACGATGCCGGCGCCCTGGTCGGGAGCAATGTTGGCCAGGAGGGTCGTCCCGTCGGCGGTGCCGTCGGTCTGCCACAGCTCACGCCCGGCCACGGTCGTCGCCGGAAAGAGATACCTGCCGCCCAGCGTGACGCCGGCGCCGGGCCTGCTGGAATTGGCGCCGCTGTAGTCGATGCGGAGGTCGATGTCCCGGACCAGGGCCGCGCTGCCGGTATCGATGTCGACCGTCCACAGCTCCTGGCCGGTCGCGGCCGCGCCGGTGCCGAGAAAGACGCGGTTGCCGATGAAGCCGAGCTCCGTCTGCGGGCCGGCAGTGTTCGGCGCCGACGCCACGCGCAGCGTGCCCGCGGCCGTCCCGTCGCTCTTCCACACGTCGATGAAGCCGGTGCGATAGCGAAGGAAGACCAGCCGGCCGTCGTCGAGCACGGCCAGCGAGGATGCCGAAATGATCTCGGGGACAGTGCCGATCTGCCGCGTGCCGGCGGCCGTGCCGTCGCTCCGCCACATCACCTGATTCCTGTTCGCGAAGTAGGCCACCGGGCCGCTGACCAGCGGCGTGACCTCCGGCAGCGGCACGATCTGCGTCGTCCCCTCCGGCGTGCCATCCGTCTTCCAGAGAGCATCGGAGGTGGTGAAGGCGGCCATGGCCCCGATGCGGACGAAACTGGTGGGGCGCGGGCCGCAGGAGCTGCCCGGGCACTCCACCGAGCGGCGGACCATGTGCGTGCCGAGGGCCGTGCCGTCGCTGACCCAGAGCTGCGGGCCGACGATGTCGTCCGCCCCCACGAAGTACAGGTTGCCGTTCCCACCCAGCGGAGCGGGGGTGAACGAGATCGGATACTGCCCCGCCTTGCGCGTGCCGGCGAGGGTGCCGTCCGTCGACCAGAGCTCGATCGGCGAGCCGTAATTCTGCTGCACCAGGATGAAGAGGCGCGCACCGGCACCGACTGCCTGGATGTAGTAGCCGGCGGTATCGGCGGGGGTCGGCAGCAGCGCGATCCTGAAGGTCCCGGCCGGCGTTCCGTCGCTGCTCCAGATCGCTCGCAGGCCGGTCTCGTAGGTCATCACGATCGCCGCGCCGCCGGCAGTGCCGAGGATGGACGGATACTGCCCCGGCTGGCGGTCCTGGACCAGCGAGGTGCCGCCGGCCGTGCCGTCCGTCCGCCAGAGCGACTCGCCGTGCGTGGCGTCGTTGGCCAGGAAGAGGACCTGCGACCCGAGCCGGACGAAGGAGTGCGGATCGGAGCTCTGCCCGGTGGCGGCGAACGCGTCCGCGATCGGGACCAGCCGCGGCCTGGCCATGACCCCGGCGGCGAAGAGGAGAACGAGAGCGAGCCGGAATGGCCGGCTTTTGAGAGGCACCATGAGGGATTTGCGGGGAGGGCCCGAGTGGACGGCTCATGATAACAATAATTGCGCGAATGCACGGCTGCCGAAATCCAGCCCGGCCGAGTTTCGACGCCGCGCGTGATCGCCGTCACGTTCGCGCCCGCGGCGCCATGTTGAGATGCGCGCCCAAAAGCTGCCGTACAGGCGGCGCAAATCGATCCCACCATCCAGGAGACCCGGTTCCCCACAATCCATTACCTCAGGAGTACCTCGTAGTGATGAAGTTGGTTTCGGCGCTCTCTCTCACCGCTCTTTGCATCTCTTTCGGAATCGACGCGGCGGCGCAGCCGGCCGTGCCGCTCCCCAATCCGGTCATGTTCGTCGGGCAGGTGCCGATTCCCGACGACTTCACCGTCGTGGCCTCCACGTTCGGCAATCACGACGGGCATGAATCGGTGGCGCCGCGCGGCGGCGATCTGTTCATCCTCTATCCGAGCGGCACGCTCAGGAACGTCACGCGCACCGCCGGATTCGGCAATCCCGGATTCCAGGGAGCCAACTCCATCGCCGTGCGCGAGCCGTGCGTGCACTGGTCCGGCAGCAGGGCGCTGTTCAGCATGGTGGTCGGCGCTCCGACGCAGCAATTCCAGATCAACCTCACCTATCACTGGCAGCTCTACGAGGTCACGAACCTCGGCGAAAACCAGACGCCGGTCATCACCAGGGTTCCGAACCAGCCGGCCAACTTCAACAACGTCTCGCCGATCTATGGAACGGACGGCCGCATCCTCTTCACCTCCGACCGGCCGCGCGGCGGAGAGGCGCACCTCTATCCGCAGCTCGATGAATACGAGGAGGCGCCCACCGTCACCGGCCTCTGGAGCCTCAATCCGGTGAGCGGCGATCTGCGCCTGCTCAATCACGCGCCGTCCGGCGCCTTCACGCCCTCCATCGACAGCTACGGCCGGGTGATCTTCACCCGCTGGGATCACCTGCAGCGCGATCAGCAGGCCGATTCCGACGCCGAGACTCCCGGCGAATTCGGCACGTTCGACTATTCCGACGAGTCCGCGGCCGCGCAGAAGCTGAACCAGCGCGTGGAGGTTTTTCCCGAGCCGCGCTCCGGCAATACGCCGCCCGGCAGCAATCTCGTGGGCAACAACATCAATCACTTCTTCCCCTGGGCCATCAATGAAGACGGCACCTCGGAAGAGACCATCAATCACCTGGGCCGGCACGAGCTGCACAACTTCTTCGCCCGCGCGTTCACGGACGATCCGGCCGTCATCGAGTTCATTTACTTCAATGGCGTGCGCTTCAATACCAACGAGGCGGAGAACACGTTCCAGCTGAAGGAAGACCCGGTCAACCGCGGGCTCTTTTACGCCACCGATGCGCCGGAGTTCAGCTCCCATGCTTCCGGGCAGATCGTCAGCTTCTCCGCGCCGCCGGACAAGCCGGCCGATCAGGTTCAGGTCAACTGGATCACGCCGCGGTCGACGCGCGACTTCGCCGATCCTCCCGCGCCCGCCGATGATTCCGGCCATTATCGCGACCCGCTCCCCCTCTCCGACGGCACGCTCCTCGCCGTGCATACGGCCGAGACACGGGAGGATGACGACGTCGGCACGCCCGGCCATCCGCTGTCGCGCTACGACTTCCGGATCAAGCCGCTCATCAAGCAGGCGAACAACTTCTATCTGCCCGGCGCGCCCGTGACGGGCGGCATCCAGGCCAGCATTTCGTATTGGAACCCCGACAACCTGATCCAGTGGTCCGGGACGCTGTGGGAACTGAGCCCGGTGGAAATTCGGGCGCGGACAATGCCGGCCACCTTGACCACGCCGCTCGATCAGCCGGAACTGAATGCGTTCGCGGCGGCGAATGTCGACGTGCAGCAGTTCCGTCAATACCTGGCCGATCACAATCTGGCCGTGATCGTCAGCCGCGACGTCACCACGCGCGACAAAGCGGACAAGCAGCAGCCCTTCAATCTGCGCGTGCCGGGTGGCGTCAGCCACATCGTGAATCCATCGCAGAAGATTTATGACATCACGCGTCTGCAGCTTTATCAGGCGGACCAGCTCCGCGGCCTGGGCAGCACGCCGGATCCGAACAACCCGGCGCTCGTGACCGGCGGCAGGCAGGGCCGGCGCGTGCTTGCGCGCACGATGCACGATCCGGCCGCCGCGGCCGCCAATCCACCCGCCACGGTGACGCCGCAGGGCGGCGTGCAGATTGCGCTGGATGGCTCCGTGGCCGCATTCGTGCCGGCCCGCCGCGCCATGACCTGGCAGCTGGCCGATGCGAATCACACCGGCGTGGTGCGCGAGCGCTACTGGCTCACCTTCCAGCCGGGCGAGGTGCGCGTGTGCGCGTCCTGCCACGGGATCAATTCGAAGAACCAGCTCAATCAGGCGCCGCCGACGAATACGCCCTCCGCGCTCACCGCGCTGTTGCAGTTCTGGAAGCTCCAGCAGGCCTCCGTCCCCTCCGCGCCGGCGAGTTTCAGCGCGGCGGCGACCACCACGACGAACGTCAATCTCTCCTGGACCGCGTCGGTCGGCGCGACCGCCAATACACAGTACGAAGTGGCCCGCGCCTCCGCCGGCAGCCCGTTCGCGACGGTTCGCACGACCTCCGGCACGAGCGTCAGCGACACCGTCAGCGCGGGCGCCGCGTACGTGTACAAGGTGCGGGCCGTGGACGCATCGGCCGGCACATCCCCCTATTCGACGCCCGATGTAGCGACGACCTTTGTCTTCGCCGACGACCCGCTGGTGGCGCAGGCGACGAGCGTCAAGGCGCTGCATCTGCTCGAGCTGCGCCAGGCGGTGAATGCCTTGCGCGGCGCGGCCGGCCTTTCCCCTTCCGCCTTCACCGACCCCACGGTCACGAGCGCGACGATGATCCGGGCGGTCCATTGCCAGGAGCTCCGCACCGCGCTCAATCAGGCCCGCACCGCTCTCGGCTTGAGCGGCGTCACCTTCACCGATTCGACCCTCACCGCCACGGCGACGGACGTGCGGGCCGTCCACCTGGAGGAGCTGCGCAACGGGGTGAAGTAGGGGCTCTCAGCCGCGGGCAGGGGGCTTGGAGGTCCGCTGGGTCATGGCCGGCACCAGGCCGAGCGCGCGCGCGTAGATGGTGACCTGGCCGCGGTGGTACATCTCGTGCGCGGCGGCGAACCAGAGGCCGCTGAGGCGGCCCTGCTCGCCGCTCATCGTCGGCATCTTCCCCGATTCGAGCCGCTCCGCGTTCTCGCGGAGGCGTTGCGCCGCCTCCGCGGAGCGCGATTTCATCATGGCCAGAATCTCATCCCTGGTCTGCACCTCGCCGAGCGAGGCGATGAGCGCGGCCTGCGCCTCGGGCGCCCGGAGGCGCGTGAACGACGCCTCCTCCGCCACCAGCTCGCCGGTGAACCCGACCGCCGAGGCGGCGATGTGCAGAGCGAGCTCGCGCAGGGAGCGCGCGCCGGGCCCGGGGCGAAAGTCCCAATGCTCTTCCGGGATGTTCGCCAGCTCGGCAAGCACCCCTTCGCGATACAGCTCCCACATGCGCACGGCTTCTTCGACATTGCTCATGCCGCGATTATGACGTCGTTTGATGGCCCGGCGGGTGGTCGTTCTGCCACTCGCGGCAGGCATCACCGGAGGTTCCGCGAGCTCACCCACTCGACCGCTGATCTCTTGCGCGTCGCCCATGAGTGGGCCATGGGCCACTGGCTCCGCGTCCTCCTGGTGTTCGTCGCGTTCCTGCTGACGCTGTCCGCATCGATGCGCAACGGCGGCGGTCAGGCAAGCACCGCCCATCTTCACGCCGAAGCGGGCGCGGAGCGCAGCGGCGGATCGTAGCGGTATCCGAAGCCGATCACGGTGGAGATGCGCTCCGCGCCGATCTTCTTGCGCAGGTTGCGGATGTGCGCATCGACCGTCCGCGTCTCGATGTCATCCGACATGTGCCACACCTCGGAGAGGATCCGGTCGCGGGAGATCACCGTGCCGCGGTTCCGCACCAGCAGCGAGAGCAGCTCGAACTCCTTGCGGGCCAGCTTCACCTCCTCGCCATGGCGGTAGACGCGGAAGGCGCGGTCGTCGATGCGCACCTCGCCGTCGTCGTAACCGTCCCGCGCGTCGTCCGCCGCCGCGCGGGAGCGCCGCCACACCGCGCCGACGCGCGCCACCAGCTCCCGCACGCTGAACGGCTTGGCCATGTAGTCGTCCGCCCCGAGCTCGAGGCCGGTGATGCGGTCGCGCTCGGAGCCGCGCGCGGTGAGCATGAGGATGGGGATGCTCTTCGTGCGCGCGTCGCGGCGCAGCTCGCGGCAGATGGTGAGGCCGTCCAGGTCGGGCAGGTTGAGATCGAGGATGACAAAGTCCGCCGCGCCGCGCTGCACCGCCTGCAGCCCTTCCTGCCCGCGGCCGAAATGGGAGACGGCGTAGCCCTCGCGCTCCAGGTTCAGACGCAGCGTGAACGCGATGTCCTCGTCGTCCTCGATCAGGGCGATCTTCTTCATCGGCCGCCCGGCGCGTGGGTGTGCTTGATCATCTTGCCTTCCACCAGGTAGACCACCATCTCGCAGATGTTCGTCGCGCCGTCCGCCATCCGCTCGAAGTACTTGCCGATGAAGGTGAGGCGGATGGCCGGCGAGATGTTGCGCGGGTTCTCCAGCATGTACGTGAGCAGCGCGCGGAACGAGTCCTCGGTCAGCTGGTCGGCCGTGTCGTCGTCCGCGATCACGCGCCGCGCGAGGTCGGCGTCGCCGCGCACGAACGAGTCGAGCGCCTCGCGCACCATCCGCTGCGCGCTCTCCGCCAGTTGGGGCAGCTGCACTACCGGTTTCAATTGCGGCTCGCGATTGAGCTCGATCACCCGCTCGCAGACGTCCTGGGCCAGGTCGGCGATCCGTTCCAGCTCCGGCGTGATCTTCATGATGGTGGCCACGAAGCGGAGGTCGCTCGCCGTCGGCTGCATCTTCGCGATCAGCTCGATGGTCTTCTGGTCGATCAGCACTTCCATCTGATCGATGTCGTCATCGTGGGCGATGACTTCCTCGGCCACCACCGTGTCGCGCTCCAGCAGGGAGCGGACGGATTGGTTGATGGAGTCCTCCACCATCGCGCCCATGCGCAGGAGCAGGTCCTTGATCTCTTCGATGTCTCTGTCGAAATGGCGGTGCATATCAGCCGAACCTTCCCGTCACGTAGTCCTCGGTCATCTTTTGGCGAGGGTTCATGAAGATCGCGTTCGTCGGCCCCACCTCGACCAGCTTGCCGAGCATGAAGAAGGCGGTGCGGTCGGAGACGCGCGCGGCCTGCTGCATGTTGTGGGTGACGATGACGATCGTGTAGTTGTCCTTGAGCTCGTAGATCAGCTCCTCGATCTTCGCCGTGGCGATCGGATCGAGGGCCGACGCCGGCTCGTCCATGAGCAGAATCTCCGGATCGACGGCCAGCGCCCGGGCGATGCAGAGCCGCTGCTGCTGGCCGCCGGAGAGGGCGAGTGCGCTGGTGTCGAGACGGTCCTTCACCTCATCCCACAGCGCCGCGCGGCGCAGCGACTTCTCCACGATCTCGCTCAGTTGCCGCTTGTTGCGCAGGCCGCCCAGGCGCAGGCCGTACGCGATGTTGTCGAAGATCGACTTCGGGAACGGGTTCGACTTCTGGAACACCATCCCCACGCGGCGGCGCAGCTCCACCACGTCCATCGATGAGGCATAGACGTCCTGCCCATCGATGCGGATCGTCCCCGCGGCCTTCGCCTCGGGGATGATGTCGTTCATCCGGTTGATGGACCGCAGGAACGTCGACTTGCCGCAGCCCGAGGGGCCGATGAGCGCCGTGACCTGCCGGTCCGGCACGTCGAGGTCGATGCCGTGCAGCACCTTCGACGCGCCGTAGTAGAAGTCGAAGTCGCGGACGTGGATCTTTTCTTCGGCGGTGCTCATGGCCAGTGCGTTCGCTGCGGAAGCGCGCGGCGATGCGTCGATGACGGTCATGGACGATTCATCCTCTCCAGGCGGCGGACGGCGAAGCGGGCGATGATCGACAGGCCGAGGATGATCATCACCAGCAGGAACGCGCCGGCCCACGCCTGCCGGTGCCAGTCGTCGTAAGGCGAGATGGCGTAGGTGAAGACCTGGACGGTGAGCGAGGCGATGGGCTGCATCAGGCTCGTCGACCAGAAGCGGTTGTTGAAGGCGGTGAAGAGCAGCGGGGCCGTCTCGCCGGCCACGCGGGCCAGCGCGACGAGGACGCCGGTGACGATGCCCGGCAATGCGGCGGGGAGGATCACGGTGAAGACCGCGCGGCTGCGCGTGGCGCCGAGGGCCAGCGCGCCTTCGCGCAAGCCGGAAGGCACGAGGCGGAGCAGCTCCTCGGTGGTGCGGATGACGACGGGGAGCATCAGGAGGCCGAGGGCGAAGCCGCCGGCGATGGCGCTGAAGCGCTTGATGGGGAGCACGGCGATGCCGTAGGCGAAGATGCCGATCACGATGGACGGCACGCCGTTCATCACGTCCGCGGCGAAGCGGACGTACGAGGAGAACTTCCTGGTGGGGTACTCGGAGAGATGCACGCCGCAGATCACGCCCACCGGCACGGCGAAGAGCGCGGCGAGGCCGATCAGGATCAGCGAGCCGACAATCGCGTTGGCCATGCCGCCGCCCGCCTCGCCGACCGGCTTGGGGATCCTGGTGAAGAAGTCGAGGTTCAGCGCCCCGGCCCCTTCCCTGATGACGTAGAAGAGGATGAAGGCCAGCGGCAGGAGGGCGAGGAGGACGGCCACCAGGCAGAGCGTCTCCATCACCCGGGAGAGGAGCTTGCGGCGGCGGGAGCTCGCGCTCATGCCACCGCCTCCAGCGCGGGCGCGGCGACCGGCCGCCCCTTGGTGCGCGACTGCATGCTCCAGATGAGCAGCCTGGAGAGGAAGTTCACGCCGATGGTGATGATGAAGAGGAGCAGCCCGATCTCGATCAGCGCGTGCAGATACAACTCATCCGCCGCCTCGGTGAACTCGTTGGCGATGACGGCGGCCATGGTGTACTGCGGCGCATAGAGCGAGGTGGTGATCTGCGGGTTGTTGCCGATGACCATGGTCACGGCCATCGTTTCCCCCAACGCGCGGCCGAAGCCGAGCATCACCGCGCCGATGATCCCCTGCTTGCCGTACCCGAGCGCGACCTTGATCGCCTCCCAGCGCGTGGCTCCGAGGGCATAGGCGGCCTCGCGCTGGGAGCTGGGGACGTTCTTCAGGATCTCCCGCGCCACGGAGGAGGTGAAGGGGATGACCATGATGGCCAGGATCAACCCCGCGCTGAGCATGCCCACGCCGAGGGGCGGGCCGCCGGTGAAAACCTCCAGCTTACGCACCATCGGCACGAGCACGAAGACTCCCCACAGCCCGTAGACGATGGAGGGAATGGCGGCGAGCAGCTCGGTGAGATAGGAGAGCGGCTGCCGCGCCCATCCCGGCGAGAGCTCGGAGATGAAAACGGCGATGCCGAGCGCGACCGGCGCCGCAATGGAGAGGGCGATGACGGAGGAGTAGAGCGTGCCCCAGATGAACGGCAGCGCGCCGAACTCGCCCGAGACCGGGTCCCACACCTTCCCCGTCCAAAACGAGAATCCGAACTTCCGGATGGAGAGCAGCGACTGCCGCGTCAGCTCGAACCCGATGCCGATCACGATCAGCAACACGAGCCCGGCCACGGCGCCCGTGGCAACGCGGAAGGTGCGGTCGTCGGAGGAGCGGCGGCTCATCGGCTGGCGCCTCTGAGAGTTGTCGGTTGTCGGTTGTCAGTAGAGACACCGATGACTGACAACCGACAACTGAAAACTGACAACTCTCTCATCGCACCCTTCCCAGCGCCGCCATCTCCTTCTCCACCACCGGCCGGGGAAGCGGCGCGTAGTGCAGCGCGGGGGCGAGCTTCTGGCCGTCGGCCAGGGCCCAGCGCAGGAAGTCGACCATGGCCGCGGAGCGGGCCTTGTCCGGCGACTGCTGGTAGAGGAGGAGCCAGGTGAAGGAGGAGATGGGGTAGGCGTCCCTGCCCGGCGGGTTGGCGATCGAGACGCGGAAATCGTCCGGCATGTTCGCCGAGGCCGCGGCGGCGGTGACGGTGTCGAGCGAGGCGGTGACGAACGCGCCGGCCGCGTTCTGCACCGGGCCGAAGGGGATGTTGTTCTGCGTGGCGAAGATCAGCTCGACGTAGCCGATCGCACCCGGCGTCTGGCGCACCAGGCCGGAGACGCCTTCATTGCCCTTTGCGCCGACGCCGGCCGGCCAGTTGACCGACGTCGCGGCGCCCACCTTCGCCTGGAACTCGGGTGAGACCCTGGAGAGGAAGTCGCAGAAGATGAAGGTGGTGCCGGAGCCGTCGGAGCGATGCACGACCGCGATGTCGGCGGCGGGCAGGGTCAGGCCCGGATTGACCTTCGCGATGGCGGGATCGTTCCACTTCCGGATCTTGCCGAGGTAGATGTCGGCCAGGAGCGGGCCGCTGAAACGGATCGGATCGTGGACGCCCGGCGCGTTGTAGATCGGCACGACCGCGCCGAGGACGGTGGGAAAGTGGAGGATCGGGCCGGGGGCGGACTTGAGCTGCTCGTCCGTCATCGGCGCATCGGTGGCGCCGAAGAAGACCGTGCCGGCGATGAGCTGCTTGATGCCGCCGCCCGAGCCGATCGACTGGTAGTTGATCTTCACGTGGGGATGCTGCTGCGCGTAGGCGTCGAACCACTTGGAGTAGATGGGGTACGGGAACGTCGCCCCGGCGCCGTTGATCGTCGTCTCTTTGGAGAGCGTCTCCGATGGCTTGCAGGCGGCCAGTGCGAGGAGAGCTGCCGCGAGAAGGATAGTCGTCTTCTTCATGTTCGGATGATTCTCGGAGGCGGGTGTGAAGGGCGGTGGGGGGAGGTGTAAATTCGGGGTAAAGGGTGCCGCGTCCTCCTGAGCGGCGCCTGGAACGTTGATCTGCACCGTCTCGGCGCGAGGATCAACATCCTTCTCTAAATTGACGAGCAATGTAGGGCCAGCTCTCAGCCGGCCCGATCGTGGCGTACTCTATGGGCCGGCTGAGAGCCGGCCCTACATGCCCGAGAAACCGAAGCGCATCGCGGCGATCGACATCGGGACGAACTCCATCCACATGATCGTGGCCGAGGCGCATGGGAGCCGGGGGTACCGCGTCGTCGATCGGGAGAAGGACATGGTGCAGCTCGGCCTCAGCTCCCTCGGCGGCCAGCCGCTCACCGACGCGGCGATCGAGCGCGGCGTGCTGTCCATCTCCCGCATGGCCGAGCTCGCGGCGCGGTGGGAGGCGCAGGAGATCATCGCCGTCGCCACCAGCGCCGTCCGCGAGGCGCCGAACCGCCGCGAGTTCCTCCGCCTCGTGCGCGAAGCGTCGGGCGTGAAGGTGCGGGTGATCTCCGGCGAGGAAGAGGCGGACTACATCTTCCGCGCGGTGCGCTCAGCGGTGGACATCGGCGGCAGCACGGCGGCGTGCATCGACGTCGGCGGCGGCAGCGCGGAGGTGATCGTCGGCACGGCGGACGAGATCTACTTCACCGCCAGCGAGCCGCTCGGCTCCCTGCGGCTCTCCCAAGATTTCCAGCTTTCCGACCAGCCGGCGGCGGAGAACATCGCGGCCTGCCGCAGGCACGTTGCGGAGCGCGCGGCGCGCCTGCGCAAGCGCGTGAAGCGCATCGGCGTCGACATGGCCATCGGCACCTCGGGCACGGTCATGACGCTGGCCGCGCTCTGCACGGGCGATGCGACGTCCAACGCGCTCAAACAGCTCGATCTCACCCGCCTCACCGACATCATCTCCCGCCTGGCGGCGATGACGGCCGCCGGGCGGGCCCAGACGTTCGGCATCGACGGCAAGCGCGCGGCGACGATCATCGGCGGCGCGCTGGCGCTGGAAGGGATCATGACCGCGCTCGGGCTGCAGTCGCTGCTCGCCTGCCCCGTGGCCATCCGGGAAGGGATCATCGAGAGCCGCATCGCCACCCGGCACACCTCCCCCCGGCGCGCCGGCTCGCTGCGCCGCAAATCGGTGCGCGCACTCGCCGAGCGCACGGATTGCGACGTGCGCCACGGGCTGCACGTGGCGCGGCTGGCCACGCGCATCTTCGACCAGACGCGCGAGATCCACGCGCTGCCCGAGGAAACGCGCGAGCTGCTCGAGCACGCGGCGATGCTGCACGAGAGCGGCGCGCACATCAGCAACCGCGGGCATCACAAGCACAGCTACTACCTCATCCGCCACGCGGAGCTGAAAGGTTTCACCGAGGATCAGCTGCTCGTGGTGGCGAACGTGGCGCGCTACTACCGCAAGTCGCCGCCCGACGCGACGCACGAGAACTTCCTGGAGCTGAACGACGCGCAGCGGGCCACGGTGGAGAAGCTGGCCGCCATCCTGCGCATCGCGGAGGGGCTGGACCGGGGGCATCGGCAGCGGGTGCGCGATGTGGCGGTGCGCAACGGCGGCCGCGCCGCGCGGTTCGTCGCACGGGCCCGGGCCGACGCGTCGATCGAGATGGAGAGCGCGGAGAAGCGCTCCAAGTACTTCGGCAAGCTGTTCAACCTGCGGGTCGCATTCGAGGTGCTCTGATGGACAAGTTCGTGGTCCTCCTTCGCCATGGCATCGCCGCGCCGGGCGGCACGGAACCGGATGAAACGCGCGAGCTGACGGATGAGGGCCACCGCCGCATGCGCCAGATCGCGCGCGGCTTCAAGCGGTTCTTCCCCAAGGCGGAGACGATCATCAGCAGCCCGCTGACCCGCGCCCTGCAGACCGCCACCTGGGTGGGAAAGGCGCTCGACCTGGGCGTGGTGACCAGCGACGCGTTGCGCCCGGAGAGCGATGCGAACGCGATGCGCGCGCTGATCGAACAGACGGCGGCCCGGCGCATCATCCTGGTCGGCCACGAGCCGAGCCTGACCGGGGCGATGCTCGCTCTGACGAAGCTGCAGGGAAAGCTCGAATTGAAGAAGGGCGGCTGCTACGCCATCCGCTTCGACCACTCGGACGACGCGCGGCTGGTCTGGATGCTGCCGCCGCGCGTGCTGCGCGTGCGACGCTAGAATCGTCACCTCATGGCCTACGCGTTCGAGCTCGGCGAGCCGGTTCCGGTCGGCGTTCTGCGCATCATGAGCGAGCAGCTCGATCGCATCGCGGCGCATCTCGCCGCGCGCGAGGTGCACGATGCGAGGAAGCGGGTCAAGGAGATCCGCGCGCTGCTGCGGATGATCCGCGTGCCGCTCGGCGAGGCGTTCGCCATCGAGAACGCGTGGTATCGCGACGCGGCGCGCGACCTCGCTCCGGCCCGGGACAGGGAGGCGGTGCGCGAGGCTCTGGTGAAGCTGCTCGCGCACGCGCAGCCGGAGGCCGCGGCAAACCTGAAGGCGGCAAGACGCCGGCTCTCCCGCCGCGGACGAACCACGCGCCGCGAGCTGCAGGGCCGCATCGACAACCTGCTCGCCCAACTCCCGCCAACCCGCGCGCGGCTCGAGACCTGGCCGCCGCTGGAGGACCGCTTCGCCACCATCGCCGCCGGCGCGGAGCGGACGCTGCGCGACGGGCGCAAGGCGTGCACCATCGCCGCGGCCACCCTCACGCCGACCGCGTTCCACGAGCTGCGCAAGCGGGTGAAGGACCACTGGTACCACGTCCAGCTGCTGCGCCGCCTCTGGCCGGAGATGATGAAGGGGGAGTCGAACGCGCTCGAGGCGCTCTCCGACGCGCTCGGCGATCATCATGACCTCCACCTCCTCCAGCTCGCCCTGGCCGGCGACAACGCGCCGCTGGAGGCGATCACCGCGCGCCGCGCGGAGCTGGAGCGGACCGCGATCGCCGCGGCGCATCGCCTCTTCAGCGAGACGCCCGCCGCCTGGCGCAAACGGATCCGCGGCTACTGGCGCGCCTCGCGGTCATGACCCGGCTCGTCGTCGCGCCGTTCGCCGCGTTGCGGGGATACGTCAGCCGTGAGTTCTTCCGCACGCTATGGGCGCTGGTGGCCAATCACGGCTGGCGGTTCTGCGAGACGTCATCTTTTCGCGGCGCGGAGGCGGACGCGGTCCTCTTCTGGGAGTCGTACGACGTGGCCGCGCATCACATGCGGGCGCTGCAGGCGCAGGGCACGCGCGTGTACGTGATGACGGACGACCTGCACAAGGCCCGGCCCGGCATGCACGACGCGCTGCGCCTGGCGGACGGCATCCTCTCCACCTACGCGCCGCGCTTCGGCGCCTTCTTCCCCGACATCGACCCGTCGCGCGTGAGGTGGACGCCGCACGCGGCGAGCTCCGACTTCGTGCTGCCGCTGGCGAAGAATCCGTACCGGCAGGTCTTCGTCAGCGGCGCCATGACGAGCGCCTATCCGCTGCGCCTCCTCATGCGCGACCTCGCCCTGCGCCGGCCGGAGATCGCGCGGCTGCAGGACCATCCCGGCTATCACACCAGCTACCGCTTCTCGCACGACGGGCGCATCGGCCGCGGCTACGCGCAATCGATCCGGGCCTGCCTCGCCGCGTTCACCGACGCGCTGCAGTACGGCTATATCGTGGCCAAGCACTTCGAGATCCCCGCCACCGGCGCGCTGCTCCTGGCCGACCGCGCCGTCGCGCCACAGCTTTCAGAATTGGGATTCGTCGATGGGCAGCATTACGTCAGCATGACGGCCGACGAGCTGGAGGCGACCGTCGAGCGGGTGCTCGATCCGCGCAATGCGGCGGAGATCCTCGCCATCCGCCGCGCGGGCCACGAGCTGGTCTACGCGCGGCACACCACGGCCAACCGCGCGCGGGAGATCGACGCGCTGATCGAGGACGAGCCCCTCACCCGGCCTTCGGCCACCCTCTCCCCACTCACGCGGGGAGAGGGTGATTAAACCCAATCCCGAAAGATCGGCGTGATCTCGCGAGGGCTCGCCGCGTCGGCGGCGTAGGTGAACGTCCCCTGGTCGTGCATCTCCCGCGCGGCGCGCAGGAACGCGCCGAGGGCGGCGCGCTGCAGTGAGCTGCCGACGCTGACCCGTTTGACGCCGAGCTGGGAGAGCCGGGCCAGGCTCACGTTCGCGCCGCGCAAGCCCATCACCACGTTCACCGGGCGATCGACCGCTCGCACCACCGCGGCGATGTCTTCCTCGCTGGTCAGCCCCGGCGCGTAGAGCACGTCGGCACCCGCCTCCTGGTAGGTCTGCAGCCGCTCGATCGTATCGCCGAGGTTGGGCCGGCCGTGCAGGTAGTTCTCGCAGCGGGCGGTGAGGGTGAAGTGGAACGGCAACGCGCGCGCGGCCTCCACCGCGGCGCGGACCCGTTCCGCGGCGAAGCTCTTCTCGTAGATCGGATCGTCCGGACGCTCGGTGGAGTCTTCGATCGAGCCGCCCACCACGCCCGCCGCGGCGGCGAGGCGGATCGTTTCCGCGGCCGTCTCCGGCGCGTCGCCGAAGCCGTTCTCCAGATCGGCGCTCACCGGCAGTTCCGTGGCCGCGGCGAGCTCGGCCAGATGCACCATCATCCGCTGGCGGTCGATCGAGTTGTCCGGCTGCCCGACGGAGAACGCGTAGCCCATGCTCGTCGAGGCCAGCGCCTCGAAGCCGAGGTGCGCCAGCAGCCGCGCGCTGCCGATGTCCCACGGATTGGGAATGATGAACGCGCCTTCGCGGTGGTGCAGCGCGCGGAAGAGCTCTCCCTTTTCAGCCTGCGTTTTCATTCTTCTTCTTTTTCGCCTTCTTCTTCGGCTTGTCCGTGACGCCGGCCGCCTTCTTGGCCACCTTGCGCACCTTCTTCGCCCGCTTCTTCAGCACCTTCTTCGTCGCCTTCGCCGCCTTCTTGCCGAGCTTGAGGCCGAGGGGAAGGGCGGCGGAGGCGGCGATCATCTCCACGACCGACAGGGAGACCTTCTCGACGAACTCCTCCTTGTCGGCGGTGGACATCGCCTTCCACTGGTCGATGAGCGACTGCAGCGCATTCGGCGGCAGAGGCTCGGCCCCCTCCGGCGCGGGCGGCGGAACGGCGAAGTTGTCTGCCAGATGGTCCAGCGCCCGCACGCCGATCTGGTGGATGTAGTCCACGACCCGTTTCGGGAGCAGCTTTTCGGTATCCACGTGTGTGTCTCCTCTCAATGCTTCTTCTTCTTTTTCGCCTTCCGGCGGAACGAGCCGGGGCGGCGGATGATCTCGTCGTAAGGCCCGAGGCGCACGGCCTCGGCGCGGGCGATCTCGATGAACTTCTCCTGGCTGCGGATCGGCACCGCGTCGCCCGGCGTGCGGCGGCGGTACTTCCCTTCCGCGTCCAGCGTCCAGGCCTTCACGTTGTCGGCCAGGCAGAGGGGGAGGATCTCCTTCTCGATGCGCTTGCGCAGGGCGGAGTCGAGCAGGGGGAACGTCGTCTCGATGCGGCGCAGGAAATTGCGCGGCATCCAGTCGCCGCTGGAGATGAACACCTCCGCATCGCCGCCGTTCTCGAAGCGGAACACGCGCGCGTGCTCCAGGAAGCGGTCGATCACCGACGTCACGCGGATGGTCTCGCTCACTCCCGGCACGCCGGGCACGAGGCAGCAGATGCCGCGCACGAGCAGCTCGATCTTCACTCCCGCGCGGCTGGCGCGGTAGAGCGCGTCGATCACCGTCGGCTCCACCAGCGCATTCATCTTGGCGATGATGGAGGCCGGCTTGCCGGCCGCCGCGTTGGCGGTCTCGCGGTCGATCTTGTCGATGGTCCAGCGGAGATAGTCCATCGGCGAGACGACCAGGCGCTTCCACTTCAACACGCTGCTCTTCAACTCGATCAGCCCCTGCACGTCGGCCACCGTGAAGCCGGTCAGCAGGTTCATGAGCTGCGCCGCATCGGACGCCATCTCCGCCTCGGTGGTGAAGAGATCGAGATCGGTGTAGAGGCGCCCGGTGACGGCGTTGTAGTTGCCGGTGGAGAGATGGACGTAGCGGCGCAGGTCGTCGCCCTCCCGGCGCACCACGAGGCAGAGCTTGCAGTGCGTCTTGATGCCGAGCAGGCCGTAGACCACCTGCACGCCCGCTTCCTCCAGGTGCCGCGCCCAGCCGATGTTCTTCCGCTCGTCGAAGCGCGCCTGCAGCTCCACCACCGCGGTCACCTGCTTGCCGCGCGAGGCGGCGAGCGTCAGCGCCTGGATGATCGGCGAGCCGCGGTCGGTGCGGTAGAGCGTCTGCTTGATGGCCATCACATCAGGATCCTCGGCCGCCGCCTGCACCAGCTCGATCACCGCGGTGAACGAGTCGTACGGCCGGTGCAGCAGGATGTCCCCCTTGCGGATGATGGAGAAGATGTCTTCGCTGGACGCCAGCACCGTGGGGATACGCGGGTTGAACGGCTCGTTTTTCAGCCTCGTGTCGGGAATGGCCTGATAGATCTGGGCCAGGTCGCCCAGCTTGAGCACGCCGGGAGCGAAGAAGATGTCGGCGTCCTCGATCTGGGTCGACTCGACCAGCAGCTTGAGGATCGCGTCGTGCGCGCCGATCTCGATCTCCACGAACACGATCTCGCGCCGGTCGCGCCGGCGCAGCTCGCTCTCCATCGTCTTCAACAGGTCCTGCACATCCTCCTCTTTGATGGAGAGGTCGGAATTGCGCACCACGCGGAACGCCGCCACGGCGCGCACGCGCAGACCGGGGAAGAGGCGCTCCACGTGCGACGCGATCACGTCCTCCAGCAGCACGAAGCGGTTCGTGTCGATGGGGAAGAAGCGCGGCACGGTCTCCGGGATCTTCAGCACGGCGGCGTGCGTGTCGCCGCGCTCGGACTCGAGGAGCAGGCCGAGGTTGAGGGTGAGGTTGGCCAGAAAGGGGAAGGGGTGGCCGGGATCGATGGCCAGCGGCGTGAGGATCGGCTCGAGGTTGCGGGCGAAGTAGTCCTCCACCGCGCCGCGCTCGCGTTTGCCGAGGTCGGCGACCTTCTCGATGCGGATGCCTTCCTTCTTGAGGGCGGGGATCAGCTCCTCGCCGAGGCAGGCGTACATCTCGCCGAGAAGGCGGTAGGAGCGGCGGCGGATGTCGGCCAGCTTCTCGCGCCGATTGTCCGCATCGGCGATGTTCGCCGCGATGAGATCGCGCACTTCGCCGACCCGGATCATGAAGAACTCGTCGAGGTTGGTGGAGCTGATGCTGAGGAACTTGACGCGCTCGAGCAGCGGCACATCCGGATTGCGAGCCTCGGCCAGCACCCGCTGGTTGAACTCGAGCCAGCTCAGGTCGCGATCGAACAGCGGGAGCGGCGTCTTCAGCGGCGCGGCGGTGGAATCGAACGCGGCGACACTCATGGGACCGCCAATCCTATCCCCGGACGGGGGGGAGGGAGGTGAATTCGCGGTAAAGCGCGCTCAATCCGCATACTTTCTCCGCGCGTTCACCTGCAGCAGCTCCCACTCCCCCACCCCGTGAAACAGCACGCCGGTGAGCCGGCCGCCGCCCGTCGGGCGAACGGTCCGCGCGAGGCACTCCATCCAGTCCGCTGCCTTCTCCCCTCGTGAGGTCGTACGCTTTCCCCTGCACGGTCTGTCCTTTGAAGTCCTCGGGCATCCGCACCCAGTCGCGCTCTTCGAAAAAGACGGTTGGGTTCACGAGAATGCAACCTTTCACGACTACATAGCTGCCGTCTTCGTTCACATGGATGACAGTCGGCTGGCCGACCTGCACGCCTTCAGGCAGGTGCCTCGTATCACGCCAGAAGTCGCCGAACTGGACGGTGAGGCGGCAGCTCACGAATCCACCGCCGTGTGTTTCAGCAACGGGACGATGTGGATGTGAATGTCGCGGAGAGGGTTTGCCATCAGAAAACTGCCGCGACGCCTTACTTCTCGTCCCGATCGAGGACGCCGGCCCAGCGATTCAAGATCATCGTCGCGACTTTTTGGGCGAGGACGTCCGAGCCGCTGCCGTGACCTACGTTTATCCAGACGACGCCTTTCGGAACCTGTTGCAGCTGTTCGGCAGCCAGCTGTACGTCCTCTTGGTATGCGTCGCTCAGATCCGATGACGCGCTGACGAACACGCGTGCGTCGCCACGTTCGATGACCGCCTCCCGCCCGCCTTCATCTTTCCAGTAACCCTGCAGCGTCGACACCATGTCGATCAAAGCTTCGTTGGTGATTTCACCACGCATCCAGATCATCCAAACGCGCATGTTATTGCGCTGCCTTCGCGAGCTCTTCCACGGTCCTCACCACGATTGCGCCCGCCTTTACGAGCGCGTCAGCCTTGCCGGGAGTGATGTTGGGAGCGAATACGACAACCGGCTTTCCAGTCGGATTCAACGCTGCATCGCGAATCAGTTCCGCGACCTGCTTCAGTTTTCTGACGTTCTTTCCGCTGGTCACCTCAACGATCGCCTTTGTCGTCTCAACATCGATTTCCCCGACGACTTTGCCGCCTTTGGTCACGACGCGCTGGAATCCTGTGACTGTCCTGCCGAGCGTTGCCGCCGCCTCGCCCTCCAGACGAGTAGCGGCACTGCTGGACCGCAGCGCGCCCATGATGCGGCGGGAGAGGTTGAGCTCTCCGATGAGAGGGGCCACGAACCGCGTCACGGCCGCCGCGGCAGCTTCCTCCCCCACCTGTGAAAGCAAGGCACCCTCGGCATAGAAAGCGGCCTGAATTACCGGTGGGGCGTTGCTCCAGTCTGCTTCAGAGAGTGGTTTTGTGAAGCCCGGCTCCTGCACGTGTTCGCGTCCAGTCGGGTCTGTAAACCGCATCGGGTTGTTCATCACGTACGAGTAGCGGTTCCAGTTCTGCGGCTGGCGCAGCGCGCGGTCGATGTTTAGCACTGCATCGACCGACAGGAATCGTCCCCATTCTGAGCCGTAATATCGTGCGTGCATGTAATCCAGCGGCGCGGTACCGCCGGTAGGATCTGCGTCGCGTTCGTGGCCGGTGAACCTGAGCGGCGAGCTTTCCTGGGTCGTGCCCGGCGACCATTCCTCGCCAAAAGGCCAGTAGACATGGTGGCCGACCTTATTGCCGACACCGTCAGTGACGAGCCGCGGCGTTCCGAGATGGTCCAGGGAGTAGTGCTCGACGGCTCCGCCGGATTTGAGTGCGGCCAGGAGAAGACCGTCACGATAGATATAGTCGCGCTCGACCGTCCAGGTGAAGCCGTTCTGCTTCAAGTCGCGCAGAATCTTGTTGTCGAAGCCGCGCAGCGTCCAGTGGGTCGTGCCGCTCGAAACGTCGAAGGCGAAGAGGCGCTCATCGTCTGCCGTGTAGGCGTAGATGATGCGGGGCTGCGTGTTGGTCCCGAGGCGGACCACGTTCGGCATGCCCACGGCGTCGTAGTCATAATGCTGGGTGCCGGCCGCGATTACGTTCCCGGATACATCGTAGCCGAGAGAGCTCAGGCGGTTCGTCGCGTCGGTAATGGGGAGCGGCACCGTTTGGCCGAGCTTCGAGGTGCTGATCAGGTTCCCGTACGCGTCGTAATCGAACGACTGCGTCTGCATGGACGATAGATCCGGGCCGCGCAACGTCGACGACTTCAGGCGTCCGATTTTGTCGTAGACGTACGTCTCCGGACCGATCGCCTTGATGTTGCCCGCGCCGTCGTACTCGTACGGACCGTTCGTCCACGAAGTTGGCCCGGCGTTCGGCTGTGTCCGAAGGTACTCCAGCGCTTTGACCGCCGGCGGTGGCGGCGGAGCGGCGTCCTGGGCAAACACCGACGACATTAAAGCGACGCCGAGCGAAACCAACAGACGACGCATCATGTGTTCACTCCGCAACAGTCATCCGGCGAGCAAGGTTTTTCCTCGACCGCCAGACGCAACACCCTTGTTTTGGATTTTCGCCCTAGGCTGCCAGAGATACGGCGGCGGGTCAACATGCGGTCCAGTCAAAGCAGATTGCTGCTTCAACGACACGAAGGCACTCGACGTGACGATCAAGTGATCCAGCACCTAGTGAATTCGCGGTAAAGCGCGCTCAATCCGCATACTTTCTCCGCGCGTTCACCTGCAGCAGCTCCCACTCCCCCACCCCGTGAAACAGCACGCCGGTGAGCCGGCCGCCG
>DASYMJ010000334.1:0-13181 GCA_036009105.1 Thermoanaerobaculia bacterium | reverse complement strand
CTGGAAGAGATCCTGAAGGGCGATCACCTCTACCCGCTCTACCAGCCGATCGTCGACCTGCAGACGGGCGATGTGTTCGGCTACGAGGCGCTGACGCGCTGCCGGACCGACTCGCCGCTGCAGAATCCGCAGCTCCTGTTCGAGTACGCGGCGCGCAAGCAGCGCGTGGCCGACCTGGAAGTGGTGTGCCTCGCGCGCAGCCTCTCCCAGTTCAGCACCGGCGGCACGCTCTTCGTCAACGTGCATCCGGCTGTCTTCGCCGACCGGCGCCTGCTGGACGTCTTCCGCGCTCCGGACGCCGCGCGGATTGCGTCGCGGCTGGTGCTGGAGATCACCGAACAGGCGGCGCTGCTCGACCGCCCCGCCATCTTCGAGACGATCGAAGAGCTGCGCGCTCTCGGCGTGCGGTTCGCCTTCGATGACTTCGGGGTCGCCTATTCGCACCTGCCGATGATCGACCGGGTGCGGCCGTCGTTCCTCAAGATCAGCCAGGACTTCGGCACGCGCTTCGAGACGAACCCCACCCGCATCAAGATCGTGACGAACTTCCGCTCCATGGCCGGCGACTTCGGCTGCGATCTCGTCCTGGAAGGGATCGAGGACGTCTCGACCGCCGAGGCCGCGGCGAATCTCGGCATCCGCTACGGCCAGGGCTATCTGTTCGGCCGTCCCGCCTTGCTCTAGAACCGCCGCACCGCTCCGAGGTAGGCCTCGTAGTTGCGCCGCATCTCTTCCAGCGAGTCGCCGCCGAATTTCTCGCGCATGGCGTCGGCCAGCACGATGGCCAGCATCGCCTCGCAGACCACGCCGCAGGCCGGCACCGCGGTGACGTCGCTCCGCTCCCACTGCGAGCGATGCGCCTCATGCGTCTCGATGTCGACCGAGGGCAGCCCGCGGCGCAAGGTGGAGATCGGCTTCATGTAGACGCGCACCACGACGTCCTCGCCATTGGTCACGCCGCCTTCCAAACCGCCGGCGCGATTGGACGTGCGGTAGTAACGCCGCTCGTCATCAAACCCGATCGGGTCATGCACCTCGGAGCCGATGCGGCGCGCGTTGGCCACGCCGTCGCCGATCGCCACCGCCTTGACGGCGTGAATGGAGAGGATGGCCTGGGCCAGGCGGCCATCGAGTTTCTCCGTCCATTGCACGTACGAGCCGAGGCCGATGGGGACGCCGTGCGCCGCGGCGACGATCGTGCCGCCCAGGGTCTCGCCCGCCTCGCGCGCTTTGTCGACTTCAGCGATCATCGCCCCCTCGTGCTCGCGGTTCACGGCGCGCAGCGGCGAGTCGTCGTCGACGGCGCCGAGCTCGTCCCACGTCGGCGCGTATTCGGGATCGCCGGCCGGCCCGACCGAGACGACGCCGGAGCGGACCTCGATGCCGAAGTGGCGCAGGAGCTCTTTGGCGAGCGCGCCGGCCGCGACGCGCGATGCCGTCTCGCGGGCGGAGGCGCGCTCCAGCACGTCGCGCAGATCGCGCCGGCCGTACTTCATGCCACCGATCAGGTCGACATGCCCCGGCCGCGGCGCATGCACCCGCCGCCTGGACGTCTCCTCCCCGTCGATGTCCCACGGATCCATCGCGCCGCGCCAGTTGGCGAAGTCGCGGTTGCGGATGGTGACCGCGACCGGCGCACCGATCGTCTCGCCCCCCCGCACCCCGCCCGTGATCTCCAACTCATCCCGCTCGATCTTCATCCGCCCGCCCCGCCCATACCCATGCTGCCGCCGGGCAAGGTCGCGGTTCATCCGCTCCCGGTCGAGCCGCACGCCGGCCGGCATGCCGGTGACGATGACGGTGAGCGAGGGCCCGTGCGACTCGCCGGCGGAGAGAAAGGTGAAGCGGCTCATGCGGCGAGGGAGTGTACGCGAACCCGCGCTATCTCTGCTTTTGCGGCAGCGAGGCGACGCGGGGGAGGGTGATGGCAGATACGGAGGAGCAGTCCGGGTTCAGGCAGTGGGCAATTTTGAAGATGTCGTCATCGACGTCGGTATAGACGATCCAGACAGTGCCGTCCGCCGCGCAGACCGCGGAGTGGGTCACCCCACCGCCACCACCCGCCGCTCCCGGCGCAGCCACAACACGATGCCGACGATGACCGCGATGAGGCTGATGAGCTGGGCCACGGTGAACGGCCCGAGGAAGCGGTCGTCCTTGGCGCGCACCATCTCCACCAGGAAGCGCTCGATGCCGAGGAGGATGAGGAACATGGCGAAGACGCGGCCGCGGCGATGGGGCTGGCGCCCCAGGCGCATGAGGATGAAAAACATCACCAGCGCGGCGGCGGACTCGTACAGCTGCGTCGGGTGGACGCGCAGCACCTGGTCGGAAGGGATGGACGGATCGACGCGCACGCCGAACTGGCGCAGGCTCTCCGCGGTCGTGGGCGGCGAGCCCCTGGGGAAGGCGATGCCGATCCAGGAGTCGGTCGGCGCGCCGTAGTCATCGCCGACCAGGAAGCAGCCGATGCGCCCGAGGCAATAGCCGATGGCCAGCCCCGGGGCGGCGGCGTCGGCGACCTGCAGGAAGTCCACCTTGCGGCGGCGGATGGCCCACCAGCAGGCCGCGGCACCGCCCAGCAGGCCGCCGTACCAGACCAGGCCGGCGCGGTCGAAGAGCAGGTGCCAGTCGCGGAAGAGGATCGCATAGTAGATCTTCGCGCCGATGATGCCGCCCAGCGCCGCGGCCATCACGAGCGTCGACGCGAGATCCTCGGAGAGGCCGTAGCGGCGGAACTGGCGGGTCAGGATCCAGCCGCCCACCACGAAGGCCAGGAACATCATCAGGCCGAAGGTGGTGATCTCGAGCGAGCCGATGCGGAAGAGAGTGGGGTACATGCGGGCGCGAGGATAGCGTAGTTACCGCTTGCTGGTTGTTGGTCCGAGGAGCCGCCCGGGTATGCGGCGGCGGGCGCAGGGAGCACCCCTCGAGTATCGGGGCGGCACATCAGGCCAAGAACCAGCAACCAGCAACTGCCGAGTCCAGCGAGGCATTACCGCGCTCCCACGCGCTCCAGGCTCGCCTTCTGATCGGAGATGAAGCGGAACACGTCCACCTTGCCGGCGGCATCGAGATGCTGGGAGACCTCGAAGAGCTGCACGGAGAGGAGCGTGTTCAGCCCCTCGTCCAGCACCGCCTTCCGCTTCTCGAACGGCAGCTCGGAGATGTTGGCGATGAGCATGTTCTCGTCGAAGCGGCCGTACTGATCGAAGAACACGCCGGACCAGAGCTCGTCCGTCTCCGCGTTCTGCAGCACGGTCATGAAGATGTCGCGCGCCTGGTCCTCCCCCATGGCGTTGTTGAGGGCGTCGAAGAGACGGCCGAACATGTCGTTGTAGGTCGAGATCACCTTCAGCAGCTCCGGCGAGTCCTCCACGTCGAGGAAGATCGGGGTGAAGCCCTTCCCCTCCGGCGCCATCTCCACCAGGCGCGCGGAGAGGAGCTGGAAGAGGATGCGCATGACCTCGAACTCGGTCAGGTCCGACTGCCCGATCAGCTCGCGCACGGAACGCTGGCCGTCGATGTTGTTGTAGACGGCGATCTCGTGGTCGTTCATGTCCAGGTCGCGGAAGTCGGGCTGGCCGCCCGGCACCTTCATGAAGATGACGTCGAGGCCGGGGACCTTCTCCCGGATGCGGGCCGACTCGTCCAGGCGGCGGATGCCTTCCATGATCACGCTGGAGGTATTGAGCGAGAGCACGATGCGCTCGGCGTTCAGCTCCTCGGCCGACTCGAAGAAGGCGAACGAGCCCTCGGTCCAGCCGAAGACGGAGTACATGATCTCCAGCGCCTGGTTCTTCACGCCCCACCAGAGGTCCTTCGGCGAGATGGCGCCCATCTGCACGAGGAGCTTGCCGTGGCGGGTGTTGGCCGTGACCCGGCGGCGGGTCTCTTCATACTGCTGCTGGGTGATCTTGCCGTTGCGGAGCAGGAACTGCCCGAGGGAGTGCTCGGGGGAGCTGGAGGAGGCGAAGACGATCTCGCCGTCCTTCCAGAGGATCATCCGCTCCAGATGGTTCTGGCGGAGGACGAGCTTGCCGCTGCGGCGGATCATCGCCACGAAGCTGAGCACGTCCGGCAGCTGGATGCGCGAGAGATCCCCTTCGAGGATCGGTTTGTCTGGCATGGACCCGGGCGGTACTGTCGCAAAAGTGGGCGGCGGGCGCAAGAAGCAGTTGTCGGTTGTCAGTTATCGGTTGTCAGTTGGTTTCTTTCTACTGACAGGCGATAACGGACAACGAACAACTAGTTCCGGCACCGCGGCACCACCTCCCCCAGCACGTCCAGGAGATGCTCCACCTCATCAACCGTGTTGAACCGCCCGAACGAGAAGCGCACCGTGCTCTTCGCCTCGTCGGGCGTCAGGCCCATGGCGAGCAGCACCCGGCTCGGCTCTACGCGGCCGGAGGAGCAGGCGGAACCGGTCGAGGCGGCGATGCCGTTCAGGTCGAGGCCGATCACGATGCCCTCCGCGTCCGCGTCCGGGAAGGTGACGCTGGAGGTGTTGGGGAGGCGGGCCACGCCGGCGCCGTTGATGATGACCGCTTCGAGGCCGGCCTCGAGGCGGTCGCGGAGCGGGGCGACGTCGGCGCGGGGGAGGGCGGCGGCGGCGCCGAAGGCGGCGGCGAGCGGCACGTTCTCCGTGCCGGCGCGGCGGCGGCGCTCCTGCGCGCCCCCCACCACGTGCGGCGCGAGGGCGAGGCCGCGGCGCACCCAGAGCGCGCCGATGCCCTTCGGTGCATTCAGCTTGTGCGCCGAGACGGCCAGCGTGTCGACGCCGAGCTGCTCCACATCGACATCGATCTTCCCGGCCGCCTGCACCGCGTCGCAATGCACGTGAATGCCGCGCGCGCGGCAGACCCGCGCCACTTCGGCCACCGGCTGGATGACGCCCGTCTCGTTGTTGGCCAGCATCATGGCCACCAGGCGCGTGTCGTCGCGCAACGCGCCGATCATCGCCGAAACGTCGATGAGGCCGTCGCGGGAGGGGGCTACGTAAGTGGCGTCGAAGCGGGAGACGGCCTCCAGCACGGAAGGGTGCTCGATGGCGGTTGTGACAACATGCTGACCGTGCGCGCCCGCCATCGCGCCGAAAATGGCTGCGTTGTTCGACTCCGTCCCGCCGCTGGTGAAGACCACGTCGCGGCCCGCGGCGCCGAGCAAGCGCGCCACCGACTCCCGGGCTTCCTCGATTGCCCGCCGCGCCGTCTGGCCTTCTTTATGAATGCTCGAGGCGTTGCCGAAAACGGTCGCCAGCGATTCGCTCACGACGCGCAACACGTCGGGATGGACGGGGGTGGTGGCATTGTTGTCGACGTAGATTCGCTGCATCAGGAAACCCGTACGGGAAGGACATCGATGAAGAGGATCGGGCTCATCGCCGCAGTGGTGCTGGCGTTCGGCGTCTCGAACATTCTGGCTCAGACGAACAATCCTGGCGACGCCGCCAAAACGGCGCCGGCCGAAAAGAAGAAGGATCCGGCCACCGACCTGGGCGTCCGCAAGCTCTCCCGCGGCGAGCGGAAGGACCGGATGAAGGCGCTGTCGGACCATTACCGCCAGTGGCTGGAGGAAGTGGAGCCCATCATCCTCCCCACCGAGGTCGACACTTTCCTCATCCTGGAGACGGACGCGCAGCGCGAGACCTACATCACCGAATTCTGGCGCCGCCGGGACGCGATGCGCGGCACCACGAACTTCGCCTTCAAGGACGACTACTACCAGCGACTGGAAGAAGCGCGGGAGGAGTTCAAGCAGCTCTCCAACGACCGCTCCCGGATGCTGCTCGTCAACGGCCGGCCGGACAGCCGCCTCCGCATCGACTGCGACCGGCTCCTGCAGCCGATCGAGCTCTGGCTCTACGAATACCTCCCCGCCCTCGGCCACAAGGTGTATCTGCTCTTCTACATCCCCCGCTACGGCCGCGACTACAAGCTGTGGAACACGATGGGCGACCAGCGGATGAACCTGGCCGACCTCGTCTCCACCGAGGTGGCGGGGGTGGTGGCCGGACCGGACAGCGGCGTGACGAAGGTCTTCGACGAGTCGGCCAACCCGTACGTGTACGTCTCGAAAATCGAGACCACCTGCCCAAACGGCGACGTCCTGATGCGCGCCATCTTCCAGATGCAGCAGAACAAGACCGACCTGCCGCACGTGTGGGACCCGCCGCAGATCAACCAGGAGGACGTGCGCAAGATCCTCCGCTCGGTCGTGCTGGTCAATCCCAACGCTCCGAAGCTCGCCGCCAATTGGGCGGTGCAATACCCGGCCAAGCAGGGCGGCCGGACCGACGCGCAGATGACGGTGCTGGTGCCGCGCGCGCAGCTCAAGCCGAACAAAGTGGGCGACACGGAGATGTACAGCATCGACGTCACGGGCGAAGTGCTCAAGGACGAGTCGATGTTCGAGAACTACCGCTACCGCTTCGACTTCCCGGCGGACGTGAAGGACGAGAAGCTGCCCATCGTCATCGACCGCTTCCTCCGCCCCAGCACCTACCAGTCGCGCATCAAGGTCACGGACGCGAACTCCGGCGCGGAGATCGTGCTGGAGAACCCGCTCGACGTGCCGGAGATCTTCGACACGGCCGAGCAGATCAAGGCCCGCGAGTCCGGCCAGCAGACGGTGTCGCAGCTGAAGGACGCCATCACCTCGAACGAGACGCGTCTGCGCATCGTCCCCTTCGCGGAGGAGCTGCTCAGCGGCATCCAGCACATCGAGACGCTCGCCGTCGGGGAAGACATCAAGAGCGTGGAGTTCTATCTCGACGGGCGCAAGGTGATGGTCAAGCGCCAGCCGCCCTACACCCTCGACCTCGACTTCGGCGAGGTGCCCCAGGTGCGGAAGATCCGCGCCGTGGCCCTGGGCGACAAGGGGCAGTTCCTCACCGGCGACGAGGTGGTGGTGAACACCGGCACCGATCCGTTCCGGGTGCGCATCAACTCGCCGCGCGTCGCCTACAAACTGCACGGGAAGACGCGGGTGGAGATGTCGGTCAACGTGCCGGACGGCAAGAAGCTGGACTTCGTGCAGCTCTTCCTCAACGCCACGCCCATCGCCAAGCTCTACGACCCGCCGTTCGTGCAGACGGTGAACGTCCCCGAGACGGAAGGCGTGGGCTACCTGCGCGCGGTGGCGCAGTTGAAAGACGACCCGACGCCGCCGGTGGAGGACGTGGTGATGATCAACACGCCCGACTACATGGCGGAGATCGACGTCCACCTGGTGGAGCTGCCGACCACGGTGCTGGTCGGCGGCAAACCGAAGCAGGACCTGCCGCAGAGCGCGTTCAAGGTGCTCGACGAAGGCAAGGAGATCAAGATCGCCAAGTTCGAGTACGTGAAGAACCTGCCGCTCTCCATCGGCCTGGCCATCGATACGTCCGGCTCGATGCAGCCGCGGATGAGCGAGGCGCAGAAGGCGGGCGCGCAGTTCTTCCAGAACGTGATGCGCGGCGGCGACAAGGCGTTCCTGGTGGCATTCGATACGCAGCCGTCACTGGTACAGAAATGGTCGGCCAGCCTGGCCGACATGAACGCCGGCCTGGCCAAGCTGCGCGCGGAGGAGTCGACGGCGTTCTACGACGCGGTGGTGTTCTCCCTCTACAACTTCCTCGGCATCAAGGGACAGAAGGCGCTGGTGGTGATCACGGACGGCAAGGACACCGCGTCGCGGTTCTCGTTCGAGCAGGCCATCGAGTACGCGCGCCGCACCGCGGTGCCGATCTACGGCATCGGCATCGGCATCCGCCCCACGGAGATCGACGTGAAGTACAAGCTGAACAAGTTCGCCGCGGAGACGGGCGGCGGGACGTATTACATCGAGCGCGCGGAGGACCTGCAGCGCGTCTACAACGACATCCAGAACGAGCTCCGCTCCCAATATGTGCTCGGCTTCTATCCGCCGGAGGGGGTAAAGTCCGGCGGCAAGTGGCGCGAGATCACCGTGCAGGTGAGCGAGGGGAAGGCAAAGACGATCCGGGGGTATTACCCGTAAGGCGCGCGGTTAACCGTTTCGCCGGGCGACTCGCCGATGAAGCAGTAGTCGTCGTGCTCGATGCTGATGTAGCCGACGTTTTTCAGTCATCAGAAACCGTGAACGCCTTCCTGCGGTCGGCAATCGCGGCGATGCCGCATGGCGACAGCGGCAAAAAGAAAAAGTCGGCCTATGCCCGCCGGCCAACTTCACGCTGAAGCTGCCGCGGCCCGGTCTCGGCCACCATCGGCGCAAAGTAGTACAGTGACGGCCGAATGATCCCCATCGGTCGTGTGCACGAGCTGGCGAGATATCCGGTCAAGTCGATGGGGGGAACCACGATCGAATCGGCGCAGCTCGGGTGGCACGGTATTGCCGGCGATCGACGGTTCGCCTTTCGGCGGGTGGGGGACAGCAGCGCCTTTCCCTGGCTCAGCGCGAGCCGGCTTCCCGAGCTCGTCCGCTACCAGCCCGTCAGTCCCGATGAGCATACCGGCGAGCCGCTGTTCACAACCGTACGAACCCCGGCCGGGGGTAACGTCGAGCTGCGCGGTGCGGCGCTGCAAGCTGAAATCGCGGAACGCCTGGGAAGCGCCGTGGACTTGATGGAGCTCAAACACGGGATCTTCGATGAGGCCTCGGTCTCGGTGATCAGCTTGACCACCATCGCGGCAATCGGCCGAGAGGTGGGAACGGAGATTGATCGCCGCCGCATGCGCGCAAACGTCGTGCTGGAGACTCACGATTCAGAGCCGTTTCTCGAGGATGGATGGGTCGGCGGCACACTCTTGTTTGGCGACGGCGAGTCGTCGCCGGCGGTGAGCATCACCGGGCAAGACCTGCGATGCGTCATGATCAACATCGATCCCGATACCGGCGAGAAAGACGCGCGAGTGATGAAGGCGGTCGTTCGCCTCAACGGCAACAATGCGGGCGTCTACGGAACGGTCGTGCGGCGCGGTCCGATCCACGTCGGACAGACGGTCAGCCTGGTCCGTTCCCGCTGAAACGCTGACGTTGGCCCGCCTAGGCCATCGCCCGCCGCGACTTGCGGCTAAGATGCCCCGCCATGTGGAAAGCCTTCTTCTCCGTGTTCGCCACCGTGTTTCTCGCCGAGATCGGGGACAAGACGCAGCTGGCGACCATGCTCTTCGCCGCGGAAGGGAAGAGCAACAAGTGGGTGATCTTCGCCGGCTCGGCGCTGGCGCTCACGCTCGCCGCGGCCATCGGCGTGCTGGTCGGTGCGCAGCTGGAGAAGTTCGTCTCGCCCAAGACGCTGAAGATCGTCGCCGGCATCGGCTTCATCGCCATCGGAATCTGGACGATCGTGTCGCGCTAGGCCGGCGGGAAGTACTTCTCCCGCACGATCTTCAGATGATGCGCGGCGTGCCCGGCGGCGATGTACGCCAGGCCGCGAACCGTCACCTTCGCGTTGCTGGCCGTGCCGCCGCGGGACCAGGCGTCGGGCTCCAAAGTGTCGAAGAGCTGGATGATCGAGTCGCGCACGGCGAGGAACTCGCTGAGCAGGCTGCTCATCGAGCGGGCGTCGTAGCGGCCGTTGGCGACGTAGCTGTCCGGGTCATACGTCGGCAGCGCGGCGGCCTCGCCGCGGGCGAAGGCGAAGGCGCGGTAGCCGAAGACGCGGTCGCCGTCGATGATGTGGCCCAGGACTTCGCGGAGCGTCCACTTGCCTTCGCCGTAGCGGTGGCCGGCCCGCTCGTCGGGGAGGCCGCCGAAGAGCTCGACGATCTCCGTGCGCTGGTCGCGCAGGGCGACGAGCACCGGGTCGGTGATCAGGGAGACGTACTTTTCGTGATGCGGCGCGTATTCGGTGGCGGGATCAGGACGCATGCGGCGAAGGATACTATGGCGCGGTGCCGGCCTTCCGCTCCTGGGCCATCCGTTCGCGCTCCGCGGCGCGCTCGGCGCGGCGCTGATTCGCCTCGTCCTTGAGTCGGGAGCCGATCGCGCAGCCGGTCGCCGTGGTAGCGAGCCCCCCCTCGGCCGTCTCCTTCAGGCCGCGCGGCAAGGCTCGGCCGATGCGCACCATCGCCTCCACTACCTCATCCATCGGAATGACGGATTTCACGCCGGCCAGCGCGAGCTGCGCGGCGGTGAGGCCGTGCACGGCGAAGAGCGCGTTGCGCTTCACGCAAGGCACCTCCACCAGCCCGCCCACCGGATCGCAGACCAGGCCGAGGGTGTTCTTCAGGGCCAGGGCGGCGGCCTGGATCGAGTCGGACGGCGAGCCGCCCATCATGTACGCCACCGCGGCCGCGCCCATGGCGGCGGCGACGCCGACCTCGTTCTGGCAGCCGCCCGCCGCGCCGGAGATGTTCGCCGACAGGGCGATGATGGAGCCGACGCCGCCCGCCACGACCAGCGCGCGCACCGTCTTCTCCGGATCGACGTGCCGCTCCTCCTCCAGCGCCAGCAGCATGCCCGGCACCACCCCGCCCGCCCCCGCGGTCGGCGCGGCGACGATGACGCCCATCCGCGAGTTCTCCCCCATCACCGAAAGCGCGTAGATCTCGGCCTTGATGGTGAGCGGATCGAGGAAGGTGCGGCCGCTGCGGAAGGCCTCGTCGAGCAGCTTCGCCTCGTTGCCGACGAGCTTGCCCATCGATTGCCCGCCGTTCTTGCCGCGCTCGATGCAGTCGCGCATCACCTCCCGCCGCTTGCGCAGCGCGGCCAGGATCTGCGCGGCGGGGATGCCATGCTCCTGCTCGTCAGTCTCCAGGAAGACGTCGGCCAGGTCGCGGCCCGCGGCCGACTGCTCGAGGTGGGCGAAGGATTCGATCATGACGCGAACAACGTGAAAAGCGCGTGCCGGCTTCCGGCGAGTTGCTGGTTACTGGTTGCAACCAGCAACTACGGAATCCTGTCCAGGTACTTCGCCTCGGCCACATCGGGCGTGGCGCAGATGCGGCGCAGCCCTTCGGCCGAGATCGGCGAGTCGACGTCGATCTGCATGAACGCGTCCTTGCCGCGCTGCTTGCGCGAGCAGTACAGCGACGCGATGTTGATCCCCTCCTCGGCGATCGTCTTGGTCACCTCGGAGATCATCCCCGGCCGGTCGCGGTAGAAGAGGAGCAGCGTGGGCGAGTCGCCCTTGAAGCGGGTCTGGAAGCCGTTGAGCTGGAAGACCTCGATCACTCCCCCACCGATGGACGAGCCGATGATCTCCGCCTCGCGCTTCTTCCCCTCGATCTCGATGCGCACCGTGTTCGGGTGCACGTCGCCCAGGTCCTCCTCCGAGAACTCGATCTCCACGCCCATCTGCTCGGCGATGCGGATGGCCTCGGGGATGCGCGGGTCGTCCACGTTCAGGCCGATGGAGCCGCCCACCAGCGCGAAGTCGGAGCCGTGGCCGCGATAGGTCGCGGCGAGCGGCGGGTGGAGGTAGAAGTGGACGGCGAGAGGGTCTTCATCGAGGAGCTCGCGCGCCACACGGCCGAGGCGCGCGGTGCCGGCGGTGTGCGAGCTGGAGGGGCCGACCATCACCGGGCCCATCACGTCGAGGATCGAGACTTTACGGTCGTGCCTGACTGCCATCAGCGTCGAATTTTACGCGAACATCCTTTACACTCCGCCGCGGTTTCCATGAACACAACACGTCCGGTCATCCTGGTCGTCGACGACGACGGCCCCATCCTCCTTCTGATGCGCAACCTCCTCCGCGAGTTCGGCTTCGACGCGGTGGTGGCCAGCAGCGGCGCGGCCGCGCTCGATTCGGCGCGCGCGCAGCCGCCCCAGCTCGCCCTGCTCGACCTGCACATGCCGGGCATGAGCGGCCCGGAGGTCGTGCAGGCCTTGCGCGCGGAGCCCGGCCTCGAGCAGCTGCCCATCCTCATCCTCAGCGGCGAGCCGCTGGCGCCGGCCGAGCTGCAGGCCATCGGCGCGAACGGCTCGGTGCTCAAGCCGTTCGACGTGAACGAGCTGGTGGAGCAGATCCGGAGCGCGATCGGCGCGACGGCGTAAAGCGCATCAGCACTTATCACTGCTTTTGCGCAAGCTCGCCAACGTTTGAGCTGCCTCCATTTCCGTATCTGCTTCCTTGGTGTTACCCGCTTTGCGAAGAAGCTCGGCAAGCCATTCGTGGGAGACCGCCGAATTCGGCTCGATGAGCACCGCCGCGCGCGCTTCCTTCAGCGCATCCTCCGATCGGCCCATGCGGTCGAGGAGATGGCTCAGATCGAGGTGCGTATCCACCTGGTATTTGGGATCGATCCGGACCGCTTTGATCAGGACCGAATACGCTGTTTGCAGATTGCCGCGGGCGACCTCGACGCGCGCTTCGACGAGCAAAGCGCCCACGAAATCCGGCGCCAGCTTTCCGGCGATCCGAGCCTCACCGATCGCGTCCTGATATTTCTTCTGTCGACGAAGCACATCTGCAAGGTTGCCATGTGCAACGGCGAGTTGAGGGTAGGAAGCGATGGCCTTGCGAAAATGTTGACCGGCCTTTGCTACCTCGCACTGCTCCAGATAGACATTTCCCATGTTGTTCAGAATGGTCGCGGCCAGAGACTTCGACGGTGAGAGTGCGAGCGCGCGTTCGTAGCCCCGCAGGGATTCGTCATATCGTCCGAGAATGTCATTGCACAGCGCTTGCGTTTTCAGCGCCTCGATGTTCGCACCGTCCATCCTGATCGCCAGGTCGAGCCGTGAGAGCGCCTTCTGCACGTTCGCCTCGTCATCCCCGGTCAGTCGCCAATCGGTTTGAGCCATCGTCATTCGGCCGCGGGTGACCATCTCCGTCGCTTCTCTCACCAGCGATTCGGCCTGCGCCTGCTCCGCCCTCCGGGCAAGCGAGCCCTGATAGTGGCCATACCAGATCCCGGCAACGAGCGCGACGATGCCGACGATCAATGCCGCAACTCCCAGGACGAGCTCCCAGTGCTTTTTCACTTGCTCACCTCTCATTCCTTAGAGGGACCGCGGCAGGGACTTCTGCTGCGCTGTTCTCTCCGGAAACGATTTGCTACAGTCGCGCGCTCGGAGGAGAACCCATGCCCGATCTCGACATCGACCAGCTCGTTCGCGACGCCGTATTCGGCGACGCCGCCGCAAAAGCCGAAGCGCGCAAGACCATCCATACTGAGGCGCGGCGGCGGGGGGCGGTGCCCTCCTCCATCTATCCGCTTTACGCCGCCATCGGGCGGGGGGAAGTGCACCGCCTCTTCACCGTGCCGGCGTTC
>DASYMJ010000333.1:0-27232 GCA_036009105.1 Thermoanaerobaculia bacterium | reverse complement strand
AAAGCGAGCCCCTTACTTGAAGACCCGGATAGCTTTACTCCTCACGGTCGTCCTTTCCCTGCCGGCATTCGCGGCGCGTCTCACCACCGATACCGGCGAGCTGGCCCTCTCCACGCAGCGCTTCGGGCCCGCCTCCAGCGGCTTCCGCGACAAGCCGACGCTGGTGATGGGCTCGAACAGCTTCATCATCGTCTGGGAGGAGCGGCGCGTGGCGTCCGACCTGCCGTCGGGCCGCATCTTCGCCCGCCTCTACTCGCCGGAAGGCTCGCCCCGGCAGGGCGCCGCGGTCGATCTGGGCCCGGGCAACTCGCCGGCCGTGGCCTGGAACGGTGCCGAATACTTCGTCCTCTGGACGCGCAACTATCCGTTCTCCTTCGCCGGCTCCCGCCCGCTGGTCGAGGCGCTGCGCCTGACGGAAGAGGGTACGGTGGTGAACAACTCCCGCGTCGTGATCGCCTCTGGCGGCGAGCTCGGCACCAGCGGCGCCGCCATCGCCTGGAACGGCAGCGCGTACGGCGTGGCCTGGGACGGCCGCGCGGCGCGCGTCGACCGCTTCGGCAACGTCCTCTCCTCGGTCGCGACGCAGCTCACCGGCCCCAAGGTCGCGGCGCTGCGCGGCGACTTCCTCGTGGTCGGCCGCCGCAATGATGCGGAGGAAGGCTTCCTCCTCCCCGCCAACAGCGACCCGGGCGCCCTGGGGCGCCTCTTCGACCAGCCGGCCGCGTACGCGATCGGCGGCACGCCCACCGAATACGTCGGCGTCTTCGCCAACGACAAGGGCGTGATCGCGCTCTTCTTCGGCCCCAGCGGCTCCGCCTCGGCGTTCCTCACGCTGACCAGCGATCCGGCCGCGGACGTGGCGCTCACGTTCGACGGCACCTCCTTCCTGGCCGTCTACACCTCCGGCAACGCCACCTGCTACCGGCGCTTCACCACCGAGGCGGTCGGCACGACCGGCTGCTTCCCGCGCAACTTCGACCGGCAAGCGCCGTCCGTCGACGCCAGCCTAACCTCCATCGCCATCGCCACCGTGGAGCGGACCAACGAGGACATCGACGAGATCGTGTTCGCCTCCGCGCCGGCGCCGACCGTGCCGGACGTAAGCCAGTCGAGCGTCGTCTCCGAGTTCACCCAGGCCCAGGACGCGCCGGCCATCCTGCGCGATGCGCTCGGGACGACCGTTCTCTGGACCGAGGCTGCGCTGGGGCGGAACCAGATCTGGTGGGGGCATGTCGATGAGAACGGCGTGCGGGCCACCGATCACCTCCTCTCGCCGAGCGCCTTCGCCCAGAGCGAGGCGGACATCGCCCTCGGCTCGAGCGATGCGCTCGCGGTGTGGCAGGAGCAGCCCGGCGCGAACCGCATCACCGCGGTTCGGGTCAGCCCCACCGGCGATCTGCGCAGCCCGGCGGTCAACCTCGGCAACGGCTTCACGCCGCGCGTGGCCTCGAACGGGCGCGACTGGCTGGTCGTCTGGACCTCGGAGAACTACGGCTCCTCCCCCTTCAGCCGCATCCTGATGACGCTCGTCACCGAGGGCGGCAGCATCACCGCGCAGGGCGGCATCAGCCTCGATCCGACGGACGCGTTCCGCACCCGGCCGCAGGTGGTCTGGAACGGGCGCGAGTTCCTCGTGGTCTGGTCGCAGTTCATCGGCTCGAACACGCAGCTCGTGCGCGGCGTGCGGGTGAGCGCGGGCGGTACGCCCACCGGCGAGGTGAAGACGATCATCGACCGGCGCGCCATCGGCAGCGTCCGCATCGCGTGGAACGGGAAGGAGTACCTGCTCATCGCCGGCAGCGGCGCCGCGGCGCACATCGACAGCAACCTCAACGCCGGCCCGCTCTTCCTCATCCCGCCCGGCTCCGACTCGGACGTGCAGGCGCTGGACAACGGCCTCTTCGCCGTGGTCACCGTCTTCCCGACGGCGTCGAGCCTTGCGCTCGTCAGCTCCGGCAGTCCCGTGGCGACCATCCCGCTGCCGTTCGTGGCCAACCGCCTCGACCTCTTCGCGGACGGCAACCGCCTCCGCATCGGCTACTCCCGCGACTTCTCCGGGCTGATCCCGCGCGTGTTCCTGCGCGTGCTCGGGCTCGATGTGGGCGGGTTGCGGCGGCGCGCCCGCTGATGTGTCATCCTGAGGCCCGCGGCGGTCTTGCGGTATCGATTCCTCGCCGTCTGCTCGACTCGGAATGACACCAGGAACCACCGGCTTCTTCACCGACTCCACGCTCTGCATCGGCTGCAAGGCGTGCGAGGTCGCGTGCAAGGAGTGGAACGGCGTGCCGGATGACGGCTTCCGTTTCACCGGCATGTCGTACGACAACACGCGCTCGCTCGGCCACTCCACCTGGCGGCACGTGAAGTTCGTGGAGCACGAGCCCGAGTTCGGCCACGGCGGCAACTCGCCCTCGCACATGACGTGGCAGTTCTCGTCCGACGTCTGCAAGCACTGCGAGCACGCCGGGTGCCTGGAGGCGTGCCCCACCGGCTCGATCGTCCGGACCGAGTTCGGCGGCGTCTACATCCAGCCCGACATCTGCAACGGCTGCGGCTACTGCGTGGTGACCTGCCCCTTCGGCGTGGTCGACCGGCGCCCCGACGACGGCCGCGCCTTCAAATGCACGTTCTGCTACGACCGGCAGAAGGACGGTCTGCAGCCCGCCTGCGCCAAGGCCTGCCCCACCGGCTCGATCCTGTTCGGCGATCTGGATGAGCTGCAGCGCGTGGCCGATGCGCGCATCGAGAAACTGCATGGACTGGGGATGACGGACGCGAACATCTGGAACCCGACCGAGACGAGCGTCGGCGGCACGCACGCCTTCTTTCTCGTGCGCGGCGACGCTTCCCAATACAACTTGCCTGCCGCCCCCCGGGTGCCCACCACGCTGTTGCGCGAAGGGTGGACCGCGGCGGCCGTTGCCGCCGGCGCGATCGCGCTCGGCTCGCTGCTGGCCTTCGCCCTTGGCGGCAAACGATGATCGACGAACGCCGCCTCGACGAGCTCCGCGAAGAGGCCGCCCGCACCGGCAGCGTGGCCGGCAAGCTGCTCCGCTACTACGACGTCCCGCTGCTCAAGGCGCCGGTCTGGTCCTGGGAAGTGCCGGCCTACTTTTTCGTCGGCGGGGGAGCCGGAGCCGCCGCGGTTCTCGCCGCGGCCGCGCGTCTCACCGGCGCCGACGCCTCGCTGGTGAAAGACGCAAGATGGATCGCCGCCGTCGGCGCCGCAGTCTCCGGGCCGCTCCTCATCGCCGACCTCGGCCGCCCGGAGCGCTTCCTGAACATGATGCGCGTCTTCAAGCCGCAGTCGCCCATGTCGGTCGGCGCCTGGATCCTCGCCGGGTTCGGCACGCTCTCCGCCGCCACGGTGCTCGCCGACCTGCTCGGCTTCGAGCGGATCGCCGACACCGCCGGCGTCCTTTCCGCCGCAACGGGCCTCGGCATGGCCACCTACACCGGCGTCCTCCTCGGCGCCACCGCCATTCCCGCCTGGGCCGAACACGTCTCCCTCCTCCCGTTCCACTTCGGCGCCTCCGCGCTCGGCTCCGCCGCCTCCGCCCTCCAGCTCCGCGGCCACGACGAAAAAGCGCTGCACATCCTCGCCTTCGGCGCCGCCGTCTTCGAGACGGCCGCCGCCGTCCCGCCCAGGTCGACGACGATGAAAGCCGCCGAGTTCCTCTCCGGCCCCGTGCCGCTCGCCCTCCGCCTGCTCGGCCTCCGCTCCAAACGCGCCCGCCGCGCCGCCGCCGCCGCGACCCTCCTCGGCTCCCTGCTCACACGCCTGGCCTGGGTAGAGTCAGGACGGGACTCCGCAGCGGAAAGCGGACCGTAGCGCGCGGGCGTCCCGCCCGGCGGAACGGCGACGCGGCTGTCCCCATCGTCATGCCTTGGCCAGAGGTGCCGCTGCCGCGACGGAAACCCCGATTGGAACGCGAGCTAGCTCAGGACTTCGTGCCTCGACCTCCGGAATGGTGACAACCGACGCTGACCATTCGGAACGGCGGTGAAGGCAGTGTATTTCGCGGTGCGTTATTGAGCGCGGCGCGAGCCGATTACGGCACCGCCGACGCGCAGGCCCGGCAACGCCGCGCCGCGGCCGGGATCATCTCCAGGCACTCCGGGCACTTCTTCATCGGCTCCGCGGCCAGCGCGGGCACCGGCTTCACCAGCGCGTTCACGATGAGGAAGAGGACGAGCGAGATGATGAGGAAATCGATCAGCGTGGCCAGGAGGTGGCCGTAGAGCAGGGCGCTCTCCGTCGTCTTGCCCGCCGCGTCGGTGGTGGTCTTCATCACGATCTTCGCCTGCCGCCAGTCGCCGGAGGGGAGGAAAAGGCTGATGAGGGGCATGAGGATGTCCGAGGAGACGGCGGTGACGACAGCGCCCACCGCCGCGCCGATCATCACGCCGACCGCGAGGGCCAGAGCGTTGGTCTTGGTCAGGAACCCGCGGAATTCGGCGATCACGATTCCCCTCCTCGTGCGAGCGTAGGCATTGTGCCGCTCGCGCCTCTACGCCGACGCCACGCAGTGCGTGCGCGAGATCCGGTCCGGCAGCCGGAAGAGGAACCCGATCCCGCCCGTCAACAGCGACGCGTACAGACCGGCCCAGCGCATCGTGGCTCCGCGCAGCGGCATCGCCGTCCGGTCGTCCGAGACCACGCGCACGTCGAAGATCGCGCCGCCGATGGTCTTCCCCCACAGCAGCCACGTGCCGACGAAGTAGTAGTACGAGACCACGATGATGAACCCCGCCATGGCCGCGAACGACGGCCAGTGCAGGGCGGGGGGGAGGAGGGGATAGAGCGCCAGGGCGAGGGCGAGGAAGAGGGAGAGATCGGTGAGCAGCGCGAGCAGCCGTTTGAAGATGGAGGCGTGCGCGGTGACGGCAGGAGCCGCCTCGATCGGAAACTCGGCCACAGATTCCAGCTCCACTTCATCGAACCGCATCACACCCTCCCATTCGGCGAGCAGCTGACAGCGAACAGCGAGCAGGAGAACCGGCTCCGTTCACGTAAAGCGCACCAGGTTCTCCTGCTCGCTGCTCGCCGCTCGCCCTAGCCGACTTGTCGCAACGGCAGGTATTTTACGTAAATCTTGTACAGCAGGTCCTTCGGCTGTCCGCTATACCGCACTGCCAGCTCGCGGCTGCGGCGGGCCAGCTCATCGTTCGGGTCGGTCTTCAGCACCTCGTCGAACTCCTTCATCGCGTCGGGGAGCTTCTCCTCCTGCAGCGCCGTGGCGCCGAGGTTGAAGTGCGCATCGTTGATCATGCGGGCGATGTTCTTGTTCGACGGGTCGGCGGTGAGCAGCGGCTGCAGATTGGCGATCGCATCGGCGTAGCGGCGCTCATTGAACAGCGCCTTCGCGGCGTCGAGCTTCGCCACCTGCAGCGCGGCCGTGTCGTACATCGGCCGCACCTCATCCGGAATCGGCTTCACCCGCTGCGCCTGCTCGAACGCCTTCTTCGCGCCGACGTAATCATGCGCCTCGAACGCGGCGCGGCCGGCCTCGACCTGCTCCTGATAGAACTGCCCGGCCGGCTTGCCGTCCACCATCTCCGCCGCCTGCGACTTTTTCTTCTGCAGGTCCGCGATCAGATTGAGCGCGCGGTCGTGCTGCGAATCATCCGGCTTCACATCCTGCAGCAGCGCGATGGCCTGGTCGTACTGCCCCTTGTTGGCCAGGTTGTTCGCCTTGGCGAAAATCTGCTGCGTCGCCGCGGGGTCGATGGCCGGCGGCCGGTTTGCGAACTGCTGCCAGGCGTACCAGCCGCCTCCGCCGAGGAGCGCGATCGCCAGGATGGTGAGCAGCGCGCCGGTCGGCATCGAGCGCGAGGTCTTCTTCGGCTTCGCCCTGGCCGGCGCGGGAGCCGCTTTCTGTTTGCCCGCCACGGGCGGCGGCGCGATCACTCCCGGATCGGGGGGGAGGAGCGTCTCCGTCGAGGGCGACGGCACGTCCGCGAAGATGTCGAACTTCTCCGCCGGCGGCGCGACGTACGGCGCTTCCGGCACCTCCCCCCCGGCCGGCGTCTGCTCGGCGATGCGGTCCATGTAGTCCTGGGCCGAGACGTTATGAGGATCGAGCCGCAGCACCTCGGCGAACTTCGCGCGGGCGCCTTCCCGGTCGCCGCGGTCGAACGCCGTCGCGCCGGCGGCGATCAAGACGTCCATCTTCGCCTCGATCTCCCGCCGCTGCAGCTTCGCCTTCTCGATCCGGTCCGAGGCCGTCTCGTTCGTGACGTCGATCAGGAAGATGCGCGACCAGAGATCGATCGCTTCCTGATAGTCGCCCCGCGCCGCGGCGCGGTCGCCGTCGGCGAGGTATTGATCGATCTTCTTCTGATCGTCGGCGCTCGTCTCGATCGAGGCGGTCGAGAAATCGAACTCGCCCGTCACCGGCGCCTTTTCGGCCGCCGGAGTGTCGAAGGAGAAGCCGGACGAGGCCGGCGCGTCGAACGAAAAGCCCGGCGCGGCGGGCGCATCGAAGGAGAAGGAGGCGGGGGCGGTGGGGGCGAAGTTCGAGAGCGCGTCGCCTCCTCCTCCGCCGAAGGAGAAAGGGGCGGCGTCCGGGGCCGGCTGTTTCTCCTCCTCGAAGGTGAAGCCGAAGTCGCTCGCCTGCGCGGTGGAGCGGGCGGGGGTGGTGGGGGGCGGGTTGTCCACCACGAACGACGGCTTCGCCGGAGGCGCCGCGGGTGTGCCGGGCATCGAGGCGGCCGGCCACTTGCCGCTGGCCGAGCTCACCCGTTTCTCGATCTGCTTGATCATCGGGTGGTCGGGATCGAGCGCGCGGGCCTTCTCCAGATCGGTCTTCGCCGCGGGGAGGTTGCCGTTGGCGAGGTGCTGCTCGCACTTTCGGGCGAACTGCTCCACGAACGGGCCGGCCTCCATCTTCTCCCGTGCCTCGTCGCCCAGGATGCGGGCGTCGTCGTTCATGAGGTCGTTGGTGAGGATCTCCGTGGTGATCTGGATGACGCGCTGGAAGTCGCGCCGGGTCATCGAATTGCGCGCCTCGCGCAGCGCTTCGTCGGCCGAGGTGGTGGGGGAGAGCGTCTCGACGTCGATGGGGGAGGAGGGATTGCGCGCCTTCTCCATCAGCTTCTTGGCCGGGTCGAACAGCGGGTCCATCTGCAGGATGAGCGTGCAGCCGGCCACGACTTCCTGGATCCTGCCCTGCCGGTACAGCGCGAGCGCCTGATGGAAGGTGGAGCTGACCCGGTCCTTGACCGCGGTCGACAGGGCGGGATTGCCGAGATACGTGCTCATGATCGCGCCGGGATTATAACGGGCCGCTATACTGCGCGCCCGGAAAGGATTACGCGACATGGACTTCATTGCGACCAGCGACGCCCCCAAGGCGATCGGCCCCTACTCCCAGGCCGTGCGGGTGGACGGCATGCTCTACACCTCCGGCCAGGTGGCGCTCGACCCCGCCACCGGCGAGCTCGTCGGCAGCGACTTCGCCGCCCAGACCCGCCGCGTTTTCGACAACCTGAAGGCCGTGCTGAAGGAAGCCGGCGCCGATTTCAGCAAGGTGGTGAAGGCCACCGTCTTCGTGACCGACCTGGCCAACTTCCAGACTCTGAACGCCATCTATGCCGAGTACATGGGCGACCACAAGCCCGCCCGCACCACCGTGCAGGTCTCCGGGCTGCCGAAGGGGGCGCTGGTGGAGATCGATCTCGTCGCTGCGCTTCGGTAGTGGTCAGTTGTCGGTTGTCAGTTATCAGTAGAGTCCGTCGTACCGACAACCGACAACTGACAACTAATAACTGTTATCATGGCAACTCCCTTGCACCTACCGCCCCCAGCCATGTCCCGGAAAATCGTCCTCTTCGCGCTGTTCGTCCTCGTCGCGATCCCTTCGTTGGGCGCGACGCGGCTGACTTATCCGATGTCGGGAGCGGCCACGCCTGTCTACTGGGCGAAGAGCGCGTTTCCGCTGTCGTACATCGTCGACCGTCGGGTCGCGAACAGCTTCAACGGCGCCGAAGCGGTGGTCGATCGCGCGTTCGACGCCTGGAGCCAGATTCCCGATGCCGACATCTCCTTCCGTCCCCTCGGCGTGGGAGACAACCTCCAGGCCGGCCCCAACGGACAGAACAGCGTCACCCTGATGGACGATCTCTTCAAGGGGCAGGGCTTCATCGCCGCGACCACGAACTGGTACGACATCCCCACCGGACAGATGCGCGAGGCCGACATCCAGGTCGACGCCTCCATGATGAACAGCGACTACAACGTCCAGCTCGCCCTGGAGCACGAGGTCGGCCATCTCCTCGGCCTCGACCACTCCGGCGTGCTCTCCTCGGTGATGTATCCGTGGGTGAGCAAGGGCGGCCCGACGGCGCTGACCAGCGACGATACGGTGGCCATCTCCGCCGTCTATCCGCGGTCCGAGGTCGGGTCGATGGGGGCCACGCTGCAGGGGCGGGTGATGGGTGACAGCGGCGGCATCTTCGCCGCGCAGGTCGTGGCCATGAACGATCAGGGGGAGCCGGTCGCCACCGCGCTCACCAACAGCAACGGCGACTTCACCCTGCAGCCCGTGCCCGCCGGCGCGTACCGCCTCTACGCCGAGCCGCTCGACGGCCCGGTCGATCCGCGCAACCTGGACGGCGTCTGGCGCGACGCGAAGGTGGTTCCCTTCCCGACGGAGTTCTTCGGCGGCACCATCCGGGTGGAGAACGGCAAGATCTACGGCAACCTCATGGTCACCAGCGCCGGCGTGACGCGGCTCAACCCGAAGTGGGTCGGGGTCACGCCGTCCGGCCGCAGCGACTTCAGCCTCAGCGCCGCTCCCGCGTCGCTCAAGGCCGGCGACACGGTTTCCATCGCGGTGGCCGGCGACGGCTTCACCAGCGGCATGACCACCTTCGAGGTGCTGAACCCCGGCGTCCGCCGCCTATCCGATTTCAAGTACGCGGGCAACTATGTCTACGCCGTGTTCAGCATCGGCGCGAACGCCGCGTCGGGCTCGGCCGTGATCGTGGTGAGGAGCGGCAACGATACGGCGATGCTCACCGGCGCGCTGAACGTCACCGGTACGCAGACCGGCGGCGGCACGCCGCGCGTGCGCGCCATCCGCCGCACCTAGCCGGCCGGCGCGGCCGGCTGCGCTGGCTCGCCAAGCCGCGGCGGCCTCGCTGGCTAGAACGTTCGCCCGATCGCCACGGACCACGTCGTGGACTGGCGGAACGCCTGCCCGTCGAAGCCGTGCGACCACAGCTCGCGGTAGACACTTGGCGCGACGGTGATCGATCCCAGCGGAATCCCCAGTTGCAGCCGCACGCCGCCGTTGTGGAAACCGCTCCCTTCGTCCGCCTCGCCGTGCCACCGCGCCCTTCCCTGGTATTGCCCGTTGATCCGCGGCTCGATCGCGACCGGCCCCACCCGCAGGCTCGGCCCGGCCGAGAGGAGGAACGTGTTCGGCGCCCGATACCCGCCGCTGCTCTCATAAGCCGTCAGCCGCCCCTCGGCCCGCGCGAAGAAGTGCGCATCATTCCACTGCACGGCCAGCTTCGGATTGAACGTGCCGCTGCCGAACTGGGTGTGCTCGTGGGTCAACCCTTCCTTCCCCAGCCGCACCGGATCCTCGGTGACATGGCCGATGGGGAAGGTGGTGCCCGCGCCGAGCTGCCAGCCGGGGGAGGGCGACCAGTCGAGCATGAGCGACGGATCGCTCAGGCCGCGCAGCGTTTCGGTGCGATGGTGGATGTCTCCGTAGGGCGGCGTGAACGGCGCGCCCTCCAGCGTGGTGTAGCGGATGCGGATGTCTTTGCTGTCGTGCGGCACGCTCAGCGAGAGTTGCATCTGCCGCCCCAGCCCATAGCTCGCGTCGAGCTCGGTATGGGTGACGGCGACGCGCGCAAGATGCATGTGCGGCGGGATGACCTGGGTGGCGCATTCCGGCGCCACGTCCGGACACTGCGCCACGTGCGAGGTCGTGAAGGCGCCGTATGCGGCATCGAAGGCGACGCGCCACCGCCCCGCCGCTACGATTGTTTCGTTACCTGCTCCACCGGAGAGGTTTGGATTCGCTCAGGCCGGTCAGGCCAGCGCTGCTCGCGGCGCGAGCAGCGGAGCGAGCAGGAAGCAGCGGGCAGCGAGCAGGAGCACGACGCGAACCTTCCGCCACAGCCGGCTCTCCTGCTCGCTGCCTGCTGCCCGCCGCTCGCTCATCGCGAAGCCTTCTCCAGCGCCGCGAGCACCTCGTCCCACATCCCGCCGGTCACGGCCGTCACGAACTTGCCGTTGCGGTCGTAGACGCGGATGTACGGCAGCCCCTCGGCCCGGAACTCGCGCGTGGCCTGCTTCGCCGCCTCGTTGTCCCACTTCCCGATGTTCACCCGCCGCATGGCAATGCCCTGGTTCAGCTGCATGTAACGCTGCAACCGCGTCTCCAGCACTTTACACGGCCCGCACCAGTCGGCGTACACGTCGAGGATCGTGATCTTCCCCTTCACCGCCATCGCCGCCGCATCGACTCTCTTCGTCCCCGGCAGCTCCGCGATGTCCAGCGTTTTGATCACATCCGCCGGCAGCGCCTGGAGGTCCTTCCTCACTTCCCCCGGAAAGACCGCCGCGAACCCCAGCTCCGCGATGGCCGCCCGCAGCTTCTGCCTGTCCGCCCCATCCGCCAGCTGGACCGTCGCCGTCCCCGCCTTCCAGTCGACGTTCGCACTCTTCACCCCGTCCACCGCTTTCAACTGCTTCACGATCGGCCCCGCACACCCCGCGCAGTCGATGCCGACCACGGTGAAGGTGAAGCGCTCGTCCGCCATCAGGGGAAGGGCGAGGAGGAGAAGGAGGAGGAGTCGTTTCATGACGCTGGCCAAAACGAGGCGGTGAGGCGGATGGATTCCCCCGCGATTTTCAGCACTATCCCCTGCCCCCTCCCGGACGCATCTTGAACCCTTCGCATGCGGAACGGCTGCTTTATGTCAATGCGTCGCTCCAGAAGGAGTCCTGTATGAAGTGTGTCTGGTTGCTCGTGGTGTCGCTGATCGCAATTCCGGTTCTGGGGCAAACGCTGGAGATTCATTACATCGACGTGGGATGGGGCGGCTCCGTCCTCATCAAGGGACCGAATGGGACGACCGTCCTGCTCGAGGGGGGCGATACGGGGGAGGGGACGGCGCACGTCGTGCCGTATCTGCAGTCCATCGGGGTCACCGCCGCGGGCGGGCTCGACTACATGATCGGCGGGCACCAGCACTGCGATCACATCGGCGGGCTGGATGAAGTCATCAACGCCGGCTACAACGTCCACATCAAGAACTACTACAACGGCTCGGCGACCACCTCCTCCTGCGTCACCGGATGGAACACCGCCGCGGCGACGACCACCGCCGGCGCGCCGGTGGCCATGCCGGTCGGCACCGTCATCGCCCTGGGCAACGGCGCGACGCTCACCTGCATCGCCCGCAACGGCTCCATCATCGGCGGCGGCAGCGTCTCCGTCTCCGACGAGAACGACCGTTCCATCGCCCTGCTCATCCAGTACAACGGCTTCGACTACATCTGGGCCTCAGACATGGGCGGCGGCTCCGACGCCTGCACCGGCCGCTCCACCACCCAGAACAACGTGGAGACCTCGGTGATCCAGGCCATCTCGCCGGGCGGCGCGAATCCGCTGATCAGCGCGGGCGGCATCGACCTGATGCACGTCAACCATCACGGCAGCGAGTCGAGCACCAACCCGACGTACTTCAACACCGCGAAACCTGCCGTGGCCGTGATCGGCGTCGGCAGCGGGCAGTCCGCCGGCTGGGACCTCCCGCGCATCGACGTGGTCGATCACGTCCTCCTCGCCGGCTCCGTCGCGTGCATCACGGCGCCCGCGGCGTTCGTTGTGCAGAGCGAAGAGGGGAACCCCGGCGCCGCGCTCCGGAGCACGACCGGCTACTGCGTCGGCAACATCAAGATCACGACCAACGGCTGGGGCACCTTCACCGTCAGCGCGGACGGCGCGGTGCACCAGGGGCCGAACGAGCTCGTCGCCTCCGGACTGCCCCGCGCGTTCGCCGTCGATGACTCCGTCTCCATCGCCAACTGGCAGCTCGTGCAGGCGAACGCGACGCAGACCTACACCATCCCGGCCGGCACCAAGATCCCGTCGCACGGCTACGTGATCATCGGCCGCAACGCGACGAAGGCGCAGTTCGAGACCTTCTGGGGCGTGACCCTCGCCGCGAACGTCACCTACATCAACACCGCCGACACCATGCCCCAGATCAACGGCAGCGAGACCTACACCCTGAAAGACGCGGCCGCGCTGACCGTGGACGGTGCGACCGTGGGGATGGATGCTGCCGGCGGCAAGAGCCTGCAGCGCGCCACCTGCGGCGCGGTGGGAACGCTCGGCACCTGGAACAAGGTGGCGTCGACCTCCGGCACGCCGGGCACGGGCGGCCTCACCGGCTGCACGAAAGGGGTCTTCATCAACGAGTTCTCCGACGCCCTCGGCACCGGCAACTTCATCTACGAATTCATCGAGCTGTTCAACGACAACTGAAATGTAGGGCCGGCTCTCCAGCCGGCCCGAACATGGCAGATCCGTTATGTCGCGATTGGGCCGGCTGGAGAGCCGGCCGTACATCAACCGATCTGGGCCCGCACCGCGGCGGCGATGCGATCCGGCTGCGGGACGTACGCCGCCTCGAGCGGGAACGACGCCGGCGCCGGCGCGTCGGGACCGGTCACCCGGATGACCGGCGCCTTCAGCGCGCCGAACGCCTTCTCCGCCACGATGGCCGCGACCTCGGCGCCAACGCCGCACGGGCCGCTGGCCTCGTGCACCACCACGGCGCGCCCCGTCTTGCGCACCGAGGCGAGGATCGTCGCTTCGTCGAGCGGCTTGAGGGAGCGGAGGTCGATCACCTCCACGGAGAGGCCGGCCTCCTGCAGCCCCACGGCCGCGGTCAGGCAGTGGCTCACCGTCTTGCCGTACGAGATGAGCGTCGCGTCGGCCCCCTCGCGGCGCACCGCGGCCTGGCCGATCGGCAGCAGGTGCTCGCCGTCCGGCACTTCGCCCGGCGCATGGAGCAGGCCGATGTCGGCGAAGAACATCACCGGGTTGTCGTCGCGGATGGCGCTCTTGAGCAGCGCCTTGAAATCGGCCGGCGTGGACGGCATCACGACCTTCAGCCCCGGCGAGTGGACGAACCACGCCTCGTTGTTGTGATTGTGTTGCGCGCCGATGCCCCAGCCGGCGCCGGTGCGCGTGATGGTCACCATGGGGAAGGAGAACTGCCCGCCCGAGATGTAGCGCAGCTTGCCGGCGCTGTTCACCAGCTCGTCCATGGCGAACGTCATGAACGGCGAGAACAGCAGGTCGATGACGGGGCGCAGCCCGGTCGCGGCCGCGCCCGCGGCGGTGCCGGCGATGATCCCCTCCGCCAGCGGCGTGTTGCGCACCCGCTTCGCGCCGAACTCCTGCACCAGTTGGAATCCCTTCGTGGCGACGCCTTCGCCGAAGGTGATGACGCGCGGATCGCGGCGCATCTCCTCGGCCAGCGCTTCGGTCATGGCTTCATCAGCAGTGATCGTTCTCATGGTCCAATTTCCTCTCAGGCGTAGACGTTGGTGGTGAGCTCGGCGAAGCTCGGGTAGGGGGAATCGGAGGCGAAGGAGACCGCCTCTTCGACCACCAGGCGCACCTTCTCCTTGATGCTGCTCAGCTCTTCGGCGCTCAGCTGGCCGCTCTCGACGAGGCGCGTCTGCAGGGTGGCGATCGGGTCGCGGCGCTTCCAGGCCGCGAGCTCGTCCTGGTCCACATAGCCTTGGGTGTCCGGCTCCATGTGGCCGCGCAGGCGATAGGTGTAGGTCTCCAGGAAGAACGGCTTGCGGTTCTCGCGGATGTACGCCACGGCCTCGCGCGCCGCGGCGGCGACCGCCTCGACGTCATTCCCGTCGACGGTGCGCGTCTCGATGCCGTACGGCCTGGCCCACGCGGAGATGTGATCGGTGAGCATCGTCTCCCTGCGGCTGACGTACGCCTGCCACTGGTTGTTCTCGCAGACGTAGAGGATGGGCAGGTTCCACACCGCGGCCAGATTGACCGATTCGTGGAAGTTGCCGTCCGTCGCGGCGCCGTCGCCGAAGAAGACGGCGACGACCGCATCGCTGTCCGTCGCATCGACGGAGAGGCCGACGCCGGTCACCAGCGAGAGCTCGCCGCCCACGATGGTCGAAGTGAGCAGCACGCCCAGCTCCTTGACCGAGATGTGCAGCGGACCGCTCTTGCCGCCGCAGTAGCCGGTGGCCTTGCCCATGATCTCGGCCATCACCCGGCCCGGATCGGCGCCGCGCGCCAGCAAGTGGCCGGCGCTGCGGTGGTTGGTGAGGATGAAGTCCTGCTGTCCGAGGGCCTGGACCACGCCGGCGGCGGAGGCTTCCTGGCCGACCGAGGTGCAGACCGAGCCGATGCGGCCGGCGGCCTGCAGCTCGGCCGATTTCTCCTCGAAGGTGCGGATGAGCAGCATCGTCTCCAGCATCTGCGCGGCGCTGCGCGCGGAGGCGGGAGGGGCGAGTGTGGTGGTGGTGGCGGTCACGTGTGTCTCCTTCAGTCGATTTGACTGAGCGCAATGTAGAGACACGCCGCGGCCGCGGTTGCTAAGAGATTGCTAGCGACTTCCGAAAAGTTCGCGATGAGCGGATGAGGGGAGGGCGGGATTGCTAAGAGCTTGCTAAGCGCTCTCCGCCGCCTGTTGCAGCGTGGCGATGTCGAGCTTCTTCATCTTCAGCAGCGCGGCCATCACCTGCTGCGCGTTCGGGCCTTTCATCAGCTGGCCCAGGGCGGTGGGGACGATCTGCCAGGAGAGGCCGAAGCGGTCCTTGAGCCAGCCGCAGGGCCCTTCCTGGCCGCCGCCGGAGGAGAGCTGCTCCCAGTAGCGGTCGATCTCCGCCTGCGTCTCGCAGTTGACCACGAACGAGACCGCCTCGCTGAACTTGAACATCGGGCCGCCGTTGAGGCCCATGAACGGCTGCCCGTCCAGCTCGAACGTCACGGTCATCACCGCGCCCGGCGGCTGGCCGGCCGCCTTCGCGCCCGCCTCGCTGTAGCGGGCGATGGTGCCGATCTTCGAGTTGGGAAAGATGGAGACGTAGAGGTTCGCGGCCTCTTCGGCCCGCGTGTCGAACCAGAGGTTGGGAGTGATCTTCGGCATGCGCCTATCGTATAGCGCTACGCCTGCTCGAAGACAAACGGTCCCTCGCCCAACTCCACGGCGAACACCTTGCGCACCACGTCGTCGAGCTGCTCGCGCGCGAACGGCTCGTCCGCCTGCACGCCGGAGCGGAAACGGGAGAGCAGCGTGCCGCGCAGGATCACGCGCTCTGCCGTCGTGGCGCGCTGGATGGTGAGCGTCTTGCGGAAGATCGATTCGGGATGCGTCGAGGTGAAGTGATTGGCGATCTCCACATCCGCCGGCGTATTCGGCTCCTCGGTGAACTCGTAGAAATCGCTCTCCGCCGATGCGTCGCGCATGGAGAGCACCCAATAGATCCCCTCGCGCCGCAGCGAGTACGTCATTCCCCCCTGCTCGCTCGTGGAGCCCTCGGCCAGGCGCATCGGCTCGAGCAGGCCGGAGCCGCCGAAGCCGACGTCCGCGATCCACGGCGCTCCTTCGCTTTCCACGCGCAGCAGCATGTGCGTGCGCGCCCAGCGCTCGGGCGGGCCGCGCCGCACCCGCGCGAGCAGCGTCGCCGGCTGGAAGCCGTACTCGCGCAGCACGGCGGCGAAGAGCGTGTTGTGCTCGAAGCAGTAGCCGCCGCGGCGGTCGTCCACGAGCTTGCGCTGCAGCGCGTCCAGGTCGAGCAGGATCGGCCGGCCGCGCTGGATGTCGAGGTTCTCGAAGAGGATGTTCTGGCGGTGGGCGAGGTGCAGCGCGCGCATCGCCTCGACCGTGGCGGCCCGCGGTGCCGAGGCGCCGGTGCGGCGGAGGTAGTCATCGAGGCGCATGGGGCGATTATCATGCGCCGAAATGCGCAGAATCGCGATCCTCCTTCTTCTCGCCCTCGCGCCGCTCGCCCGCGCCCAGGATCTGCTGGGCAAACTGCTCTCCGTGCGCACCTTCCATCAGGTGGCGATCGCGCCTGACGGCGGGCGGGTGGGGTGGGCGGTGAAGGAGGGCGGCCTGTGGGTGGATGGCAAGAAGGTGGGGGAGGGCGACGTCACCACGTTCGCCTTCTCGCCCGACTCCAAGCGCGTCGCCTGGTTCGCCAAGCGGAAGCTGTATGTCGATGGTCGCGAAGTGGCGACCGTGAAAGGCTCGCCCGACATGCTGCGCTGGTCGCCGGGACGGCAAGCGGATCGGGTTCCTCCTCTTCGAGAGCAGCCGCGAGGCGGGCGCGCTGGTGGCGACGGCGCGCAAGATCGGCGTCATCGCCGATGCCGTCGAAGAGCAGCGCGTCGTGGTAGTGGATGTGGCCAGCGGGGCGATGAAGACCGTCACGCCGGCCGGCATGTACATCTATGAGTACGACTGGTCGCCGGACGGCGCGCGTCTGGTCACCACCTCCTCGCCCGGCTCGGGCACGAACAACTGGTGGATCGCACAGCTGCACGTGGCGGACGTCGCGAAGGGCACGATGCAGCCGGTCTACAAGCCGGCGCTGCAGATCACCTGGCCGCGCTGGTCGCCGGACGGCAAGCGCATCGCGTTCATCGAAGGGCTGATGAGCGACTTCGGCTCGAACGGCGGCGACCTTTTCGTCATCGACGCCGCCGGCGGCACGCCGCGCAATCTGACCGACGGCGCGCATCTTTCCGTCGCGTCCTTCGAATGGAGCGGCAGCGAGGCGCTCACCGTCGGCGCCAATGTGGAAGGCGACTCGGCCATCCTCCGCCTGCGCCTCGGCGGCGGACCGGAGACGCTGTGGCGCGGCGGCGAGTACATCACCAGCGACGCCGTGATCGGCGCGTCGATGGCGGCGAACGGGCAGACGGCGGTCATCCGCAGCTCGTTCGAGCATCCGCCCGAGGTCTGGCGCGGCGGGCTGGGCAAATGGACGCGGGTCACTCATCTGAACGATGCGGTGAAGATCGACGGCGCGTCGAAATCGGTCCGCTGGAGGAGCGACGACTTCGAGGTGCAGGGCTGGCTGCAGCTGCCGGCGGACTACTCGCCCTCGAAGCGGTATCCGATGGTCGTGTGGGTGCACGGCGGTCCGGCCAGCGCGTCGCTGAACAAGTGGCCGCGCGACGAGCCGATCGTGCTGTCGCAGCGCGGCTACTTCGTCTTCTGGCCCAATCCGCGCGGCAGCTTCGGTTTCGGCGAGACCTTCACCAGGGCGAACGTGAAGGACTTCGGCTACGGCGATCTGCGCGACATCGAGCGCGGCGTGGATGCGGTGCTGCAGGCGTATCCGGTCGATGCGAAGCGCGTCGGCATCGCCGGCTGGAGCTACGGCGGCTACATGACCATGTGGGCCGTCACGCAGACGGATCGCTTCCGCGCGGCGGTGGCCGGCGCGGGGATCGTGGACTGGCAGAGCTACTACGGGCAGAACGACATCGACCAGTGGATGCTCCCGTACTTCGGCGCCTCGGTGTACGACGATCCGGCCGTGTACGCGAAGAGCTCCCCCATCACGTTCATCCGGAAGGCGAAGACGCCGACGCTCGTGCTGGCCGGCGAGCGCGACGCCGAGGTGCCGGCGCCGCAGTCGTTCGAGTTCTGGCACGCGCTGAAGGCGCAGGGCGTGGAGACCCAGCTCGTGGTGTTCGCGGACGAGGGGCACCGCATCAGCCAGCCCGCGCACAAACGCGAGCTGGCGCGGCGGATCCTGGAGTGGTTCGAGACGCGGCTGCGCTAGAACGGGCGACGCATCACGACGGCTTCTTCTGCAGCGACGGCCCCGGATCGTGGTCGGACGGCGGCAGCGTGCGCAGGTAGCGGTAGATGGCGCGCGCGTCGGTCTCGCTGATGCGCTGGAACTCGCGCCACGGCATGTGCGTGCCGGGCAGGCCGGCGCCGGCGCCGAAGCGGCCGACGAACTGCTCCTCGCTCCACGGCGTGATGCGGCCCACTTTCGAAGGCGTCAGGTTCGGTGTCACCAGGACGTGTTTGTGATCGTCCAGCTCGAAGCGCATTCCGCCCGAGAAGCGGGCGCTCACGTAGCTGCCGTCGAGCGGGCTGCGCCTGGAGTGGCAGCCGGCGCAGTTCGCGACGTTGTTCGCCAGGTACGCGCCGCGCTCCACGGTCGGCGCCTCCGGCGGCGCGTTCTTCGCGACGGCCCCGGACGGCCCGGCAGGCTTGATCACGAAGGCCATGATCGCTTTGCCGAGGAAGGTGAAGTCTTTCTCCGGCACCGCGCGGCGGATGGCCGGCTGGGAGCGGAGGAAGGAGATGAGCGCCGTCAGGTCGTCATCGGAGAGGTCGTGGAACTCCATGAACGGCAGCGTCGCCCGGCCATTGGGCATCACGCCGTAGCGGAGGACGCGCGCCAGCTCGCGGTCGGCCAGCCGGCCGATGCCGGTCTCCGGGTCGGGCGTGAGGTTGGGCGTGTAGAAGGTGCCGACCGGCAGCTTGAACTCATTGCCGCCGCCCAGCGGCAGCATGGCCCCCTCCGTCACCGCCTTCGCCTCGGATTTGTTGGTATGGCAGGCGACGCAGTGCGCCGGCCCATAGACGAGGTACTTGCCGCGCGCGATGACCGCGGGATCTTTGCTGGCATGAATCTCGGGATACGGCGCGTCGAACGTCCGGTCCCAGCGGAGCAGGACCGCGGAGACGAGGACGAGGGCGAGCGCAGCGAGCGTGAGGGCGGCGGCAGCGAGGAGTTTCTTTACCTTGCGCATAGCAGCGCGAAGGTTACGGAGGGACGCTTACGGGGCGCTTACGGGGCGCTTACGGGGTGCTTACAGCGGAGAATTCGATGAAAACGTTTTGCTCGTACGCTTCGTGCCGCACATTCCTCGTACTGTTTCTCCCGACGCCCCCATCCCCACCATCCCGCTCGTGCGCCCGTCATTCGCCGGAGTCGACGCCGGCGACTGGGTGGACCCCACCGGCAAGACGCGCGACGTGACGGTGCGCCTCGCGCCGGAGGAGCGGGCGAAGACCGCGGACGTGAAGGATCTGCCGCTCACATCGCCGCCCTGGGAGAGGTGCACGCCCGGCGGCAGCTTCAGCGCGGCGATCCGTTTCTGCGCCTCGCGCTGCACGTCGCTCAGCGGCCGGCCCTGCACGTTCGCGCCGACGGTGATGACCTTGTCCCGATTGTAGTGGTCGATCGAGGCCGGGCCGTAGCTCTTCGTCACGGTGGCGATCTGCCCGGGGCGCGGAAGTCGCCGCCTTCGCCGGCGCCGATGGCGACCGGGATCATGCCCGCGATCAGGGCCAGCGTGGTCATGAGGATGGGGCGGAGGCGGACCCGGCCCGCCTCGATGAGCGCCTCCCGCAGCGGCGTGCCTTTCTCGTGGTTCCACTTCGCGAAGTCGATGAGGAGGATCGCGTTCTTGGCCACGATGCCCATGAGCAGCATCACCCCGATGAGACTCATCAGGTTCAGCGTGTCGCGCGTCACCAGCAGGGCGAGCACCACGCCGATCAGCGAGAGCGGCAGGGAGATGAGAATGGCCAGCGGGTCGAGGAACGCGCCATCATGCTGATGTACTTCATCCTGGTGGTGCAGTTCGGCTCGAGCAGCAGCGCGGCGGCGATGCCGCCGAAGACCTCGCCCTGCGCTTCCACATGTTTCCGACGGAGCCGAGCACGATCGGTGAGACAAGATCAGGCGCGCCGTGGAAGCGCTCGGCCGCGCCGTGATCGGCGGCACCATCACCTCCACCCTCCTCACCCTGCTCGTGATTCCCACCGTCTACGAGATCCTGGCCGAGTGGCGCGAGAAGGCCGCGCGGTTGTTCCGGCGCAAGGTCCACCCCGAGGATCACCCGCGTCTCCTTTTTCTTCCGCGGCGCACGGGCGGTCCTGGCGGCGGCGGGTTCCTTGCCGGCTGTCATCTTTTTCATGTGCTCATTGAACCGCGGACGCGTGTCATCGCCCTGCACGCGGATGGCGATCTGCTTCTGGTCCCCGCCTCCCGGCCCGCCCGCCGAGATGAACGCCGTCGCGCCGGCCACGCCGCGGATCTCCTCCCGCAGCGCGGCCTCCAGCTGCTGCTGCGAGCGCGAGCGCTGCTTCTTCGGCTTCAGCTTCGCGTAGATCGAGCCGGCGTCGACGCCGCCCGAGCCGTCGCTGCTGCCGATCGAGGTGTACGTGTAGAGCACTTCCGGATGGCGGCGCGCGATGGCGGCGATCTCCTCCGCCTTGGTCCGGGTGTAGTCGAGCGACGAGCCGGGCGCCGTCTCCACCGTGATCGAGACCTCGCTGCGGTCGCTCTCCGGTACGAAGCCGGCGCCGCCGATCGTCGCCTGCAATGCGATCGCGCCGAAGAAAGCCACGATGATGATGCCGACCATCCACCAGCGATGATCGAGCGCCCACGCCACGATGCGCGTGTAGCGGCCGGCCATCCGGTCGAACCAGCGGTTGAAGCGATCCAGCACCCGGGTGACCGGACCTCGCTTCCGCTCGTGCTCGTGCGGATCGGGCCAATAGGCGGAGAGCATCGGGTCGAGCGAGAAGGACACGAAGAGGGAGACGAGCACCGCCGCGGCGATGGTCAGGGCGAACGGCTTGAACCACTGTCCGGCGAACCCGCCCATGAAGCCGACCGGGACGAAGACGCAGATGATGGAGAACGTCGTCGCCGCCACGGCGAGGCCGATCTCGTCGGTCGCCTCGTGCGATGCGACGACGTGGTCCTTGCCCATCTCCACGTGGCGCACGATGTTCTCGCGCACCACGATCGCATCGTCGATGAGGATGCCGATGGCCAGCGAGAGTCCGAGGAGCGACATCGTATTCAGGGTGAAGCCGAAGATCAGCACGGGGATGAAGGCGGCCATCACCGACACCGGCAGGGCGAGGCCGGTGATCACCGTCGAGCGCCAGGAGTTGAGGAAGACGAAGACGACCAGCACCGTGAGCAGCGCCCCTTCGATGAGCGCCTCCTCGACGTTGCGCACCGACTCCCGCACCCGGTCGCCGGAGTTCTTGATCACATCCAGCTTCACGCCCGCGGGCAACGTCTTGCGGATCGCGGCCAGCCGGGCGATCACCGCATCGGCCACGCGCGTGGTGCTGACGTTCTCCGCCTTCGTGATGTCGATGCCGACGCCCTGCGAGCCATTGAGCACGGCGGCGGAGCGCGGCTCGGCGGTGCCGTCGACCACGTCCGCGATGTCGCCCAGGCGGATGAGCGTGCCGCTGCGGGAGCTGACGACCATCGACTTGAAGTCTTCCGGTTTCTCCAGCCGCCCGAGGAAGCGGATCGATTGCTCTTCCAGATTGCCGGTCACCCGGCCGACCGGCGCGGAGATGTTCTGCGTCTGCACCGCCTGCACGACTTCGCCGACGCCCACGCCGGCCGCCGCGAGGTCGCGCGTCCGCAGGTTGATGGAGATCTCGCGGTTGATGTTGCCCACCACCCGCACCTGGGCCACGCCGTTGATGCCGCGCAGCTCTTTGGTGATGCCGGGATCGGCGAGCTGGGTCAGCTCCGCCGGCGTGACTTTGTTCGAGGAGAGCACGAGCGAGACGATCGGCAAGGCGTTCGGATCGAACTTCTGGAGAATCGGATCCTTCATGTCGGCCGGCAGCAGGCCGCGCACGGCGGAGATCGCGTCCCGCACGTCCTGCGCCGCCTGGTCGGGCGACTTGCCGAACTGGAAGACCACGATGATGCTGGCAAATCCGTCGATCGACTTCGACTGCACGTAGTCGATGCCGGAGAGGGAGCTGAACTGCTCTTCCAGGCGGTCCACCACGTCGCGCTCCACCTGGTCGGGCGCGGCGCCGGGGTAGGGGACCAGGACCGAGACGACCGGCGCGGCGATGTCGGGGTATTCGTCGACGTCCAGCTTCTTCAAGGCGAAGAGGCCGAAGATGACGAGGATGAGCATCGCCACCACGGTGAGCACCGGCCGCCTGATGGCGACGTCCGAGATGATCATTGCGCCGCCTGGTCCGCGGCGACCTGCGCTCCGGCGGGGAGCTCGACCGGCGTGCCGGGCGTGAGCTGCTGGGCGGCGCCGACGAGGAGGACGTCGCCCGCCTGCACCCCCTGGCGGATCTCGATGCGGTCGTTGTCCTCATCGATGATGCCGAGGACGACCGGGATGCGCTCGACGCGGTGGTCGCGGATGCGGGAGACGGCGGGCGTGGTCATCCGCCGGTCCACCGCCGCGGAGGGAACCACGATGCCGATGCGGGTCAGGTTCTCCACCCGCCCTTCCGCGAAGAGGCCGGTGGCCAGGGCGCCGCTGGTGTTGGGCAGCTCGGCGAAGACCTGGATCTGGCGGGTGGTCGGATCGGCCGCCGGATTGACCCGGGCGATGCGGCCTTGGAAGACCTTGTTGTCGAGGCCCTGCACAGTGAACTGCACCGGCGTGCCGACCTGGATGTTCACCAGATGCTCGGCCGGGATGGAGGCCTCGAGCTGGAGGGTGCGCAGGTCGACGATGGTGAAGAGCGTGGTGCCGAGCTGCACGACGTCCCCTTTGGAGACCTCCCGTTTGCTGACCACGCCGCTGATGGGCGCCTCGACCGTGGCGTTGCCGGCCTGCACGTTCGTGCTCGAGGCCTGAGCGGTGGCTTGCGCAAGCTGCGCGCGGGCGTTGGCGGTGGCGGTGCGGGCGACCTCCACGTCGCGCCGCGCGACGATGCCGGCCCGGGCCAGCGCCTCCTGCCGCTGCTGTTCTTTCTGGGCATTGGCCAGCGCGGCGCGCGCGCTGGCCACCGCGGTCTGCGCGGAGCTGGCCGCCACACCGAACGCGCCGGGATCGATGCGCGCCAGCAGCTTGCCCTGCGCCACCGACTCCCCTTCCTGCGCGTCGACCTCCAGCACCTGCCCGGCGATCTGCGCCCGCACATTCGCCTCGGTCTGAGCGTTGAGGCTGCCGCTGAGCGTGGGGCCGGTGGTGATGCGGTCGCGTTTTGCGACCACGTAGTCCTGCGCGCCGACCTTGACCGCGGCAGGGGCGGCGGTTTCGGGCGCTTTCTTGCGGCACGCGGCGACCAGAAGAAGGAAAAGGACGATACGGCAATACTTCATCTGCACGCGGAAAATGGAGCACAACGCGGGCCACGTGGGACGCGGCCGCGATCGGTGGCGCTCTTTCTGCACCGCCGCTTTACCCATGAGAAAGCTGCGAAACGCGCTCGTCCCCGCGCTCGTCTTTTACATGCTCGCGGCCGGCTGCGGCCACTCCCAGGTGCCGCTTCCGCAAGAGCCCCGCGGCGCGGCGGAGACGGCCACCGCGGCGCGCGGCGAGTACATCGTTCGCAGCGTTGCGGTCTGCGGCAGCTGCCACTCCGCCGACGAAAAGAACCCGGACGGCCCGCTCAGCGGCGGGAGGGAGTTCCGCGACTGGCGCATCGGCGTCGCGCGCGCCTCGAACCTCACGCCCGACCGGGAGACCGGGCTGGGAAACTGGAGCGAGGCGCAGATCGTGCGCGCGCTGCGCAACGGGCAGGACGACGAGGGCCGGCTTCTCGCGCCGGTCATGCCCTACGAGTGGTTCCACCAGATGTCGGATGAGGACGCGTTCGCCGTCGCCCGCTATTTGAAGAGCCTTCCGCCCGTCCGCAACGAAACGGAGTCGAGCCCGAACTTCGTCTTCAGGCTCGGCAAGCTCTTCCTCCGCCCGAAGCCGGCCATGGCCACCTCCGCGCCGCCGCGCGCCGCGACGGCGGAGTACGGCGGGTACCTCTCCCAGCATGTCGGCCTCTGCGCCGACTGCCACACCCAGCGCGCCGGCCTGCTGCAGAAGGCGGATCGCGGCCGCCTCTTCGGCGGCATGACGAAGCCTCCGAAAGCCTTCCCGGCCAAGCCGCCGAACATCACGCCCGATCCGAGTGCCGGCATCGGCCGCTGGAGCGAAGCGGATTTCGTCCGCGCCCTGCGCACCGGGGTGACGCCGGAAGGGGAGAAGCTCCATCCGTTCATGCCGTGGCCGGAGCTGAAGCGGATGACGGACGACGATCTGCACGCCCTCTGGCTCTACCTCCGCACGGTGCCGTCGGTCCATTGAATGGACGTTGAGCTCCCACATCCCAGTCTCAAAACTTGACAGCCAATTGAGACTGGGCGAGCATCTTTCGCATCAATTGAGACTGAGTCTCAATCTGTAATGGAGCTCTCGATGCGACGCCTGCTCAACGCCTTCCTCTGTGCCGCGCTGCTCACCGGCGCCGCGCCGCTCTTCGCCGCTACCGGCCACACGGTCCACGGCACGGTCGTCGACGCCTCCGGCAGCGCCGTCGCCGGCGCGCGCGTGCTGCTGCGCCCGGAAGCAGGCGCCGAGCGCATCGCGATCAGCGACAAGCAAGGGCGCTTCGGCTTCGACCACGTCCCGGCCGTTGCCGCGGTCACCGTGATCAAAGAGCGCTTCGATCCCATCACCATCGATCTCAGCGAGACGCAGTCCGAAGTGCGCATCGTGCTCCGGACGGTCAAGGTCGCGGACCAGATCACCGTCTTCGCGCCCTCCGCCCTCCCGGTGCGCAGCTCGACCGCCACCCGCACCGACACGCCGCTGCGCGACGTGCCGCAGTCCGTCACCGTGATCAGCAGGGAGACCATCGCCGAGCAGAAGATGCAGAGCATGGCGGACGTGGTGCGCTACGTCCCCGGCATCGGCGTCGCCCAGGGCGAAGGCAACCGCGACACGCCCGTGTTCCGCGGCAACAGCTCCACCTCCGACTTTTTCGTCGACGGCATCCGCGACGACGTGCAGTACTTCCGCGATCTCTACAACGTGGAGAGGGTGGAGGCGCTGAAGGGCCCCAACGCGATGATCTTCGGCCGCGGCGGCGTGGGCGGCGTGCTCAATCGCGTCACCCGCCAGGCGGATTGGAAGCCGTCGCACGAGCTCACCCTGCAGGGCGGCTCCTTCGGCGACCGCCGCGTCTCCGGCGACCTGGGGCAGCTCGTGGCCGACAACTTCGCGGCGCGCGTCACCGGGATGTACGAAAAGTCCGATTCGTACCGCGACGGCGCGGGCCTGAGCCGCTACGGCGTCAACCCCACCGTCGCCTTCGCCCTCGGCAGCAAGACGATGCTCCGCGCCGGCTACGAGCACTTCCACGACGAGCGCACCGCCGACCGCGGCATCTCGTCGTTCGCAGGAAGACCGGTGGCGACCGATCCGTCCACCTTCTTCGGCGACGCGGACCTGAGCAACACCCACGCGACGGTCGACGCGCTCTCCGCGTCGGTCGATCACCGCTTCAGCGACCGGCTCACCCTGCGCAGCCGCATCGGCTACGCCGACTACGACAAGTTCTACCAGAACGTCTTCCCCGGCTCGGTGGACGCGAGCGGCACGAACGTCAGCATCTCGGCCTACAACAACGCGATGCAGCGGCGGAACCTGTTCAGCCAGACCGATCTGGTCTCGACGCTGCGTACCGGCCGGTTCGGCCACACCCTCCTGGCCGGCTTCGAGCTGGGGCGGCAGGTGACGGACAACTTCCGCAACACCGGCTTCTTCACCTCCCTCGGCTCCAGCGTGACCACCGTCTCGGTGCCGCTCAGCGATCCGCGCACCGCGCTGCCGGTCACCTTCCGCCAGAACGCCACGGACGCCGACAACCACGGCATCGCGAAGGTCGCCGCCATCTACGCGCAGGACCAGATCGTCCTCTCCTCGCACTGGCAGGTCATCGCCGGCCTGCGCTACGACCGCTTCCAGGTGGACTTTCGAAACAACCGCACGGCCGCCGATTTCGACAGCCGCGACGGCCTCGTCTCCCCCCGCCTCGGCCTGATCTACAAGCCCGCCGAGCCGGTCTCCCTCTACGCGAGCTACAGCCTCTCCTACCTGCCGCGGGCCGGCGAGCAGCTCTCCTCGCTCAGCCTGACCAACCAGGCGCTGAAGCCGGAGGAGTTCCGCAATTACGAGGTGGGGATGAAGTGGGACGTGGCGCAGCAGCTGGAATTGGCGGCGGCCGTCTATCGCCTCGACCGCGGCAACGTCGCGGTGCCCGACCCGGTGAGCCCGGCCCTCTCCACCCTCGTCGACGGCCAGCGCACGGAAGGCGTGGAGCTCAGCGCCGGCGGCAACCTGACCAACGCGTGGAGCATCGTCGGCGCGTATGCGTATCAGGACGGCGAGATCACCCGCTCGATTTCCGCCACGGCGCAGGCCGGCGCGCGGCTGGCCCAGGTGCCGCTGCACTCCGCCTCGCTCTGGAACAAGTACGACCTCTCCTCCGCCTGGGGCGTCGGCCTCGGCCTGATCCATCGCGGCGCCGTCTTCACCTCGACGGACAACACCGTGACCCTGCCGTCCTTCACCCGCGTCGACGCGGCGCTCTTCTACCAGCTGAGCGACCACCTCCGCGCGCAGCTCAACGTGGAGAACCTGCTCGACACGCGCTACTTCGCCTCCGCCAACAGCAACACGAACATCACCCCCGGCTCGCCAAGGGCGCTGCGGTTCAGTTGGACGACGAGGTTCTGAGAACCAGTTGTCGGTTGTCAGTGATCGGTTGTCGGTAGAGCCGGTTCTACTGACAACCGACAACCGACAACTGCTCTAAAACATCGCCCTCGGCTTCGACTGCTCGGCCTGCAGGAAGGCGAGCACGTCGGGGCCGGGCATGGGGCGGCTGAGCAGGTAGCCCTGCATGTAGTCGCAGCCGTAGTGGCGGAGGAGCGTGTACTGCTCCTCCGTCTCCACCCCTTCCGCCACCACTGACAGGCGCAGGGTGTGGGCGAGGTGGATGGCGTACGTCACGATCGCGGCGGCGGTCTCGTCCTCGGTCAGGTCCCGCAGGAACTCCTTGTCGATCTTGATGGAGTTGATGGGGAACTGCTTGAGGTAGTTCAGCGACGACTGGCCGGTGCCGAAGTCGTCGATGGCCAGGGTCACGCCCATCTCCCGCAGCTCGCGCATCACCTTCATCGAGCGGTCGACGTTCTGCATGGCCACCGTCTCGGTGATCTCGATCTGCAGCATGTGGGGGGAGATGCCGTGGGCATCGATGGCCCGCGTCACGATGTCGACGAAGTCCGGCTGCTGGAACTGGTTGGGCGACACGTTGACCCCGAGGCGGACGCCGTGCACGCCGTTGTCCTGCCAGTGGCGCAGATCGCGGCAGGCCTGCTCCAGCACGATCTCGCCGATGGGGACGATCAGGCCCGTCTCCTCCGCCAGAT
>DASYMJ010000332.1:0-9705 GCA_036009105.1 Thermoanaerobaculia bacterium | reverse complement strand
AGCGGATCTGCGCGGAGGAGAGCCCCAGCATGGCGGAGACCTCGCGCAGGGTATAGGACATTCCGCGTTATTTTACATGTAGGGCCGGCTCCCAGCCGGCCCAATGGTGGGCGATCCGGTATGCCGCGATTGGGCCGGCTGGAGAGCCGGCCCTACGTCAGAACTGGATGCGTGCGCTGAGGCGGAAGATACGGGGGCTCTGGAACTCGGTGATGAAGTTCGCGGCGCCGTTCGGCGTCCCCTCGCCCGTGGCGCGGTTCGCGATGCTGCGGTAGAGGCGCGGCTCGCGGGAGAGGATGGTCCGCTGGTTCGTCACGTTGAAGAGCTCGATGGCCGGACCGATGGTCACCGGCCCGAGCCGGAAGTCCTTCGCCACGCGGAGGTCGAGGTTGTACATGGTCGGGGTCCGCTCGCCGTCCACGTCGTCGATCAGCACGTTCTTGTTGCCCAGGCCATCGAGGTTGTTGACCCGGTAGTAGTACGGCACGGGGTACCCCTCGCGGGCCGAGAGGTTCGCGCCGAGGTTGACCGCCCAGGGCAACTCGAAGAGCGCGGAGATGTTCGACGACCATTTGGCGTTGATGTACGTCGTGGTATGCGTGCCGTACGACTTGTCCACCGCCACCGAGCCGTCGCAACTGGTACAGCCGTATTGGTTGTTCGTGGTCAGGAGCGTATGCGTCGGATCGAAGATGCCGGAGTCGCTGATGTGCTGCTTGCGGTCATTGACGGAGATCGAGCCGCGCAACATCCAGTGATGCGACATCCGCTTGGTGGCGTATAGATCGATGCCGTTGTATGTCTGGTGATAGCCAGGCCTTGTAGTGACCACGGCCAGTCCGGAGAACGGCACCTTGAGCTTGTAATTGGGGACGCTGAAGCTCCGCCCGTCGGGCAACGTCCCTTTCAGGTCCGTGGTCCGGACGAAGTCGGAGGTCGTGTAAAAGTCGCCCGCGCCGGGCGTCTTCTCGTAATTCACCCACCAGAAGTCGTTGAAGCGGCGGTAGGTGTAATCGGCGCCGACGGAGAAATTGGACATGATCTCCCGCTCGAACCCGGCGATCAATTCGTGCGTCTTCGGCACTTTCATACCGTAGTCGATGCGCGCGGCGGCGGAGACGTCATTGGGATGCTCGAAGTCGCCCAGGTAGTAGCCGCCGTACGGGCCGAGATCGAAGAGGATCTCGTTGCGGGTGACGAATTTGTCGTTGTTCAGGTCCTTCCAGAAGTAATAGACGCCGTTCGCATAGACGAACGGGTTGCTCCCCGCCACCAGGCTGGCCCCGCCGAGCTGGTCGACATACTGGTTGTAGGAGCCGCGGATGAGCGTCTTTTTCTGGCTGCCCAGGGTATAGGTGAAGCCGAGGCGCGGGCTGACGCTGCTCCATTTCAGGTCGCGCGTGTCGGGGCCGAAGGTCAGCTCCTTGAGCACGTCCGGCGCGAGCGGGTTCGCGCCCGAGACGACCGTGCCGTTGCGCGACTTCTGCTGGTCGAAGCGGAGGCCGCCCTGCACGGTCAGGTTGCCGTGGGTCAGGGTGTCGCCCAGATAGAAGTCGTTGTACTTGACCACGTAGTCGGCCGCGCCCGGACGGGTGAGCAGCGCCGTGCCGGTGCAATCGGGGCAGATGTCGGGATCGCCCGTCGATGCGTCGCCCATCACGCCGGTGGCGGGATAAATCGATGACGAGGTCACCGGCGCCTTGCGATAGCCGAAGCCGAATTTCAGCTCGTTATCCAGGCTGGCCGCTTTGAAAAAGTAGGAGCCGTCCAGACGGTAGGAATCCTGCGGCCGGCGCGTCGAATAGTACGAGTGGCTGCGATGGAACACGCCGTCTTCATCGCGATAAGGCTGCACGTTGCCCCCCTCCGGGATGAACTGAAAGGGGCTGAGGATGTGCGCGTACAGGGCGGTCATGTACAGGCTCTGATTGAAGATCTGCGTGTCTTCCAGCTTGTACATGTGCGAGGGGCCGCTCTGGTCCCACGTCGTCTCCGGCGTGGGGCGGGTCGAGCCCGCGCCGCGCCCGAATTTCAGCTTGTTGCCGTAGGTGTACAGGTAGGTGCCGCTGTTGCTCGACCACGGCTGGAAGTTCAGCTTGCCGTTCCAGTCCTTGAGGATGGTGTTGTCCTTGGTCGGCTCGGCCTGGCCGGCGGTCTGGAGGATGAAGAGGCGGACGTCCTGCTTGGCGTAGGAGCCCCACAGCCAGATCTTGTCGCGCAGGATCGGCCCGCCGATGTCCGTCGACCAGTTCTGGTTCGTGTTGATCTTGTTGCCGGCGATGATCCCCTGGCTCTGCGCCTCCGCGTTGGAGACGGCGCTGGCCTGCCAGTCGCGGTCGGCCATGAAGTAGCGGAACGCGCCCTTGTATTCGTTCGTGCCGCGCTTGGTGACCATGTTCAGCTGCGCGCCCGGCGTCTGGATGCGCGGATCGCTGCCGCCGGTGGTCACCTGGATCTCTTCGAAGGAGTCGAAGTCGTAGTACGTCGGCGTGCTGCCGAGGGCGCCGACGTCCGTGATGTTGACCCCGTCGAGGTTGAACGTCTTCTGCACGTCGCTCGCACCCTTGGCCACGATCACGTCCTGCTGCCCCGACTCGGAGCCGCCGATGTTGACGCGGTCAAGGAGGACGCCGGGCGTCTGCCCCATGACCACCCACGGGTCGCGGCCGGTGGGGATCTGTTCCAGCTCGACGCGGCTCACCGTGGTGCCGGTGCCGGTCTTGCGCGGGTCGATGAGCGGCGCATCGGCGGTGACGGTGATGGACTGCTCGACGGACGGGGTGAGGACCAGGGTCAGGTCGGAGTTGCGCCCGACATTGACCGAGACGCCTTGCCGCACCGCGGTGCCGAATCCGGTGAGCTCCGCTTTCAGCTGGTAGTCGGAGCTCGGCGAGAGGTTGAGAAACCGGAAGTTCCCCTCGGAATCACTGATGAAGACCTGCGGCGCTCCCACGCCGCTGAGGGTGACGGTGACGCCGGGAAGCATCGTGCCGTCTTTCGCCTGGACCTTGCCGTAGATGTTTCCGAACTGGGCCTGACCGAACGCGCTGACGGCGAACAACGCGGCGAGCAGGATCGCGGTCACGACGGCCGCGAAGGGACGTGAGGGTGGGCACCGTTTCATATCGGCTCCTTTCGCTGGGGGATTCGAGGATCGAAGTCCGCTGCAGGATGCCGGCCGCGGCCGTGCCATCCTTCAAAAGGTGCGTAATCAGAAACTTAGCCGGATCGGCTACTCCGCGGGACCGGGGCTCGCATTCATCGATGCGTTCGCGCCGTACCGTTTGTTGAATTCAGATGTAAAGGTGGCCGTAAGGTTAGCACAGAGGAACGACGAGCGAGGAACAAAGGCCGGTGCCGGTTGATCGTGGTGGAAAAGAACAAACGCCGCGAATTGCTTCGCGGCGTCTGCAAGGCCTGCCCCTCCGGGCTGCCTACGAGGTTAGCTGTCGGATTCGGGCTGGAAGCCCTACGGACTTTTGGTCCGATTCACCCCGGACGGTGGCAAGCCGTCGCTTTGGTTCCCCCGCTCCTCGGCGCCGAGGATTAGGCATGGCAAGCCGCCACCACAGGCGGCGGGGGTAGTGTATATCATCTCCCCATCGCCAGTGAGGTTCAGATGAGCGCATTCGGCCTGCCCACCCGTTCCCCTGTCCTGGATCCGGAGTGGGAGCAGCGCGTGAACCTCGCCGCCTGCTACCGCCTGGTCGCCCTCTTCCATTGGGATGACCTCATCTTCACCCACATCTCGGCACGGGTGCCGGGGCCGGAGCATCACTTCCTGATCAATCCCTACGGCATGCTCTTCGACGAGATCACCGCCTCCAGCCTGGTAAAGATCGACATCGAAGGCAACAAGGTCGGGGACAGCCCGTACGACATCAACCCGGCCGGCTTCAACATCCACAGCGCCATCCACGCCGCGCGCGAGGACGCGAAGTGCGTGGTGCACGTGCACAGCCTGGAAGGTGTCGCCGTCACCGCGCAGAAGAACGGCCTGCTGCCCATCTCCCAGCAGTCGATCTTCGTCCTCGCCTCGCTCGCCTATCACGACTACGAAGGGGTGGCGCTGAACGAAGACGAGCGGCCCCGCCTGGTGCGCGACCTCGGCGAGAAGAACTTCCTCGCCCTGCGCAACCACGGCCTGCTCACCGTGGCCGACTCCATTCCGGACGCCTTCCTCTTCATGTACCTCTTCCAGTCCGCCTGCATGATCCAGATCCGGGCCCAGGCGGGCGGTGGCGAGCTGATCTCGATCGATCCGCGCATCATCGCCGGCGCGCAGGCCCAGGCCAGGCAGGTCACGCGCGGCGCCGGCGGCGCGCTGGCGTGGCCGGCGCTGCTGCGGAAACTGGATCGGGTGTATCCCGGCTACTCCGTGTAGGCCCGCTCCGCCGCCGAACGCGTCACAAGCCGCCGCGCCGGATCGTCTTTCCGGTGAGACAGCTTCCATGGCGATCCGGATACTGTGGCCCGAGGGGGCGTGGCCGTGCTTCGCGCCGGACGGGCGGCGGATCGTGTTCACCGCCGGCTCGCGCCTGCTGCTGCTGTCACTGGACGGCGGCGAAGAGCCGCGCGCCATCACGCCGCCCGACGTCGACGCGAAGCGCCCCACCTGGCTGCCCGGCACCTCCGAGATCGCGTTTAACCGCGGCGGGGCGATCTGGACCGTCGACGCGGAGAGCGGCCGCCTCGCGCCGTTCTCCACCGACGAGCGCCCCTTCTTTCATCCCTGCACCTATCCGCACGAGCGGGCCGTGGTGGTGGTGTCGATGTACGACGGGCCGCGGGGCCGCGAAGGCGTGCTGTTCAAGCTGACGCCGCACTCGGCGGAGCCGCTGACGAACTTCCCCGAGGTCTGCGCGGGCCGCCCCGGCGTGAGCCCGGACGGCGAGACGGTCGTCTTCGCCGGAAACGCCGGCGCGTGCGATCAGGGCGCGAATCAGCTGTGGCTCGTCTCGCCGAAGAGCAGGCCGCGGCGGCTGGAGGACGGCGACCCGGTGCTGATGCAGGGCCGCGCGCCGCGCTGGTCGCCGGACGGCAAGTGGATCGCCTGCACCTCCACCCGCCCCACGCCCAGGCCGACGGAATCGACGCGGAAGGCGGTCTGGATCATCAGCGCGGACGGCAGGGAGGCGGATCGCCTCACCGACCACGACCTCGATCCTTTGCAGGTCGGCTGGTCGCCCGATCAGAAGCGGCTCGTCTGCGGCGGCTTCGACTGCCCGCTGGCCCTGCTCGACCTGCCGGAGCGCTTCCAGTGAAGGACGACACGCCGTTCTTCATCCTCGGCGCGGCGAGGTCGGGAACGACGATGCTGCGCCTGATGCTCAACCGCCACTCCCGGCTGGCCATCCCCTTCGAGTCGCACTTTCTGCGGCAGGTCTTCGATGAGTTGCCGTCCGACCGCCTGCTCGATGCGGAAGAAGCGGCGCGCTTCGGGGAGCTGGTCGTCGGCGAGAAGAACTTCCGCACCTGGCACCTCTCGCCGGCCGAGGTGCGGGAGGTGGTGAAGCTCGCACCGGCCACGCTGGCCGCGCTGGTCGATGCGCTGTACCGGCTGGAGATCGCGCCCTCCGGCAAGCCGCGCTGGGGGGACAAGACGCCGATGTACTACGCCTGCTGGCGGCGCCTCATGGGGCTCTTCCCCGGCTCGAAGGTCATGCACATCATCCGCGACGGCCGCGACGTGAGCCGCTCGCTCGAACGCCTCGGCTGGCACGGCGCCACGACCGCCGAGCGCGCGGCGTACTGGCGGCAGCGCGTGGAGCATGCCCAGGCCGCGGCCCGCGAGCTCGGCCCGGAGCGCAATCTCATCGTCCGCTACGAGGACCTGGTGCTGGAGACGCGCGCCACGCTTGGCGGCATCTGCGAGTTTCTCGGCGAGGAGTTCGAGCCGCCGATGCTGCAGTTCTTCGAGAACCCGGCCCAGTTCCTCTCCGACATCGACGGCGACATCCATCGCAAGCTGGAGCGCCGGCCGGTTGCCGAGGATGTGGGACGGTGGCGGCGGGAGATGCCGCCGGAAGAACAACTGGCATTCGAACAGGCCGCGGGCGATGCCCTGCGGTCGATGTCCTACCAAACGGGAGGGAGCGCACATGCCGCTGCAAGCTGAGAGTCTCGTCGCCAGCCACGATCACCTCAACGAGACCTGCTTCGATCACATCTACGAGATCTACTACGGCACCGACGACGGCTTCGACGAGCTCCGCCCGCGGGAGGAGGTGCGCCACGACGCCGCGCACGTGGCGCGCCTGTACGAGATCTTCGCCCGCTTCCAGTCCTTCCACGCGCAGGTCGGCCCCGAGCGGCGCGAGCACATCCACTACGCGAGCGTGGTGGGCGGCCTGTACGGCCTGAATCTCATCCCCATCTTCCGGCCGCGGGAGATCACCTTCTTCGACGTCAACCCGCACGAGATCTCCTTCTTCCAGATCGTGCGCCGCGTCTGGATCGGGTCGGAGACCGCGTATGACTTCCTCACCCGCCTGGCCCGGGCCGACTACGAGGTGGAGACGGAGCAGGAGGAGGTGATCCGCACCTGCATCGCGGCGCGGCAGAACGGCACGCTGCAGGAGAACCGCGGCCGCTCGGCGCGCACGCTCCTCAGCAGCTGGCGCTACGCCCTCGACAACTACGCGCTGACCCGCCGCCTGCTGGCCGAGGTGCCGGTGCATACGCGGCTGGACAACGTGCGGTCGGCCGGCTTCGCGGAGTTCGTGGGCCAGTCGGAGAACCTCTGGCTGTTCTGCTCGAACGTGCTGGAGTTCGTGAACTTCGACCTCCGCTTCGACCAACCCCGCAACGCCGCCCTCTTCGCCACCTACTACGACCGGACGGACATGCTGGACCTCGCCGCCGCGCCGGAACCGGTGACGGTGCATCTGGGCATTCCGATGAGCGTCGCGCTGTCATCCTGAGCCCCGCAGAGGGCGAATGGATCTCCCGGCAAGATCGATGGGATTCTTCGGCGTCTCCGCGCCTTCAGGATGACACACTCCCGTACCAGTGCATCTACACATCTGTCCCTGTTTGTTCGCAGCGCATCGATGCAAGGCGACCAATACTGAAAGCAGCCAAGATCGCGATCCGGGCAGTCTGCATTCAGGAGGAAAGCCAATGCCTCTGCGTAAGTACATCCTCGTCCTCTTCGTCCTTTTGATCGCCCTGCCGCTCTGCGCGGCCACGGCCCGCCCGGGCTGGTCCAAGGTCGAGCTCTCGGCCTCCGGAACCACCAGCGCCGCCGCCATCTCCAGCCTGCTCCAGCCGTTCGGAGGCGAAGTGCTCGCCGACTACGGCTCCTACACCATCGCCTACCTCCCCAGCGATTCGGTCGAGGCCCTCACCACCGCGGCGGGAAAGCAAAGCATCCGCGTCCGAACGCGCGACGACCTCGACGTGCTCGAGCTCCCGGGCGCCGACCTCGATGCGCGGGAAGGCATCAGCGGCGTCGCGCCGAGCCGCCTCTTCCAGCAGTACACCCCGCAGCAGTCCGGCCTCTTCGTGCTGCAGTTCGTCGCCCCCGCGCGCACGGAATGGGTGGCTGAAGTGCAGTCCATCGGCTGGAAGATCTCCCGCTACATCCCGAACAACGCTTATCTCATCATCGGCCCGCCCGAGCTCGCGGCGCAGACCCGCGCCCTCGGCTACGTGCAGTGGCTCGACTTCTTCCATCCCTACCAGAAGAGCGCCACGCTCGCCATCGACGGCGCGGCGCACGACCTGCTCTTCGAGCTGCCGGCCGGCGCCGCATCGGAGAGCGCCGTCGAGGCCATTCGCGCCGCGGCCGACGGCGACATCGAAGTCAACCGCGGCTCGCTCGACACGCTCGTCTACGCCCACATGAGCGTCGCGGCGGCCAACGCGCTGCTCTCCAATCCGATGATCCTTTCCGTCGGGCCGAGGCCGGACAGCCAGCTGGCGGATGCCCGCCAGGTGCAGTCCCTCACCTCGCTGCTCAACGCGGGGCAGACCCAGCCCCTGCCCAATCAGGACTACTGGAACTGGGTCCTCGGACGCTGCACCGAATGCGCGTCCATGCCCGCCAGCATCTGGAGGATCGGCGCCGCCGACAGCGGCCTCGATAACGGCTCGGCCCAGTTCGGCCACCCCGACCTCGACGGCCGCAAATACTTCGGCATCCTCGGATACGGCAGCAACCGGCCGGCCGATACGGAGTGCTCCGCCGGCCAGCTGCTCTGCGATGCCTACCGCCACGGCACCCTCGTCTCCGGCATCGCGGTCGGCAACGCCACCACCGGCGCCCGCGACTCCGGCGGTTACTTCATGGGCCTCGGCGGCGCGCCCACGGCCGGCATCTTCATGACGAAGATCCTGACCAAAACCACCGGCATCAACCCCAACTTCTTCTTCGACTGGACCGCTGATGCGGCCAACAACTCCGTCACCATCCAGAACCACTCCTGGGAGGACAGCACGCCCACCAACGCGGGCTTCTACACCGCGCTCTCGCGCATGTTCGACATCGCCGCGCGCGACGCCGACGACGCGGGCCCGAACCGCATCCCGCTGCTCATGACCGTGGCCGCCGGCAACGACGACAACGGCACGGGCATGAAGACCTCGCCGGTCGGCATGGCCAAGAACGTGTTGAGCGTCGGCGGCCTGGAGAACTACCGGCCGGAAGCGGACGCCAACAATTGCCGGGGGACGAAAGGCGACAGCTTCTTCAACATCATGCGCACCTCGCGCAACGGCACGAAACTGACCGGCTACATCAAGCCGGACGTGATGGCGCCCGCCTCGCTGATCGTCTCCACCCAGACCTCCATCTGGTGGCCCGATCCGACCCACCCCTACTGCCTCACCGCCTATGAAGGCGACATCCGCTACTCCGGCGACAGCGGCACCAGCTTCGCCGCCCCCCTCGGCGCCGCCGCGTCGATGATCGTCAAGCGGTACCTGGGCACCGATCCGGCCAATACGAGCCCCGCGCTCGTTCGCGCCGTGCTCGTCGCCGGCGCGCGCAGCGTCCGCGGCGGGGAAGACCGCAGCAAGAACCCGGCGATCCCGATCAGCGCCGTGCCCAGCCAGCAGCAGGGCTTCGGCCGGCTGACCCTGGAGGACATCCTGAACGGCGCGCAGAAGCCGGTGGTCTTCGACCAGTCGCCCGGGCGCACCTTCACCCAGGCCGGCCAGACGTTCTGCACCCGGCTGCGCATCCGCGACGCCTCCAAGCCGGTGAAGATCGCCCTGGTGTGGACCGATACGCCGGCCACGGCGGGCGTTTCGAATCCGCTGGTCAATGACCTCAACCTGGAGGTGCGCCGCACCTCCACCAGCGGCCAGGTCTACGTCGGCAACTCGCTCGCCGTGACCGCGAACGGCGAAGAGTCGGTCGGCCAGCCGGCCGGCGGCGCGCTGCCTTACGACAGCGTCAACAACATCGAGTACTTCCGCTCCTTCATGAACGCCAATGAGGAATTCAACATCACGGTCAAGGCGCAGAACATCGCCGGCGACACGGACGGCAACCTGGCGAATTTCGAACAGGACTTCGCGCTGGCCATCCTCAATGCGGACGTGGTCAGCGTCGGCTCCTGCGACACGCCGCCGACGGCCAGCTTCTTCGTCAGCTGCGTCGACCTGACCTGCACCGCGAACGGCTCGGCGTCCTCCGACGACTTCGGCATCATCAACTACGGCTACAACTGGGGCGACGGCGTGTTCACGAACGGCGGC
>DASYMJ010000331.1:0-8720 GCA_036009105.1 Thermoanaerobaculia bacterium | reverse complement strand
GGGCGGCGGCCGGTGCGGGGGTGGGTGTGGGGACGGGGGCGGATGCGGGGGGTGGGAGGGGGGGCGGGGCGGAGGGCGTCTCCTCCACCACCGGGGGCGGCACGGCGGCCGGCTCGGCGGTCTGCGTCACCGGCGCCGTCGAAGAAGCAGCCGGCGCCTTGAAGTCCTCCTCGGCCACGCCGAGCTCCACGATGTGGCTGTCCTTCTTCGGCAGGAGGGAAGCCTCCGTGACCACGGCCGGCTCCTTGCGCACCACGAGCCGGTCATCGCCCTGTCCCCGTCCGACGATCAGGCCGAACGCGAACGACGCGGCGAGCGACAGCAGCAGCAGGACGAAGGCGAGAAACGCCTGTCCGGCCGTGAGCGAGATTTCGTAGTGGGATTGATCGTCCTGCGATACTGCTTCGGTTCCAGACATGTCACGCCCTCCCTTCACTTCGACGTCTGAGCCGGCGCGCCGGGCGCGGCAGCATTCCAGTTTGTGTGATAGACGATGCCGTTGTCAAAATAAACTGCCGATGCGCCGCCGTCCGCCTTGGGGTAGATCCACACCGAGTAGACGCGGTTGTTCTGCACCACCTGCTTGATCCAATCCTCGCGGGGCAGCCCGACCAGGCGCCGCACGTCATCCTCTTTCATGTCCTTCTTGACGTTCGCGAACGCTTCCATGGAGACGTAGCGGCGCTTCTCCGCGGCCGCGATCCGCTCCTTCGCCTCCGCGTTGTTCGGGTCGTACTGCAAGGCCTGGCGGTAGTACGTGAGCGCCGTGTCGTAGCGGGAGAGGGCGTTCATGTACTCGTCGCCGATGGCGACTTTCTCCCGCGCCATCACCGCCGCCGCCCGCGGGTCGGAGGTGCGGCGGTAGTACTCGTCGAGCTTGGTGGAGAAGTTCTCGTACAGCGGCTGGATCTTGCGGTGGTTGTCCAGCAGCAGCTCGATGGCCTGCTTGCGCGAGGCCGTCGCGGGCGGCGCCGGCTGCGCCTTGCGGTTCGTCTCCAGCCACTGGTAGTCCGCCATGAGCAGGTTCCACTCGCGGTCGTTCGGCTGCGTGGGCGGCCCCGCGGGCGCCGTCATGCAGGCGGAGAGGAGGAGGATGGGGATGATGAAAAGGCGCTTGGCCATCGGCGACTTATTTTAGCCCACGGCGCGGCGGGACGGCGGAAGGCCGACGGGATCGCAGGCGGCGCCATATACGCTTGAAGAAAAGAGGGAACCGGTTGCGGTCCAGTTCGCCTGGTTCCGAGCTGCCCGGCAACATGCACGAATTCACGAAGCGTAATGCCCACAATTCCTCATGCTCTTGGAGGGAAAAACGGATGCTAGGCTCTCTTCTGGGATGAGGAGGGAGCAATGGCCAAGCGGAGCAATCCCGAAATCGTCGTCTTTGAACTCGAGCAGTACATCAACGCTTACCGTTCCTCATCCGACCGGACGCGCTACGTCATCTTCATCGTAACCATCGTCACCCTATTGATCGCGACTGCCGAGTGGAACTTCCTCCGGCTGAGCTGGAGCCGGCAAAAACACGATCAGGCGATCGATGCGATGCGTGCGAGGTTCACTGACCAATGGCTGGAATCGCGGCGACAGAACCGCTCCGAGTCCCCGTATGCCTCCTCCTTGGAACCACAACTGAGCGGTTCAAAAAGAACCTCCGCCGAAAGGTGGACACCTGTAGATCGCTGGGTTGCCAACGAGGCAGCGCTGCACGAATTGACGCATCAGGAAACGCAATTTGAGGAACACACGCGGTTCGTTCCGGTGCCGGTGGTCGGCGCGAGCATTCACATCAATGACCTCGGCCTCGTGGCAGGCGTAGTGCTCTTCTTCATCCTCGCTCTATTGGCGGCATGCATGGCTCGAGAGCACGAAAATCTCTACCTCGCGATGTTCAAAGTCCGCAGACTTGCGGTCGCCCCATCAGCATCTGAGGTGTTTGGATCGAAACCGGACGATGATCCGCCTGCCGATCACGGTGAGAGTGCGGCAAACCTTCTCTACCATGCATTGGCGATGGTACAAGTCCTCAGTGACCCGCCGACCCTCGCCCGCTGGAATCCGAACCGTTTCGCAGGCGGGGCGCTGAGCCTGATTTATTTTCTCCCGACGGCGGTGATGTATGGCGTTGTCTTTCAGAATATTGCTTCCCATGAAAAGGCCCTGGAAGTCTGGGATCCGTGGGTCATGGTGGCGCGTATTTCATTTCAGATCGCATTCTGTTTTGGCCTCCTCTTTCTCAGCGCGATCTGCGCTGGTTACCAACTGAAGTCCACGCGGCTATGGATTCAAACGTTCTTTTCCATCAACCCCGGATTGCGGCATGTAGAGCAACGCCCCTGGCGAGAGTGGGTCGGCCTCGATTACGGACTGGTGGATGTCGGCGAGAAAGAGCGGCGAACCCGTGAGCTCATGCACGCGCTGACGTATTCGCTGCGCGTGGAACGCAATATGTCATCGCCTGCTATTTCATGTACAGATTGGCATCTGCATGACTCGAAATCGTGCCCTCCTCCGGCTACGGTACCCTGGTGGAAGTGGGCAAAGGTGCCCCGGCCACGTTATGAGGTGACGCAATCCATATTGCGCGCAGCCGCCTGCCGGCTATCCGACGGTTTACTAACAGAGGCAGGGAAGCAACACGACGAGGACTCCATCGCCGGCTTTCGCGACATCAAAGTGACCTCGAATACCATGAGCCTCTCGGCAGGAAATATCGTGGAGTGGAAAGCCACCGCCAATGCGGCGTGCGGTCTAAAGGGCGTCAAGTGCGAACCGACTCCGCCAGCCTGACCACCTCCCCCTCCATGCCGCTGCCGAACTCGGTGCGCACCTCGAAGATCCAGCCGGTCAGCAGCTCGTTGAGCACGGTCAGCACCACCGCCTCCCGATCCTCCGAGCCGGAGGCGACGAGGTTGTTGAGCAGCTGGTCGATGTCGATGCGCGACTCGTTCACCAGGTTCATGCCGGAGAGATACGGCAGCGTCTCGGGCGAGAGGTGCAGCACCACCCGGTCCACGAAGTCGTACACGTGGTCGCCGATGCGCTGGAACACGAGCGCGAAGATCTTCTCGAAGACGGTGTTGTAGCGCTCCACCGCCTCCTCCATCTCGTACTCGCTCTCGATGGCCGCGCGCTTCTCCTCCGCCGCCGCCTCCTCCGCGTCCTGAATCAGGTTGATGGCCAGCAGCCCCCAGATGGTGCGGCAGGTGGAGAAGTTGGACAGATAGCTGCGCGAGCAGAGCCCTTCCACCGATTGCGCGCCGTCGGCGAGCAGCGACATCACGTGCGCCTCCTCGTCGGAGAGCTCGAGGTGATAGCTGCGCATGTCGGCGCCGGCCGTCGCCTCCAGCAGCCGGCTCACCCGCATGATGCCGCGCATGATCAGCGACCAGTAGTGGATGACGCGCACGCCGTCCAGGATCAGCCGCTCGGTGGAGAGGGGCAGCGAGATGATGCCGTCCGGCAGCTCGCTCACGAACTCGATGGTGTAGCTGCCGCTGCGATACGCCAGCGCGTTGAGCACGATCGCGCTGGCCTGCCGCTCCACCGCGCGCAGCAACTCGTCCGGCTGCAGGTACCCAAGCTCGCACAGCAGCGCGCCCATCCGCCGCGAGACCACGACCCGTTCCATGGCCTGGTCGTACTGCTCCAGGTTCAGCTCCCCGCTCCGCAACAGCACCTCGGCCAGCCCCATATCAGGATCGGTCGAGGAGGCAAAGATGATCTTCCCCTCGTGGAAGTAGATCGTGTCGCCGCGGTCCGCCGCCTCGAGGGAGACGATGGCCGTTTCGCCGCCTCGGATCACGGAGCGGAACAGGTCCGGCACCGTCGTGTCGGCCAGCGTGCCCTGGATGGAAAGGCCTTCGGACATGAAGACGTAGTTTACCGTTGCCGTGTCACAGACGCGCCCAGTGCCGCGTCTTCTCTGCGGAGGTCCCTCCCCATGCGCTTCGCCACGGTCGTGCTGTGTCTGGTCACCGTCAGCGCCTTCGCCGAAACCCCGGCCTCCGATGCAACGAAGACGCCTCCCCTAACCGTCTGCGAGGTGCGGCTCGATCCGAAGCCGACCAAAACGCCGGACGAGGCGAAGAAGGAAGCGGCCCGCCAGGCACAGCTGCGAGCGAGCCTGGGCGACTCGATCATCATCGCGCTCAACCCGGCCGAGCTCACCGCCTTCCTCGACTTCGCGGCCAGGCAGGACAAGGCCGTCACGCTCTACCTCAACGGCAACGACACCGGCATCGCGCCGGAAGCGATCGACCGTCCGGGCGGCCGGCTGCAGTTCCACCTGGAGCGGACCACCGCGAACAAGGCCGTCTGGTCGGCGCTCCTCCGCCACCCGTTCCTCTACCAGGTGCGGAGAGTGAAAGCCGGCGTCGGCATCGCTCCCGCCCCCGCCGCCGTCTCCAGCGAGTTCCACCTGGTGGTGGTGAAGTGGGCCTGGTACGCCTGGGCGTGGCTGGTCGTGCTGCTGCTCGTGCTGGTGGCCTTCGGCTATCTCACCAGGGAGAAAGGCCTGCTGCGCGACGTGACCGGCGGCCCGTACAGCCTCGGGCGCTGCCAGATGGCCTGGTGGTTCTTCCTGATCATCACCTCCTATGTGCTGATCTGGCTGATCAGCGGCGACCGCGACACCATCCCCGCCTCCCTGCTCGGCCTGATGGGCATCAGCGCCGGCACCGCCCTGGGCGCGGTGCTGATCGAGGCGACCAGCGCCGGCAGCAACTCGCTGCAGCAGGCGTCGGCGGACGCGCTCGCGCTGGAGGTGGCGGAGAAGAACGCGCAGAAGGACGTCGACACCGCCCAGGCCGCGGTGATCGCGAACGCGGCGGACGCGGTGGCGCAGAAGCAGTTGCAGGATGCGAGAGCCGCTCTCACCGCCGTGCAATCGCGCCTCGCCGATGCGCGCAAACGGCTCACCGGCGCGACCGCGCCGCCGAAATCGAACGGCTTTGTCCGCGACATCCTCGGCGACTCGGAAGGCAACGTCGGCCTGCATCGCTTCCAGATGGTCCTCTGGACGCTGGTGCTGGGCATCATGTTCGTGGTGGCCGTGGTGGCCGAGCTGACCATGCCCGAGTTCAACACCACGCTCCTGGCTACCATGGGCATCAGCGCCGGCACGTATCTCGGCTTCAAGTTCCCTGAGAAGTAAGCCCCTCACCCGGTGCCGAAGGCGGATGAGCAGGCGCGCTCAGATCGGTGCCGGCCGGGTCGCATCCTCCACCGTGGCCACGCCGACCGCGTTCTTGGTGGTCGACTTCACGCGGTACATCGCCGCGTCGGCCTGGCGGATGAGGTCCTCTTTCGTCAGGGCGTGGGCCGGATACGTGGCGATGCCGAAGCTGGCGGTGATGGAGATCTCCACGTCCGCGTCGAGACGGAACGGCTGCGCGGTCATCGCCTTCCGCACCCGGTTGGCCACCGCGACGGCCTGCTCGGAGTCGGTCGAGGGGAGGATGATGCAGAACTCGTCCCCGCCGAAACGGACCACTTTGTCGATGGTGCGCACGGCGGTCAGGATCCGCTTCGCTACCTCCTGCAGAGTGCGCGAGCCGGTCAGGTGGCCGTAGAAGTTGTTGACCATCTTCAGGTCGTCGAGATCGAGGAAGATGATGGAGAAGATGGCGCCGTAGCGGCGGGAGCGTTCCATCTCCTCGTCCAGGTAAGACTCGAAGAAGCGGCGGTTGAAGGCCTTGGTCAGATCGTCGCGCATGGCCAGGTCGCGGCTGCGCGTGAGCTGGTAGATGTTGCCCAGCACCTGGGCCACCTGGGTGAGATAGCGCGCGACGTTCGCCGTCGTCTCCTCGTCCACGCTGTCGCCGCTCTCCAGCGGCACCTTGATCACGCCGATGAGGTCCTGATCGGACTGCAGCGGCATCACGATCATGCCGCGGCCGTCCTCGCCGCGGTCGAGGGCGAAAAAGCGGCCGGAGGAGAGCGCGCGCTGCAGCACGTCCGGCGGCACGCCGGGGAGGAACTCGCCCGTCTCGCGGTGATCGGAGTCGTTGCTGAAGCTCACCGCGTAGCGCTCCAGGCGGGGGTCGTGGAGGAAAAGCGTGCCGCGGCTCAGGCCCAGGATGTTGAGCACCGTGCGGGTGATGCGCTCGGAGACGGCGTCCGTCTCCGTCATCGTCATCAGCTCCTGGATCTGGGTCAGGCAGCTCACTTCCTGTTCCAGCGCCGAGGCGTGGATGGCCGTTTCGGCCAGGTCGGAAGCGAAGGCGAGGATGCTCTCCGGGGCGGAGAGAAAATGTTTGCGCTCGATGCAAAGCTCGCCGCTGCGCCGGTCGTGCAGGAGGACGCCGTCGAACAGGATGATGCGCACCAGGCTGCGGCGGGGGGGCGTTCCGAGCAGCGCATGCGCCTCGGTGTCGATCACGACCACCCGCGCCCCGTCGCGTGCCTCCCCTGCGGCCAGGAACGTCCAGCCGGCGCAACGCTCGCGAAGGAGCGACTCGAGGTCGCCGCCGGTGGTATAGAGGCCGATGCTCTGCCGAGTCATGGCGCTAAGTGGTTGATTCTACAATCAGTCGATGAAAATCGCTCAGGTAGTGCTGCCCGGCGCGTCCGCCTACGAGCGGAAATCGCAGCGGATCGACCTCGCCCTGCTCGCGCCGGAGCACGAGGTGCTGGTCGTGCTCGAGCCGCGCGAAGTGCGCGGCAGCGGCGCGCAGCTGGCGCATGTCTACGGCCCCTCCCTGCTGCCGCCGGCGCGGTTCCAAGGCCTTACCATTCCGTACGTTGCGAACGGCACCATCCCCCGCCGCCGCTTCGCCCTCCGCCGGCCGCCCGAGCCGGCGTACATCGTCACTCCCCTCCCCGACAGGGAGAACGAACTGCTCCCCGAAGCCGTCGAAGATGCGTACTTTGAAGGAAAGGGAGGCGGTCCGACCGGGCCAGGGACGGCAGGCCGTAAGTACACATTGGGTAGCTTCGCGCGACCCGGCGTAGAGAACAGCATCCAGCAGACCATGGCCCGCATCGACCGCTTCCGGGACGACGTCACCTGGCACCTGTTCGACCATCCGCCCACACCGGAGCAGCTCTCCGAAATCGATGCCTGGATCGATCCGGCGGTCCGCGACGACGACTTCGACGGCTTCACGGCGGAGGCGCTGGTGGCGGGGTGCGCGGTGGTCGCTTCGCGGACGCCGATCAACTTGCATCGCACGGAAAAAGGGCGCACGGCATACCTCGTTCCGCCCAAAGATCCCAACGAGGCCACTCATGCGATACTAGCCGCCCTGTTCAAGCCGGAGCTGACCGCGGCGAGGGTGGAGGGAGCAAGGCAGACGCGGTCGAAGTTCCGGCCGCGCCAGCGCCTGCGCGTCCTGACAGCCATGTACGGGAATCTCGTCCGGTAAAGTCCTCTAACCAATATGACCTCGCTCCTCGATGAACTGGCTGTCCCTCAGCGCCGCGCGCTCGACCTGGTGAAAGAGGTCGCGGTGGACAAGTCCTGCCGGCCGTTCCTGGTGGGGGGGCCGGTGCGGGACCTGATGCTGGGCCGCCACGCCATCGACCTCGACCTCACCCTGGAAACGGACAGCTCCACCCTGGCCCGCGCGCTGGCCAAGCGGGTGGGAGGCCGGGTCCGCTCCTTCCCCCAGTTCCTCACGTACAAGGTCACGGCCGACGCGCTGCCGGAGATCGACATCGCCACCGCGCGCAAGGAGCGCTACCGCTCGCCGGGCGCGCTGCCCACCGTCACCGCCGGCCGCCTCAAGGACGACCTGCTCCGCCGCGATTTCTCCATCAACGCCATCGCCCTCGACGTCCTGGGCGGCGAGCTGCACGACCCCTCCGGCGGGCAGGCGGACATCCGCGGCCGCGTCGTGCGCGTGCTGCACGACCGCAGCTTCCTCGACGACCCGACGCGCATCTTCCGCGCCATCCGCCTGGCCACGCGCCTCGGTTTCGCGGTCGAGGCGCACACCGCGGAGCTGATGCGCGGCGCCATCCGCGCGGATAACCTGACCACCATCTCCAGGGAGCGCATCTGGCGGGAGCTCTTCCTGGCGATGGATGAAGCCGACGCGCCGCAGGTCTTGAGCGCGCTGCGCGACGAAGGAGCGCTCGACGTCCTCTTCGGCCCCCGCGAGGCGGACGAAGGGCTGATGCGCCGCCTGGAGGCCTTCCGCAAAGAGGTCGAAAAGGACCCGGAGCTGGACCGGCAGGTGCTCTACACCGCCGCGCTGCTGTGCGGCAACGCGACCCCCATCGAGCTGGAAGGCTCCGGCTTCTCCCAGAAGCGGGCCCGCAACGTGGTGCAGATCGCGAACGAGCTCCCCCGCTTCAGCGACGCCCTCGCCGAGGCGACCACGGACCGGCAACGCTTCCGCGTTTTCAAGAGCGCATCGCCCGAGATGCTGAGCGTGATCGCCGCGCTGCAGCCCGCCGAAACGGAGCACGTGGCCCGCTTCCATGAGTACCGCAACTTCAAGCTCCCCCTCCGCGGCAACGACCTGGAAGTCCCCGGCGGCCCTCATATCGCCCGCGCCCTGGAGCGGACCCGCGAGGCCGTCTTCACCGGCGAGATCGGCGCTGACCAGGCCCGGGCGTTTGCGAGGGAAATGGCGATGAAGTACCTTGGGGAGAACCGAATTGAAAATTGAAAATTGAAAATTGAAAAAAACTGAGACATCGATGTCCGCGCCGCGCCACCTTGCACTCGTCGCCTTTTTTTCAATTTTCAATTTTCAATTTTCAATTCGCCG
>DASYMJ010000330.1:0-28196 GCA_036009105.1 Thermoanaerobaculia bacterium | reverse complement strand
GTGGTCGGCTCGGCGCAATACCCGCGCACGCTGGACCGCCTGCAACGGGTGGCCAGCGTGATGGCCATCGACTCCACGGAGCTGGCCAAGGCGGAGGGCGGCGTGACGTGCTGCTCGATCCTGCTGTGAGGAAAACGCAGGGCCGGCTCTCCAGCCGGCCCCCGGGCGAGCTGGAGAGCTCGCCCTACGTTCACAGCAGCGCGGAACCCACGATTGGCTCCCCCTCCGCAAACCTCGACGGCCGCAAAACATGCGCATCGATCGTCGTGGCCCGCCCGTCCACGATGATCTCCGCCAGCAGCTGCCCCAGTGCCGGAGCGTGCATCACGCCGTGGCCGGAGGAGCCGCTGCAGATGTAGACGTTGCCGGCGACACGGCCGAGGAGGGCGTGCTTGTCCGGCGACATCTCGTAGAAGCCGGACCAGCACGCCTCGCGGTCGATGGGGACGCCGCGCAGCGGCGGCACCCGCGCGTGGGTGAGCGCGGCGACGCGGGAGAGCCAGGCGTCCTCAAGGCAGCTGGCATCGGGGAGGAGGAGCAGCGCGCGGCCGTCGCGCATGCGGAGGTGGTAGCCGTCGTCGGCCCAGATGGTCATCGGCATGTTGGCGGGCAGCACGGACGTCGGTACCGTCGGGGCGACGCAGCGGAGCAGGGGCTCGATCGGCGTGCCGGCCCACGCGCCGCGCGCATCGACCACCGCGCCCGCATCGAGCGCGAGCGTCTCCACCTCCACGCCGAAGTCGAAGCGGACGCCGAGGCGTTGGGCGGCTTCGCAGTAGCCGCGCGTGATCTGCATGGCGCGGATGAAGCCGTCGCTGGGGCAGTACGCGCCGCCGACGACCGCATCATCCCCGATCGCGGGATTGATCGAGCGCGCCACCGCGGGGGAGACCATGCGCGCCTCGGTCAAACCGCAGGCGTGCTGCACGGCCTGCGCGGCGGCAAGCTCGGTCAAGACGGCGGAGCTGCGGGCCAGGAACAGGTAGCCATGCTGCGCGAAGCCGGGGTCGACGCCCGTCTCCTCCTCGAAGCGCAGCAGCTTCTCGCGGGAGAGCAGGGAGAGCCGCACGTTGATCGCGCTGCCGAACTGCGCGCGGAAGCCGCCCGTCGCGCGCGGCGTGCTCCCCGTGCCCGGCTCCGGCCCGCGGTCGATGACCAGCACATCGCGCACGCCGCGGGCGGCGAGGTGGTAGGCCACGCTGCAGCCGATCACGCCCGCCCCGACGACGATCACATCCGCCATGGCCGTCATTCTCGCCGAACGAGGGGCGGATCACCTCGACATCCGTCCGCATGTAGCTCACAATAAGCAACTTCCGATGTCCGTCTTCAGCGCTGAGGCATACGCCTGGTCGGCATACTCCATCCCGGTCGCGGTGACGATGCTGCTGATGCTCGTCTTCGGGGCGAGCGTCTTTGCCCGCCACGTTTCGCGGGTCAGCGGCGCGCTGCTCGGCGTGGCCGGCGTCGCCTCCGTCTGGATGTTCGCCTTCACCTTCATGTACTCGGCGACCGACCCGCGCGTCGCCCTGACCTGGGCCAAGATCGCCTACCTGGGGGTGCCGCTCCTGGCCCCGGCCATCTACCAGTTCGCCGTCGAGATGTTGCGCATCGTGCAGCACCGCCGGCCCGCCGTCGCCGCCGGCTGGATCGTCGGTGTCGCTTTCTCCATCTTCTCCATCACCACCCCGATCCTCATCACCGGCGTGCAGCGCTACTGGTGGGGCTATTACCCGCGCTACGACCCGCTCAACAGCATCCTCTTCCTCTTCTTCTTCTTCGGCTACCTGGTGGCCGCGCTCATCGAGTTCGTCCGCGCCTTTCCCCAGGCCCAGGGGGTGGAGCGGGAGCGCATCCGCCTGCTGCTCGTCGCCTTCGGCGTGGCCTACTTCGGCTGCGTCGACTTCCTGCCGAAGTACGGCATCGCCGTCTACCCGTTCGGCTACGTGGCGCTGCTCGGCTTCGTGATCGTGGTGGCGCACACGGTGCGCCGCTACGACCTGGTGCCGATCTCGCCCCTCCTCGCCGCGAAGGAGATCATCGACACCATGGCCGATGCGCTCTTCGTCTGCGACCGCGACGGGCGCATCCAGTTCGTCAACGCCACGGCCGAGAACCTCCTCGGCTTCGAGTCGCGCGACTTCCTCGGCCGGCGCATCGAAGAGCTGATGGCGACGCAGGCCGACAACATGAACGAGACGCTGCGCCGCAAGTCGATCCGCAACGCGGAGTACGCGTTCAAGGCCAAGGACGGCGATCCGGTCGACCTCACCCTCTCCATCGCGCCGGTCTACAACCAGGGGGAGTCGGCCGGCGCGGTGATCATCGGCCGCGACATCCGCGACCGCAAGCGCGCCGAGCGCGAGATCCGCTCCGCCGTGACGCTGCTCGAGTCGACGCTGGAGTCGACCGCGGACGGCATCCTCGTCACCGGCAACGGCGACCGCATCCTCACTTACAACCAGCGCTTCGTCGACATGTGGCGCATCCCCAGGACGATCATGGCCACGGGCGACGCCGGCGCGGCGATGATCGCCGTCCTCGAGCAGCTGCTTCATCCGGATGACTTCCGCCACGCCATCGACGGCCTGAGCGCGCAGCCGGACGCGGAGAGCTTCGACCTGATCGAGTTCAAGGACGGGCGCCGCTTCGAGCGCTACTCCATCGGCCGGCGCATCGAGGGCGTCGATACCATCCGGGTCTGGAGCTTCCGCGACGTCACCGCGCGCTTCGCGGCCGAGGATGCGCTGCGGGAGTCGGAGGTTCGCTACCGGCTGCTGTTCGAGCAGAACGCGGCCGGCGTCTGCGTCACCAAGACGGACGGCACGATCATCGACTGCAACACGACCTTCGCCCTCATGCTCGGCTATCGCCGCGCGGAGCTGGTGGGCCGCAACATGGGCGAGCTGTACGAGCGGCGCATCGAGCGCGACGAGCTGGCCGAGATGCTGGACGACGTGACCATGCTCAACGGCGTGGAGATCGAGCTGCGCCGCAAGGACGACACCCACGTCTGGGTCCTGCAGAACCTCGTGCTGGTGGGCGAGCGCGACTCGGCCGTCATCCACGCCACCCTGGTCGACATCAGCGACCGCAAGCGCGCCGAGGAACAGATCGAGTTCCATGCCTATCACGACGTGCTGACGCACCTGCCGAACCGCAAGCTCTTCACCGACCGCCTCACCCAGGCGCTCACCCGCGCGCGCCGCTCGGGCCGCTCCACCGGCGTGATGTTCATCGATCTCGACCACTTCAAGACCATCAACGACACCCTCGGCCACACCGCGGGCGACGAGCTGCTGTTGGAGATGTCCCAGCGCCTGCGCCAATGCGTCCGCGAGGACGATACGGTTGCCCGCCTCGGCGGCGACGAGTTCACCATCATCCTCAATGAGCTGCGCCATCCGGAAGACGCGGCGCAGGTCGCGGAGAAGATCCTGGAGGCGGTCGAAGTGCCGCTCTGGATCGCCGGGATGCCGATCGAAGTGACGGCCAGCATCGGCATCGCCCTGTTTCCGGTGGACGGCGCCGACGCCGAGTCGCTGTTGCGCAACGCGGACAGCGCGATGTACCGCGCGAAGGAGTCGGGCCGCAACAACTTCCAGCTCTGCACGGACGACATGAAGCGCCGCGCCAACGAGCGGCTCTCGCTCGAGACCCGGCTGCGCAAGGGCGTGCACGACGATCAGCTGGTGCTGCATTACCAGCCCCAGGTCAGCCTCGTCACGGGACGCATCGTCGGCGCGGAGGCGCTGGTGCGCTGGAACGATCCGGACCGCGGGCTGGTCGGACCGTCTGCGTTCATCCCCCTGGCCGAGGAGACCCGCCTGATCCGCCCGCTGGGCGAGTGGGTGCTGCGCACCGCCTGCAAGCAGGCGAAGGAATGGCGGGACCTCGGCGTCGATCACATGCGCGTGGCGGTCAATCTCTCCGTGCGCCAGTTCCAGCAGCACGACCTGGTGGAGATGGTGCTCCGCGCGCTGGCCGAGACCGGCCTCGCCCCCGAGGCGCTGGAGCTGGAGATCACGGAGACCACGGCCATGCAGAACGGCGAGGCGACGGTGGACATCCTCCGCGCCCTGCGCAACATCGGCGTCGGCATCTCCATGGACGATTTCGGTACCGGCTATTCGTCCCTCAACTACCTGAAGCGCTTTCCCATCAACGCGGTGAAGATCGACCGCGCGTTCATCCGCGACCTAGACACGAGCGCCGGCGATGCGGCCATCGTCACGGCCGTCATCGGCATCGCCCGTGCGCTGGAGCTGCGCGTGGTGGCGGAAGGGGTGGAGACCGAGCATCAGCTCGCCTTCCTGCAGCGCCGGGAGTGCGACGAGGCGCAGGGGTATTACTTCGGCCGCCCCGTGCCGGCGGACGAGCTGACGGCGGACCTGGTGGAGCGTCCCACCATCGGGCGGCGGGAGCGGTTGACGATCTGACACGGATTGTTTCCGGCTTTGCTCCCGCGCCGACTTACCATTTTTCCATGTCCCCTATCCGTGCCTTGATCGCCGACGACGAGCCGCTCGCGCGGACGCGGATCCGCCTGCTGCTGAAGGACCATCCGGACGTGGAGGTGGTGGCCGAATGTTCCAACGGCCGGGAGGCCGCGCAGCTGATGCGGCAGGAGAAGCCGGGCCTGCTTTTCCTCGACATCGAGATGCCGGACCTGGGCGGCTTCGACGCGCTGGAGGAGACGGCCGGCATGGTCGAGCCGGTGGTCATCTTCGTCACCGCGCACGAGGAGTTCGCGCTCGACGCGTTCGAGGCGAACGCGGTCGACTATCTGGTCAAGCCGTTCGACCAGGAGCGCTTCGACCGCGCCCTCACCCGCGCCCGCCGCTTCCTGGCCCTGCGCCCCACCCCGCCCCACAACCGGCCCTCCACCCCCCAGCCAGCCCGCATCCGCGAGCGCTTCGCCGTGCGCGGCCGGGGCCAGATCGTTTTCGTGAAGGCGGCGAACATCGAATGGATCGGCGCGGAAGGCAACTACGCGCGGCTGTACACGCGCGAGGGCTCGTACCTGATCCGCGAGTCGCTGCAGCACCTGGAGGAGACCCTCGACCCCGCGACGTTCGTGCGCGTGCACCGCTCGGCGATCGTGAACATCGAACGGGTGGGCAAGCTCGTGCCCGGCCCGGAAGGCACGTACTCGATCGTGCTGCAGAACGAGGTGGCCATCCCGCTGGGGCCGACGTTCAGGACAAGGTTGGAGTCGCTACTGGGTCAGAAATTGTAGGCTCCTGCAACACCGGATAGTTCCCCGTGAAGCACGCCCGGCAATAGAGCCGCTCCGGCTCATCCTCATTGCGCACCGCCTCCAGCATCCCCTCTTCTGAGAGGTAGCCGAGGGAGTCGGCTTCGATGAAGTCGCGGATCTCTTCGACCGATTTTGCGCTGGCGATGAGGTCGCGGCGCTGCGGCGTGTCGATGCCGTAGTAGCAGGGGCCGGTGGTGGGGGGGGAGGAGATGCGCATGTGCACTTCCTTCGCCCCGAATTGCTTGAGGATGCGCACGATCTTCTTCGAGGTGGTGCCGCGCACGATGGAGTCGTCGATGAGCACCACGCGCTTGCCGGCCACCAGCTCGCGGACGGGGTTCAGCTTCACCTTCACCCCGAAGTTGCGGATGGTCTGCCGCGGCTCGATGAACGTGCGACCGACGTAGTGATTGCGCACCAGGCCGAACTGGTAGGGGATGCCGGACTGGCGCGCGTAGCCCAGGGCGGGAAAGACGCCGGAGTCGGGCACGGGGACGACGACGTCCGCGTCCACCGGATGCTCCCGCGCGAGCTGCGCCCCGAACCGCTGCCGCACCTCGGCCACGTTGTTGCCGAAGATGACCGAGTCGGGCCGCGCGAAGTAGACGTGCTCGAAGATGCAGCGCGCCTCGCGCGGCGCCGTGAACTGGTGCACGATGCGGAGGGCCGGCATCGGCTCGCCCGGCTCCTGCTCGATGGCGATCACTTCGCCCGCCCGCACTTCTCTGATGGTCTCCGCCTCGATCAGATCGAACGCGCAGGTCTCGGAGGAGACGACCAGCGCTTCCTCCAGTCTGCCGAGCACCAGAGGGCGGAAGCCGTATGCATCGCGCGCGGCGTAGATCTTGGTCGGCGTGAGGATGGCCACCGAAAACGCTCCTCTGCACTTCGAGAGCGCATCGACGATCGCCGCCTCGACGCCTTTCTGCTTGGACCGGGCGATGAGATGGACGATCACCTCGCTGTCCGAGGTGGAGTTGAAGATCGCCCCTTCATCCTCCAGCTCCCGCCTCAATTCGTCGCCGTTGATGAGATTCCCGTTATGCGCGAGCGCGATCGGCCCTTTGTTCGTGGAGGCGACGATTGGCTGCGCGTTGCAGAGCATGGAGCCGCCCGCCGTGGAGTACCGCACGTGCCCGATGCCCGTGTACCCCGGCAGCCGCTGCAGCCGGTCGTGCGTGAACACGTCGGCGACGTGCCCCATCTCTTTCTCGACGTGAATCTGCACCGTCCCCGGCTGGATGATGTGCTCGCCCGCCCCACTCGTGCCGCCCGGCTCCCCGATGTTCCCCTGCGAGAGCCGCCGGTCCGTCGAGACGCTGGCGATCCCGGCGCTCTCCTGCCCCCGGTGCTGCAGCGCGTAAAGGCCGAGGTACACGAGGTTCGCCGCATCCTTGTGGTTGAGGATGCCGAAGACGCCGCATTCATCGTGGAACTTGTCGAGCATGGGCAGGCGGTGATGAAGTTTACCGCGTGCTGCTTCCTCCCAAGCGCTTCACGGCCACTGCGAGTTTGAGCATTCGGAGTGGGTGGCAACCACCAGCGTCGGTGTCCCATGTTTCAGCACCTCATCCAGGTACATGGCGGTGACAGACAGCTCATCCGTGCACTCATCTCCCGGCTGAATGACCGTGGCTACGTCATTCGGATTGGCCGAGCTCAGCAGCGCCGAATACAACCTGAAGTGAGCACGCGATGGGATGTCGCCGCATTTCCTGCCTTCGTCACCTGAGGGAGCAGACGTGTTTTCGATCAACATCCACTGGCTGAGGGGGTATTTGTCACCGTCGATCATCACTTCGATTGGAACTTGGTCCGCCTCCAACCGCAGCTGCGTCATCCGGGCCACGCATCCTTTGCGTTTTTCGCCGTTTAGAAGATGACGTGCCTTGCAGGGATACAACAGCGCGGTTTCGAGCTTACCCCCCGGCAGGAGGACAAGCGCCCTCCCGAGCTCGTTGAGATCGAGCTCGATGCCGGCCGCTGTGACTTCGGCAAGGTGCGGTACATATCGTTCGAAACTTGCCTCGACGGTCGCCGGGCCGGGATCCACCCCAAAGGTGATGGTTGCGTTCTTCGGGACCGGCTTCTCCTGGCCGTCGATCACGACGTGAGGAGTATGGAGAGTGTGGTCATTCTTGGTGTCGACGAGTACTGCCCTTGTCTTTCGGGTCTGATTACTGTTCTTCTCTTTTTCCGTTCCTTCGAAGCAAATCAGGCCGCGGAAGTAGATCTCTATAACTGGCATTGTCATCTCCTTTATGGCCACTGCGAGTTCGAACATTCGGAATGCGTCGCGGTCGTGAGATGCGCGTTTTCAAGGTGCTCAAGCACCACCATCAGGGATCCTCCGGCACTGCTCTTGTTGCACGGTTTGTCATCGATCTCCTCGACATCGGCTATGTCATCAGATGTCGCAGTCGTAACTACACGATGATGCCGAAAATGCGTTTCTGTGTCGCGACGGCAGCCGCCGTTCCACATACTCTTTGAAGGCCTAGGGATCGGCACCCTCGTCCTGATCAGGTCCCTAGAATCAGACCAAACCCGCAAAGTAGATCGTCGGCATAAGCAGCACCACGTCCTTTCTTCAGTCGATTCCATATACCTGGAAGCCGCTCCACGCGCGGAGTGCGCGTGTTTTTGGGGCGGTTGATCGGAGCATGCCCAATTGCGCCGCGCGCAGCGCGGATGCGACGGGAATCCCCGCGCGCAACTGACGATGGATCTCGAGCGAGAGTCGCATCGTCGTGTCGTCGTCGACGTTCCAGAGACTGCCAACGACGGAGCGGCTTCCCGCTGCGAGGAAAGCGAGTGCGATGCTGCGGACGGAACCGTGTCCGGCCGATGCCACGGCAGTCTGGCATCCGGCCAGAATCACGATCGGTTCATTGGGCAGAGCCAAGTCCGCGATCTCCGGCAGATAAAGCGATCCCCGGTCGCTGCCACTCGGGGCGAAAGCAAGAAGCGAGAGTGCCGGATCGCGCTCGTTAACGAGAGCGTGGCAACCGAAATGCACGACGTCCGCTGCGCCGATCGCGGCAAGCACGTGTCCGCGGGTGGCGGCGGGTCCGACGAGCATCATCGGTTTTGAATACTCGCGGGCGATACGAAGCGCTTCGCGTCGCGCCGACGTGAGCGGAGCTAATGTCGCGAATTGCGCGCTGTCAAACGCTGGATCGCCGATGATGAGCGCTCGCTCAGTCTTGCGGGTACTGATCGCGTCACGATCGCAGAGGTGGGTGTACGCGGTTGCGCTGGCCGCGAATGTCACCTTGCGTGTCTCGATCAGATATCGCCCGGCCGAACGATCGAAAAGTGCCGCCATCGGAATCGAGGCAATGGTGTCGTCGGGAACGATGACCATTGTCGTCGTCGGCCAGGTATCTACCTTGAACGGCGCGATGAGCGCGTCGAAGAGCCGTGCACCCGAGAGTTGGGCGGCAGCATCATCGCCTCGCTCGATCGCGGCGATTAGCGAACGATTCCATGCCTCGATTTCCGATCTCGTCGCGTGGAGTGTCAGGCCACGAATGGTCTTCGCGGTCAAGCCCACAGCGACCACTCGCTCAGGCAGAGTCGTGAAGTGCAGGAGCAGTGTATCGGGCGGGAGCCGGCGCTGGATGTTCTCCACGAACAGAGGTTCCGGAATGCAGGAACCACGTTCGCGCACGCGATCGAAAAGCCATCGCGCGCGCGATCGATCGGCAACGACGAAGGCCTCGCGAAACTGTCCGCGTTGCGCGTGCAGATCCACTAACTCCTCATAAGGCGCGCTGGAACCCCCGAAGAAGCTGTCGCGAAGCGCATTTCTTCTGATCGATTCACCAGCGCGCTCAAGCAGGTCGATCGCCGCTATGAGATCGCGCGTCGCATCATCTGTTTTGGCAAGGCGCCGCCGCGCTCTTGCCCGGCCGAGATAGGCCTCAGGCAGGTCCAGAATCGCTGCCGACCTCTCCTGCTTCTCGATGGTCTGGGTCAACAGGCGCTCTGCACCGTCTGGATGCGACTCGATGGAGAGTATGGCTTCGGCGGTACGAACTTTGTCCGTCGCGGCATCTCGCAGCGCGGGGTCAGGAACTCCGGCCGCGGCCCGGTATGCCTCGCGCAGATCGTCCAATGTGGCCGCCGTGTTACCTCCCCGATCGTTCGCCACCGCGCGACCGACGATTGCCTCGACGCGCAGCAGTGGCGATGCGCTGGGTAGCTTCGACTGTTCGTCGAATAGCGCCGCGGCAATGTCCCAATGTTCCTCACGCAATTCGTCGCCGGCAGCGGCACTGAGCATTGCCTCCACGATGAGCGGCGTACTACCGGAACGACTGGCATTCAGGAAGAGTGTCGTCCGCACGCGCCATGCTTCGCTCGACCGGCCCATCGATGCCAGTAAGCTCGCCTCCGAAGTCCGCATGCGGATTCCGTTATCCCGTTCATTGAGGCCGTCGAAGATGGCGATCGACGATCGTGTTGCCTGAAGTGCCTCGTAGACGCAGCCACGGGAGGCGAGAGCCAGAGCTCGTCCCCACTCGATCTGGGCGTGAAGGCTGCGGTATTTGGACGCCGCTGCATTCGCGACATCATCGAATCGTTGCAGTGCTACGCCGGTGGCATTCCGATCGAAGGCGATACTTCCTCCGTAATACCTGGCCACAAGATACATCGGAGAGTGCGCGCTTGCAAAACCATTCGCTGCGGCAATAAAGAGCGATTCCGACGCCGTGACGCGCCGCTCGCTGTACCTGATTCTCGCAGTCCGGTAATCCAGATAGGCTTTCGCCAGTGGACGCGCTGTTCCCCTGCCGATTGCGCGATCGATCGCGTCTACGGAGTCGGCGAGAAGATGTTCTTTGGATGTTTCGCTGAGCACCTTCCCGATACATCTCGCAATCCGCAGCCACTGGTCGGCAACGTGATCGTCGCGCAACGAGGCCTCGGCCCATCGTGCCAAGTACTCACTCTCCGCCCAGCTGCGGGCGCGCTGCGGGAACTGGCGTACGAGTGACGCTGCAGCAGCGCCGCCCGTGGTGGAGCACGCGCGCTCGAGTTTTCGTTGAGCGTTCCGCCACACGTCAGCTTCCGTAGCGTGTGTCAGAGCGAGCGTCCGCCGGCGAGCCTCGCCTGCCCAGTCGTTCGATTCTGTAGAGAAATACTGCGTGTAGGCCCGCCGCGCCGATGATTCGAGTCCTAGGCGCTCTAGCGCTAATGCGCGGTTGAACGCTGCTTCAGGCAATTGAGGATCGAGCTTCAGAGCACGATTTGCAGCGGCAAGTGCGGCGGCATACTCTTCGGGAGCATTCTGCTTTCGACCTTCCTCACAATGCGCCGCCGCGAGATCGTTCCAGATCGCAGCGTCGTTCTCGTTCTGCGTTGCTGCCTTCAAAAGCTCGATCGCTGCCGTGGAATGGCCTTCAAGCAATTCCGCAAGAGCACGCGCGTGAAGCGTGTCGACGGAGTGAGGAAGAAGAACTAAAAGTTTCGCGGTGACGCGGCGAAGCCGCAGATCGGTTTTGTCCAGTTTCAGGCGCGCATAGGGGAAGTCGGCAAGTCGCGCTTCGATCTCACGCTGAGAAATGAAGCCCGACGCGGTACTGAGGCTTCGGATTGCCAGCACTCCTTTGAACCGCCAGCCAATTGCCAAAACAATTGACAACGTAGCGATTGCAGCAATTGCAATCCATGCTCGACGCCGGCAACGATCGAAGGACACGTGCGCGACAGACCTCCGTAATGAAGTGGAATTCGCTCTTATTGTCGCGCAAGTCCTCGGATTGCCCTAATTTACCGCCCCACCACCTCCCCCACCCCTTCCCCCACCCCCCGCACCACCTCCTCCACCCCGTCCCCGCCCAGCAGCAGCGCGAACGCCGACCGGTGGATGCGGCGCAGTTCGGGGGTGGTGGTGCGGACCAGCGGAGTGCCGTTGCGCTCGATGAGGAACGTGGCGGTTTCCGTGCGGCCGATCGCAACCGCCGGCACGCCGAACCGTTTGGCGCGGGCCAGGACCTCGGGGGTGGAGGACGTGGAGACGATGGCGCGGGCCTGCGACTCGGAGAAAAGCGCGGCGACGGCGTCGAGGGTGGGGGGGAGGGAGGAGAGGTCGGCGTGGAGGCCGACCTCGCCCATCGAGCACTCCGCCAGGGCGATGGCCAGACCGCCGTTCGACAGGTCGTGAGCGCTGCGGACGAGCGATTGTTCGTGCAGGTCGAGCAATAGAGAGATGAGCGCGGACTCGGCGGGGAGTGACACGCGCGGGGGGAGGGCGGAGGCGGTTGGCAGGAACATCTGCGCGAACTCGGAGCCGCCCAGCTCGTCCTGGCTGTCGCCGAGGAGGATCACGTCCAGGCCGGACTCGGGGAACGAGAGGCCGCAGCCGCCCGTGTCGGGAGAGAGGATGCCGACCATGCCCACCGTCGGCGTCGGGTAGACGGCGCGGCCCTCCGTCTCGTTGTAGAACGACACGTTGCCGGAGACGACGGGCGTGGAGAGGGCGAGGCAAGCGTCGGAGATGCCGCGGATGCACTCCGCGAACTGCCACATGATCTCCGGCCGCTCCGGCGAGCCGAAGTTCAGGCAGTCGGTGATGGCCACCGGCAAAGCGCCGCTCACCGCGAGATTCCGCGCTGCCTCGGCCACCGCCTGCTTCCCCCCTTCATACGGATCGAGGTAGCAGTACACCGGGTTCACGTCCGAGGTCATGGCCAGCGCGCGGCCGGTGCCCTTCACGCGCACGATCGAGGCATCGCGCTGCTCCGGGCGCGCGATGGTGTTCGTGCGCACCGTGGTGTCGTACTGCTCCCAGATCCAGTGCTTGGAACAGAGGTTCGGCGACGCGAGGAGGCGAAAGAGAGAGTCGGTGAGGTCGGAGTCGGGGACAGCGGGACGCGAAAGCGAAGTAGGCACAACGCGCGAGGGAGGAGCAAGGGGACGGTGATAAACCGGCGCCTCGGTGGAGATCGGCTCCACGGGGATAGTGGCGGCTTCCGTACCATTCCAGAAGAGGCGCACGAATCCGTCGTCCGTCACCTCGCCGATCGTCGCCGCGTTCAGGTCCCACTTCTCGAACACGCGGATCACCTCCTCCTCGCGCCCCCGCCTGGCGACGATCAGCATCCGCTCCTGCGACTCGCTGAGCATGATCTCGTACGGCGTCATGCCGCTCTCGCGCATCGGCACGCGGTCCAGATGCATGCGGATGCCGGTCCCCGCGCGGCCGGCCATCTCGAACGAAGACGAGGTCAGGCCGGCGGCGCCCATGTCCTGGATGCCGACGATCGCATCGGTATCCATGATCTCCAGGCAGGCTTCGAGCAGGAGCTTTTCCGTGAACGGATCGCCCACCTGCACCGTCGGCCGCTTCTCCTCCGACGCCTCGTCGAACTCGGCCGAGGCCATGGTCGCGCCATGGATGCCGTCGCGGCCGGTCTTCGAGCCGACGTAGATCACCGGGTTGCCCACGCCGCTCGCCGTGCCGGTGAAGATCTTCTCCCGCCGCGCTACGCCCAAGGCGAAGACGTTGACCAGGATGTTGCCGTTGTAGCTCGAGTGGAACGACGTCTCGCCGCCGATGGTGGGGATGCCGATGCAGTTGCCGTAGCCGCTGATGCCGCGCACCACGCCGTCCACCAGGTAGCGCATCTTCGGCGCGTCGAGCTCGCCGAAGCGGAGCGAGTCGAGGCAGGCGATCGGGCGCGCGCCCATGGTGAAGATGTCGCGCAGGATGCCGCCCACGCCGGTCGCCGCCCCCTGGTACGGCTCGATGTACGAGGGGTGGTTGTGCGACTCCATCTTGAACGCCGCGACCCACCCGTCGCCGATGTCGATCACGCCCGCGTTCTCGCCCGGCCCCATCACCACCCGAGGCCCGGTAGTGGGGAACTTGCGCAGGTGGATGCGGCTCGATTTGTACGAGCAGTGCTCCGACCACATCACGGAGAAGATGCCCAGCTCGAGCATGTTCGGCGCGCGGCCGAGGATCTGCTCGATGCGCTCGTACTCTTCCGATGTGAGGCCGTGGGAGGCGATGGTCTCGGGGGTGATGCTCATGAAGGCGATTGTATGGTGATCGTTCGCGCGCCGTCCTCGCCCACCTCGATGCGCACCTCCACATGCCCGTCTTCGAACTCGGTGAAGGCTTCCTTCGGCCACTCGATCAGCTTCACGCCCGGCCCGGCGAGCAGCTCCGGAATGCCGATCTCCAGCCACTCCCGGCGGTTGTCGGAAAGGCGGTAGCCGTCGATGTGGATGATCGGCGCGCCGCTGGGGAGCGGGTACTCGTGCACGATGGCGAACGACGGCGAGCTCACTTCCAGCGGATCGGCGCCGAGCTCCGTGGCGATAGCCCGCGCGAGGAACGTCTTGCCCGCGCCGAGGTCGCCCACGAGGTGCACCACGGCATCGCCCGGCAGCAGGCGCGAAATCTCGCGCCCCGCGGCCGCCGTCTCCTCCTCCGTGCGCGCGATCCAGCGTCTCATAAGCGCTTCATCGCGAAGGGCAGCCGCTCGGCGAGGTCCATCGCCGTCAGCCCCGCATCGCCCAACTCCTCGGCCAGCAGATCGCCGGCGAAGCCATGCAGATAGACGCCCGCCACCGCCGCTTCGAACGCATCGACGCCGCGCGCGAGCAGCGCCGCGATGATGCCGCCCAGCACGTCGCCCATCCCGCCGCTGGCCATGCCGGGGTTTCCGGTCGGGTTCACGTTCACGTAGCCGTCGGGATCGGCGATGAGCGTCTGATGCCCCTTCAGCACGACGATGGACGCCGCCTCGCGCGCCGCGTTGCGGGCCGCCTCGATGCGGTTCGCGTTGATCCATTTCGTATCGCGGCCGATGAGCCGCGCCAGCTCGCCCGGATGCGGCGTGAGAATGCGGCCCTTGCCGACTTGGCCGATGTCGCCCGCGAAAGCGTTCAACGCCGAGGCATCGATGACGAGCGGCACTTCGATCGTCGCCACCAGCTCGCGGATGGCTTCGTAACTGGCCTCGTTGTCGGCCAGCCCGGGCCCGATCAAAGCCGCCGATTTGCCGTTCACGAAGGAGGCGACGTCTCCGTCCGAATACGTCATCGACTCCGCGGAGTGGTTGTGCACGAGCGCCGCCGTCTCGCGGTCCGTCACCACCGTGACCAGGCCCGCGCCGGTGCGCGTGGCGCCGCGCGCGGCGAGCGCCGCGGCGCCGCTCCGCCCCTCCGACCCGGCGACGATCGCCACGTGGCCGTACGTCCCCTTGTGCGTCGACGCGGCGCGCGACGCGAACAGCGGCGCCACGTCGCGCGTCGCGGTCACCGCCAGCTGCACGTTCTCATCCTCCAGCGCCGCCTCGGGGATGGAGATGTCCGCCACGATCACCTCGCCGCAATACATCGCGGCCGGATCGAACACGTGACACAGCTTCGGCGCCGCGAACGTCACCGTCACCTCGGCCTGAATGCACGGCTCGAACGGCTCCGGCGAGGAGGCATTCAAGCCGCTGGGGAGGTCGACGGCGACCACCGGCAGGCGCAGCTCGGCGATGGCGCGGATGACGTCCGCGTACCTGCCGGCCGGCGCGCGGTCGAGGCCGGTGCCAAAGATCGCGTCGATGATGATGTCCGCATCGGCGGCGTGCGCGAGCGCGGACTCCACGTCGTCGTGCACGTCGTACATCGGGATGCCGAGGCGCTCGCAGATGTCGAAGTTCGTGCGCGCGTCGCCCTTGAATTTCGCGCGGTCGCCGGCGAGGAACACCACCGGCACCACGCCCCGGTTCTCCAGGTGCCGCGCGATGGCAAGCCCGTCGCCGCCGTTCGCGCCGGTGCCGCAGAAGATCGCCGCGCGGTCGATGTTCGGATAGTGCTCCGCGATGGCGTCCACCACCACCAGCGCCGCGTTTTCCATCAGGACGATGGAAGGGATGCCGAAGCGCTCCGTGGCCCGGCGATCGATGTTGCGCATCTGCTCGGCGCTGAGGATCTTCATGCGATGCCCCACTCGCGCAGCAGCGCCCCAACCTCGCCGTTGCCGCCCTCGGAGGCGAAGCGGCGCAGGTCGTCGATCACGTCCAGGTCCGAGCGCGGCGGCAGCGTCGCGACCGTACTGCCCCAGCCGCCGATGCGCTCCAGGGTCCTGGACAGCACCTCGCCGGTGCCCCAGGCGATGTCGGTGAAGATCTCCGTGTCGTAGGCGGCGGCGCGGCAGCCGATGAGGTAGTAGCCGCCGTCCGTCGCCGGGCCGACCACCCACTCGCACGAGTCGAGCAGGGCGAAGGCGTGGTCGACCAGCTCGCGCGAGAGCCGCGGGTCATCCACGCCGATGGCCACGATCTTCATCGTGCGATGGAAGAAGAAGCGCTCGGAGAACGCCATGGCCAGGCGGTCGCCGAGGGTTTCGCCGGTCTGCATGGCCAGGGTGTGGTCGCCGAATGCGCGGCGCAGCGTCTCGCCGTTCGCGTTCTCGCTCGGCGCCCACATCACCTCGACCTCGGTGCCTTCCGCGGAGGTGCCGATGGAGCGGAGGACGTCGCGGAGCATCGCCTCGTAGACAGCGAGAGCGCGCTCGTCGCCGAGGTCCGCGGCGAGGCGCGTCTTGACCCGGCCGCGCTCGGGGAGGCGCGCGAAGACGAGGAGGCGCTGCGGCGGTGGCGCGGTCGTCGCGTACATCGCGGGCAGTATAGTGAATGGATGCCGACGATCACGCTCCTGACGGACTTCGGGACGCGCGATCCGTACGTGGCGGCGATGAAGGGCGTGCTCGTCTCCCGCTGTTCCGCGCCCGTGGTGGATCTCTCGCACGAGATCGCCCCCTTCGACCTTCTCGGCGCCGCGTTCTTCCTGCGCGATGTGGTCGCGTATTGGCCGGCGGGGACGATCTTCGTGGTGGTGGTCGATCCGGGCGTGGGGACGTCGCGGCGGATGATCGCGGTGGCGCGGGATTCCCGCATCTTCCTGGCGCCGGACAACGGCGTACTGCACTTCGAATGTAGGACCGGCTCTCAGCCGGCCCAACGATCCGTTGATGCCGGGCCGGCTGAGAGCCGGCCCCACACTTACTCCATCGAGAACAGCGCCCTCTTCCTCCCCAACGGCAGCAACACCTTCCACGGGCGCGACCGCTTCGCGCCTGTCGCCGCGGCCCTGGCGAACGGGCTGCCGCTGGCCGACCTGGGGCCGCCCATCGACGATCCGGTGCCGCTACCGTACGTGGAACCGGTCTACGAGGAGGAGCGGATCACCGGCACCGTGATAGGCATCGATCGCTTCGGCAACATCCTCACCGACATCGCCCGCCTGCCGTTCCCGCCCTGCGCGCGCATCGGCAGCACAACGATCGACCAAATCGCACGCACGTACGGCGAGGCGGCGGGTCTGTGCTTCGTGGTGGGGTCGGCAGGACGCCTGGAGATCGCCATGCCTCAAGCGAGCGCGGCAGACCTCTTGCACCTTCGCGCGGGCGACCGCCTGGACATCACGAAATGCCGTACCGAATGAAACCGCGGCGCATGATCGCGCCGCTGCTCGTGGCGCTGGTCGTCCTCGGCGGCCTGCTCATGTTGCTCGCCTGGTTCCCCCTCCGCCGCGCGCGTGAGGAGTGGCGCGGCGGCCGCACGGCGCAGGCCATCGCCGACGCGGAGCGCTGGTCCCGCCTGCGCCTCTGGCCCGGTCAGTATCAACAGCTGCTCGCGGCCGCGTATCTCACCAGCGGCAACATGGCGGCAGCACGTCCGCATCTCGACGGGCTCGCGAAGCGCAAGCTGTGGCTCAGCGCCGTGCCGAAGGAGGAAGTCGCGCGCAAGCTGTACGCGCGCGGCGACTACGCGGGGTTCCTCGCGTACGACGCCGCATCGCACGAGCTGCGCGAGGCGGCGGACGTCGCGCTCTATCGCGCCGCGGCGCAGACGGCGACGAACCGCATCGACGAAGCGGAAGCGACGCTGCGCTCGGTGGACCGCGGCGCGGTCGATGGGGCGAAGGTCGGCGCGCTCGAGCAAGCCATCGCGCAGCGCAAGCAGGGGAGCTATCCGCTGGTCGTCGATCGCGACGGCCGCACCATCGCCGCCTACCAGCTCGGCAACCAGGAGCTCGTCGCCATCGACCGGACCTTCGAGGCGCTCATCGACAAGCGCGCCGGCCAGCTCACGTTCGGCGCGCAGCTCGGCCGCCTCCGCCTGAACGACACCATCGAGACGACGCTCGATCCGGCCGTGCAGAAAGCGGCGATGCAAGCCCTGGGCGGCTTCCGCGGCTCGATCGTGGCCATCGATCCGCGCACGAACGAGATCCTCGCCATCGCCAGCAACGCGCAGAACGGGCCGCTCCTAAACCTCGCGCTGGAAAGACAATACGAGCCCGGCTCGGTGATCAAGGTGTTGACCGGTTTGAACGCGGTGAGCAGCGGCATGGACCTCCAGCCGCTCTTTCCTTATCAATGCAAGGGCGAGCTGATGATCGACGGCCGCCACTTCGGCGACTGGCTGCCCGCCGGCCACGGCACCCTGCCGACGCTGGACGACGCGCTCGCGCAATCGTGCAACGTCCTCTTCGCCGACCTCGGCGTCCGCCTCGGCATGCAGCGGCTGCGCGCGTTCATGACCTCCGCCGGCTTCGACGGCCAGGCCGACCTCGGCGTCTTCCAGGTGCCGCTGGGCCGCACCGTCGGCCCGATCTTCAACAACTTCGAGACCGCCTTCTACGCGATCGGCCTGGAGCACGAGTCGATCAACGCGCTGCACCTGGCCATGATCGGCTCGCTGATGGCCAACCGCGGGGAGCTGGTGCAACCGCGCCTGCTGCGCGGCCGCCGCTCGCTCCTCGGCGAGTCGTCTGCTGTTGCCACGCCGCAAACGCGCACCCGCCTCGCGCGGCCCGAGGCGGGGGAGACGATGGTGCGCGCCATGGTCGCGGTGTCTTCCGATCCGAAAGGCACCGGCCGCCGCGCCCAAATCCCGGGCCTGACCATCGCCATGAAGACCGGCACGGCCGGCGAGCGGACGCCGGGCAGCAACCTCGAGTCGCTGATCGTCGCATTCGCGCCGGCCGAGAAGCCGGCCATCGCCTTCGGCATGATCGCCGAGGACGCGGGGCCGGCGGAGTACGCGGGGGCGAAGATCGCGCACGATTTTCTGGAGGCGGTGAAGGGGAGGCCGTGAAATTAGGGCCGGCTCTTAGCCGGCCCGCTATCAACGGATGGTTGGGCCGGCGAAGAGCCGGCCCTACATCGGGACCCGCCCTTATAATCTCTTCCGTTCGATGGCCTCACCCAAAGACCGCCGCCGCGCCGAGAGGTATCCCACCGCGTCCATTCCGGTGCAGCTCTCCGACGTCAACGGCGAGTTGATCGACCTTTCCCTGCAGGGCGCCGCCGTCATCCATCGCTCACCCGTGCGGGCGGGGAGCTCCGCGACGCTGGTGTTTCCCAGCCATGGCGGGTTCTACATCCCGTGTCAGGTTCTACGGTCCGTGGTGCAGGTGCGGCGGGCGGGCGGCGATCCGGAGTACGTCTTCCGCTCGGCCATCCAGTTCAGCCCCATCCCGCCCGACCAGGAGCCGTCGCTGCACGAGTTCCTGCAGATCCAGATCGCCAAGCTGCAGGCCGCCCGCGCCGCGGCAGGCGAATCCGAGCGCTGAGAGCGCGTCGCGCGGCGATCAACGCGAAGGAGCGGCGTCCGCCGCGAACACCGCGTCGACGTCCCGCGTCTCGCCGCGCGCATAGGCCTCATCGATCCGCCGCACGTACTCCTCGGCCGCGAGCGGATGGACCGGCGCGGTGCCGCCTTTCGCCGCCTTCGCCTGTTCGGCGCCGAGGAGCTGGCGGACGTAGAGCACCTTCTCCGATTGCGGCATCGACTGCCACCGCGCGCGGTCGACGTGAGGCGGCGAACAGGAGAGAAAAAGCGCGAGCGCCAGCGCGGAGGCGCGTTTCATTTCACCCACTTCGCCGGCTCGCGGCGCCAGCGCTGGGCGATCGGCATCTGCCGGCCGCTGCCGAAGGCCTTGGACGAAACGCGGATCGTCGGCGCGGCCTGGCGGCGCTTGAACTCGTTGGTGTCCACCAGCTTCAGGATGCGCGTCACCAGCTCCCGGTCGAAGCCGCGGGCGACGATCTGGTCCACCTCCATCCACTCCTCGATGTACAGCTTCAGGATGCCGTCCAGGATGTCGTACGGCGGCAGCGAATCCTGATCCGTCTGATCGGGGCGCAGCTCGGCCGAGGGCGGCTTGATGATCGATGACTGGGGGATGACTTCCCGCTCCCGGTTGCACCAGTGCGCCACGCGATAGACCATCGTCTTGTAGACGTCGCCGAGCAGGGCCAGGCCGCCGGCCATGTCGCCGTAGAGCGTGCAGTAGCCGACGGCGAGCTCCGACTTGTTGCCGGTGGAGAGCACCATCGCCCCGGTGCGGTTCGACCAGGCCATGAGGATGTTGCCGCGGATGCGCGCCTGCACGTTCTCGTTCGTCGTGTCAAATTTCTCCACGCCGAACAGATCGTTGAAGGCGTGCTCGTAAGGTTGGTAGATGTCCGCGATGGGCACGACATGGAAGGCGATGCCGAGGTTCTCGGCCAGGGCCCGCGCGTCATCGATGGAGCCTTGGGAGGAGAACTGCGACGGCATGGCGATGCCGGTCACGTGCTCCTTGCCGAACGCCTCCACGGCCAGCGCGGCGGTGACGGCGGAGTCGATGCCGCCGGAGAGGCCGATCACGACGTCGCTGAAGCCGCACTTGGAGAGATAGTCGCGCAGGCCGAGAGTCAGGGCCCGGCCGATCTCCTCCTCTTCGCTGTGCATGAGGATCGACTCGCACGGCTCGCCGGTGAGAGGGACGATCGCGGTGTGCTCCTCGAACGCCGGGGCGCAGTAGACGGTGCGGCCGTTCTTGTCGATGACGATGGAGGAGCCGTCGAAGAGCAGCTCGTCGTTGCCGCCGACCTGGTTCACGTAAACGACGGGCAGGCGATAGCGGGTGGCGATCTTGGAGAAGACCTCGTAGCGCGCCTTGCGCTTGCCGGCGTTGAAGGGCGATGCGGAGATGTTGATGATGACTTCCGCGTCCTGCCGGGCCAGCGCGTCGACCGGGTTCTCGCAGTACATGCGCACGCCGAGGACTTCGTCGTCGAACCAGAAATCCTCGCAGATGGAGATGCCGACCCGCAGCCCGTTGATGTTCGCCACCCGGACGGAGTGGGCCGGCTCGAAGTAGCGCAGCTCGTCGAAGACGTCGTAGGTGGGGAGCAGCGACTTGTGCTGCTCGAAGATGATCTTGCCGTTCTGGGCCACGAAGGCCGCATTGAAGACCGGCTTGCCGCACCAGCCGGTGTTGCGCGTGATGCAGCCGAAGATGAGGGGGACATTGCCGGTCATCGAGGCCAATGCGTCCCGCACTTCGGCGGCGGCGTTGATGAAGACGTCGCGGTCGAGGAGGTCGAGCGGCGGGTAGCCGGTGACGGCCAGCTCGGGGACGGCGACGATGTCGGCGCCGGCGCGGACGCCGTCGTCATACGTGCGCCGGATGAGCTCCGCATTCGAGTTGAGCGCGCCGACGGTGGTGTTGATTTGTCCGATGAAGACTTTCATGGTGAGCGGTGTGAGGATAATCGAACGAAGTTGTCGGTTGTCAGCGGGACGTCATCTGCCGACAACTGACAACCGACAACTGATAACTCCGTTAACATAACCGCATGTCCGACGAATTCGGAACCGTGAATGTCCGCCGCGGCGATCGCGCCCGCGAGATCGAAGTCATCCGCCAGCACTACAAAGCCCATCGCGACGCCCTGACCCGGATGATGGGCGACGCGCCGACGGAGCATCTGGCATCCGAGTATCAGCGGCTGGTCCAGGAGATCGACACGGCGCTGGCCAAGCTCGACGAGCTGGAGGCGCGGCCGGCGCCCGCCACGATGCCGAACGTGCCGGCGGCGGGAGTGATGCCGCCGGAGCGTTTGCGGACCGAGCCCGGCACGCGGCCGCTCGTCGCGCCGCCGGCCGCGGCGCCGCTGCCGGACGTCGGCATGTACGACCCGCCGATGGACGAGCCACGGTCGTCGTCGCGCGTGCTGCTCATCGTGGTCATCGGTCTCGTGGTGCTGGGCATCATCGGCTGGCTGATCTGGCGCGCGAGCGACCGCGGCGCCACCAACCCGATCGTCGAGGCGCCGGCCACCACCGCGACGCAGCCGATCAGCGATACGGCCGCCGTCGACACGGGAACGACGGTCCCAGTGGTGTCTGCGCCGGCGCCGGCCCCTTCCGGCGCGCTGCGCATCACGCCGGCGCTGCAGGACTACGGCACGATCCGCAAAGGGACGCGCGCCGTCCGCCAGTTCGAAGTGACGAACATCACCGCGGCGCCGATCACGATCATGGTGGCGCGCTCGCAGTGCAAGTGCCTCTACTACGACTACCGCTCCACGCTCGTGCCGAAGAAGAAGGAGACGATCACGGTCACCGTGGACGGCGCCCGCGCGCCGGCCGGCGATCTGCGCGAGACGCTGGCCGTGACGGCGAAGGGCGACCCCTCAGTGAACGGGCGGCTGGAGGTTTCGGCGACGATCCGGTAGGGAATGTGGGGCCGGCTCTTAGCCGGCCTGACATAAACGAATAGTTGGGCCGGCTGAGAGCCGGCCCTACACGTTTACTCCAGCGTGGTGCGGAGCTTCTTCGTTTCCGCGCGCTTCCGTTTCGCTTCCAGGCGGCGGCGCTTCTGGGCCTTGGGCGTGCGCGTCGGTTTGCGCGGGGCCTGCTCGGTGATCGCCTCGCGCAGCAGCTCTTCCAGGCGGGCCAGGGCGCGATCGCGGTTGGCCAGTTGGGAGCGCTCGGCCTGCGCCGTCACGCGCAGCACGCCGGCGCGGCTGATCCGGCCGGCCAGTTGCTCCCGGATGCGTTGCTTGCGGTCGTCGGGCAGCGGCAACGCCTCGACGTCGACCTCGATGGTGACGCGCGTCTCCACCTTGTTCACGTTCTGGCCGCCCGGGCCGCCGGCGCGGGAGGTGGCGGCGCGCAGCAGGTGCGCCGGGACGATGATGTTCTCGCCGAGGTCGAGGTCTCGCATGCGGAGTTGATGATAATGGTTGCGTGAAACGGTTGCGCTGCTGTTGCTGCTCGCCCTGCCGCTGCATGCCGACGTCCGCCGCCTGGTCATCGATGGCGCCAAGCGGCAGGTGGGCGTCACGCGCATCTACGATCCGGCGTATCAGCAGCTGCAGTATCCGGGCGGCGACGTGCCGCCGGAGCGCGGCGTCTGCGCGGACGTCATCATCCGCGCCTTCCGCAACGCGGGGCTCGACCTGCAGCAGCTGGTGCATGAGGACATGGCCTCGAACTTCGCCCGGTATCCGCGGCGGTGGGGCCTGCGCCGGCCGGACGCGAACATCGATCACCGCCGCGTGCCGAACCTGGAGACGTACTTTGCGCGGCGCGGAAAAGCGCTGGCCGTCTCGCGCCGGGGCGGCGACTACCAGCCGGGCGACATCGTCTCCTGGCGGCTGCCGGGGAACGCGCTGCCCCACATCGGCATCGTGAGCGACGTGCGCGAGCCGGGCACCGATCGCTATCGGATGGTTCACAACATCGGGGCCGGCGCGCAGCTGGAAGACGTGCTCTTCGCGTTCGCCATCGAAGGGCATTTCCGCTGGTAGCAATCCGGGGCGGCGGGTCGCGCGTAGCTGAGGGGACATGAAGTCGCTCTGGGATCCGCACGCCCGCCTCGAGATTCTCCGCCGCATCGACCGCCTCACGCCGCAGACGCAACCGCAATGGGGGAGGATGAACGCGGAGGAGATGCTGGCCCACATCGCGGCCGGCATGCGCATGGGCCTGGGCGAGCTCGCCACGCGCGAGCGGCGCACGATCTTCCGCTACTGGCCGCTCAAGCACCTCTTCGTCTACTGGATCCCTTTTCCCCGCTCCGCCTACGCGCCGCGCGAGATCGTCACCCGCGGCAAGAGCGTGAGGTGGGAGGCGGACGCCCTCGCGCTGCGCGAGTCGATCGGGCGCTTCGAGACCCTGACCCCCCGCGGCCGCAGCTGGCCCGTGCACCCGGTGTTCGGCCCGCTCTCCGGCAGCGCCTGGGGCGCGCTGGGCTGGCGGCATATCGATCACCATTTGCGGCAGTTCGGGGTGTAAGAGGCAGTTGTCGGGTTATCAGTTGTCAGTTGTCGGCAGGCGAGCACCTACTGATAACCGACAACTGACAACCGACAACTCGCATTGTCACCACAACGCCACAGCCCGCTGACCTCTCCGTCCTTGATGCTGACCGGAAATTCTGGTCTACTGACCGCTCGTTCAGTGCCCTGACTATGCCGGCCAAATCCAAAGAAGAAGTGGTCCAGGAGTTCCGTATCCACTCCATCCAGGACGCGGCCATGCGCGTCATCGCCCGCAAGGGGATGGCCGCCGCCACCATGCAGGACATCGCGGAAGAGGCGGGCGTGGCGAAGGGAACCATCTACCTCTACTTCCGGGACCGGGACGAGCTGGTGGAGAAGACCTTCGAGACCGCCATCAACCAGCTGCACAAACGGATCGACGAGGCGTGGCTGACCGCCGGGTCATTCGAGGAGAAACTGCGCGCCATCCTCGCCGCCAAGTTCATCTTCTTCCGGGAAAACCGCGAGTTCTTCCGCCTCTACGCCTCCCTCCGCCTCCCCGAGGGGACGCTCAGTGACGAGCGGCGGGACCGGCAGCGCCGGAGCGGCAGCTGCCAGGCCCAGTACCGCGCCCGCATCGACCTCATGGCCCAAACCCTCGGTGAAGCGATGGAGCGGGGGGACATCCGCCGGATGAACCCGCACCGCCTGGCCATCTTCATCATCGAAGGAAGCAACGCCCTGGTCATCGAGCGGGTGATGGAAGATCAGTCGCCCCCGGAGGCGGAAGACGTCGAGCTGATCACCAGCGTGATCACGGGCGGCATCAGCACGCGCAAATCGAGCAAACGGAGCACGCATTGAAGCGAGTCTTCATCACATGCATCACTCTTCTGGCGTCCATCGCGGCGAACGCGGAGACGCTCACTTTCCAGCAGGCCCTGGAGCGGGCCATGCAGGTCAACAACACCATCGAGCGCTCCCGCGCCGACATCGCCTTCGCAGACGCGAACCGCCGGCTGCTGCTGTCCAACGTCCTGCCCCGCATCACCCTCAGCGGCGCGGGGCAACGCAACAGCGAGGAAGTCTCGTTCGGCAGCGGCAGCGACGCGCGCACCATCCTGCCGGCGAACGACTGGAACTACCGCATCGTGATGTCCCAGCCGATCTTCGCCGGCCGCCGCGAGCTGCGCGCGTACTCGCAGGCCAAGCTCGGCGTGGAGACGGCGCGCAACGGCGTCCTCGCCACCGAGGATGCCGTGCTGCTGCGCGTGGCGGCGAACTACCTGCAGATCGTCGACAGCGACGCGCGCATCGAGATCGAGAAGCGCAACATCGCGCTGGCCGAGAAGCGGAAGACGCAGGCCCAGGCCTTCTATGAGGCGGGCGAGTCGACGAAGGTCGATGTGTTGCGCGCCGAGACCGCGATCAAGGGCGCGCAGCGGCAGCTGGCCGTGGCACAGCAGGTGCGCGAGACGGCGGCCTCGCAGCTGCGCGCCGATCTCGATCTGGACGGCAGCGTTGAAGTTGCGCGGCCGGAGCATCCGCTGCCCACCGTACCGTCCGAGGAGTCGCTGGTGAGCACGGCGGAGTCGGTCAGGCCGGATGTGCAGCTGGCGGCGAACAACGTCCGCATCGCCGAGCTGGAGATCCAGAAGCAGCGCGGCTTCTGGCTCCCCACGGTGACCTTCGACGGCGGCTTCATCAACCAGAAGACGCAGTTCCCGGCCGGCCGCTACAGCTACGGCGCCATCCGCTTCAACGTCCCGCTGCTGCAGTCGGGCGAAGTGGAGGCGCGCATCGCCGCCGCGAAAGCGCGCGAGCTGCAGGCCAGGCTCGACCTCGACACGGCCAAGACCGATGCGCGGGAAGACGTCCGCCGCGCGCTGGTCGACCTCCGCTCCGCCGAGACCAGCCTCGGCCTGGCCAAAGAGCAGCTCGCCGCCGCGGAGGCGGAGTATCAGCAGTCCTTCGAGCTGTACCGCGCGCAGGAGGCGACCTCGCTCGACGTTTCGTCGTCCGAGGCTTCGCTGGCCGAGGCTCGGCGGGCGGTGGCGGAAGAAACATTGAACCGGGATGTGGCCGAGCTGCGCGTGTGGTACGCGGCCGGCGCGATCAAGAACGCGGTCGGCGTCGCCGCCGCGAATACGACGGAGCCATCAACGAAATGAAGCGTCTGCCTCTCCTTGTCCTCCTCCCCCTCGCCATCCTCGGCTGCGCGAAGAAAGAAACCGTGGCCACGACCACGAGTGCGCCTCCGGCGCTGCCGGCGGATGTGCGGAAAGTGAGCGCCGCCACGACGGCCGCGCCTGAAGGTACGGATCCTTCGGCCTCTGCGGGCGTCGGGATGACCCCGACGGCTACCGCGAGCGGCGACTCGATCGTCGCCACGGGCGAGTTCGTCTCGCCGGTCCGTTCCGAGCTGGCCGCGAAGCTGCCCGGCCGCGTGGCGAAGGTCTACGTCGACGAAGGCGCGCGCGTCTCGCGCGGCCAGGCGTTGCTGGAACTGGAGACCGACTACCCGCGCCTGAACCTGCAGCGGGCGGAGGCGGATGCGGCTCGCGCCAAGGCGGCGCAGGAGGATGCGCGCCGCGACCTGGAGCGCAAGAAGGACCTCATCGCCAAGGACTCCATTCCGCGCGCGACGTACGACCGCTCGCAGGCGATGTACGACCAGGCCGCCGCCGCGGTGGCCTCGGCGCAGGCGCAATCGGCCCTGTTCCGCCAGCAGATCAACGACTCCGTGGTTCGCTCGCCGATCGACGGCGTGGTGGCGGAGAAGCGCACCGACGTCGGCCAGCGTCTCGGCGACAACACCGTGGCCTTCGTCGTGGTGCAGACCTCGCCGGTCAAGCTGCGCTTCCGCGTGCCGGAGCGCTCGCTGGCCACGGTGAAGAAAGGGCAGAACGTGAAGGCGACCGTCGATCCGTATCCGGGAGAGACGTTCGAAGGGAAGGTGACGATGGTGGGCGGCGTGATCGACAGCGCCACGCGTTCTTTCATCGTGGAGACCGAGTTCCCGAACCGCGACGGCAGGCTCAAGCCGGGGCTGTTTGCACGGGTGGAGATGGCGGCGCGCTAAGCCCTCGGAGAAACCATGCACAAACTGGCAGAACTTTGCGTCAAGCGGCCGGTCTTCGCGACCGTGCTCATCCTCTCCCTGGTCGTGGTCGGGTACTTTGCCTACCTGCAGCTCGGCGTCGACCGTTTCCCCAAGGTCGACTTTCCCACCGTCACCATCACCACCGCGCTGACCGGCGCGGCGCCGGAAGAGATCGAGACCGACATCACCGACAAGATCGAGGAGTCGGTCAACACCATCAGCGGCATCGACCAGCTGCAGTCGATCTCCTCGGAAGGCGTCTCCCAAGTCATCGTCCAGTTCGTGCTGGAGAAGGACGCGGACGTGGCCGCGCAGGAAGTGCGCGACAAGGTCAACATGATCCTGCGCGACCTGCCGCGCGATGCCGATCCTCCCATCATCCAGAAATTCGATCCCGATTCCGTGCCGGTCTTGGCCATCGCGCTCTCCGGCCCCGCGCCCATCCGCGACATCACCGAGTTCGCGGACAAGAAGCTGCGCCGGCGCCTCGAGTCGATCAACGGCGTGGGCCAGGTGCTGATCGTCGGCGGCCGGCCGCGGCAGCTCAACGTGGTGGTCGACTCGGAGAAGCTGACCGCTCTCGGCCTGAGCACCGCGCAGGTGGTCGGCGCGCTGCAATCGCAGAACGTGCAGATCCCCGGCGGCAAGGTGGAGCAGGGGCTGCGCGACGTGACGCTGCGGACGTACGGCCGCGTCACCAGGCCGCAGGATTTCGCCAGCGTGGCCATCATGTCGAAGAACGGCTATCCGGTGAAGATCGGGGACGTCGCCCGCATCGAGGACAGCGTCGCCGAGCCGGAGTCGATCGCCTCGGTCGACGGCAAGCCGGCGGTCGTGCTCTCCATCCGCAAGCAGTCCGGCACCAACACCGTGGAAGTGGTCGACCGGCTGAAGGAGCGCGTCACCGAGCTGCAGGCGGCGCTGCCGCCGGGCTGGCAGATGCGCACCGTGCGCGACCAGTCGGACTTCGTGGTGGCCGCCGTGCACGCGGTGAAGGAGCACCTGATCCTCGGCTCGCTCTTCGCCGCGCTGATCGTCTGGTTCTTCCTCTCCTCTCCGAAGCTGAAGGCGGCCGTGATGCTCGTGGCCGCCACGCTGGGCGTGTACGTGCTTCTCTTCCGGTTCACCGAGGCGCCGGCTAAGGTGCAGGTGGCGTTGCGGGTGGCGGGCGTGCTGCTCGCATTCGTGATGCTCATCTACTTCTTCCGCAAGTCGCGGCCGACGATCATCTCCGCGGTGGCCATCCCCAGCTCGATCATCGCCACGTTCGCGGCGATGCGCTACGAGAACTTCACGCTGAACGTCATCACCCTGCTGGCTCTGACGCTCGCCGTCGGCATCGTCATCGACGACGCGGTCGTGGTGCTGGAAAACATCTTCCGCTACATGGAAGAGAAGGGGCGCTCGCCTCGCGCGGCGGCGGTGGAAGGGACGAAGGAGGTCGGCCTGGCGGTCATGGCCACCTCGCTCTCGCTCATCGCCGTCTTCCTGCCGGTGGCGTTCATGGGCGGCATCGTCGGACGGTTCATGAACTCGTTCGGCATCACCATGGCCATCGCCATCGCCGTGTCGCTGCTGGTCTCGTTCACCCTGACGCCGATGATGTCCTCGCGCTGGCTGCGCCGGGAAGATCTCGCCCATGGGACGTCCACGCGCGAGCACGGCCTGTACGGCTCCATCGAGCGGACGTACCTGCGCATGCTGGACTGGTCGATGCACCACCGCTGGGTGATCGTGCTGGCCATGGTCGGCGCGCTCATCTCCATCCCCTT